>JBBSVZ010000067.1:0-12510 GCA_038046545.1 Nanobdellota archaeon | reverse complement strand
TTGGCAACCAGACTGCAACAGTACCTAACAATGCGTCACAGCTTTTCTGGGTGTTGTGGAATATAACTGAGGGTTACCACACAGTTTACGTTTCTGCGGATCCATTTAACACAATAAGCGAATTGAATGAATCCAACAATAATGCTACAAGAAATATCTCCACATTAATAGCAAGGATAAACGACCCGCAAAACGATTCCATATTCTCTGTGACAAATATACCACTCAACTTCACAGTTGCTGACTTCAACGGCTCAACAGTGAATTTCACAGTTTACGACGGTAATTCTGCAATCAACAGCTCATTTGCGCAGGACAACCTGAGCACCCTGATAAACATAACCTTGAATGACGGCATACATTCTGTGAAAGTCCAGGCGAAAGACTTACTCAACCGTTATAAAAATTCAACAGTGTTCAGATACATTATAGACCTGACTCCTCCGTTCACGCGATTCATAACAGTAAACTCCACTTGGTTCACTGACTCGACACCCCAGATTGACTTCAATATGTCGGATAATCTTTCCATCAATATTTCTTATTGGATTTTCGTCAATGCCGTTCAAGACGGGTTCGGAAATACGACAAATAATTCTCTCAATTCAGTCAACCTGAGCCAACTCGAAAATGGTTCTTACGACATTATCGTCCAGGGATCAGACTGGATGAACAATACCAGAAACTCCACAACATTGAGAATTTATGTTGATACAGTGCCGCCATTCCCTAACATTACAACGCAGAACAATTCGATGTTCAATACGCAAAGCCCTCAGATTTCGTTTATTATAACTGATAATCTAGCGCCAACATTAAACTACACTTTCTTTATTGAGAGTACGGCAAACACCACTGGCTCAATAAACAACAACACAGCAACACAAGCGGCTCTAACAAAAGTTCCTGAAGGCTATAGCAACGTGACTCTGCAAGCAAAAGATATGGCAAACAATTATGCAAACTCGACTACAATAATCATTTTTGTTGATGTTACACCTCCAAACATCAATCTACTGGGACCAGCAAACGCTTCTAATTTCTCGTCGTCAAGTGTACAATTGAATTTCAGTGCGAATGATAATCTGGCTTCAACATTCCTATGTAACTTATCGATCGACGATATCGTAGTCGACTCAAACATAAACACAACCAATGGAAGTCTTCAGGTAAGAAATATTACAGTCCAAACTGCTGGAATACATTACTGGAATGTAACTTGCGCTGATAATGTGGGAAATTCAAATAAAAGCGTAACGTGGAGATTCGATGTATTGCCAGCAGACATAGCGTTATTCGATTCAAATTTTTCCTTCAACATTTCTGACCCTATCGAGGGTGACTTGGTAAATGTAAGCGCAGTTGTGCACAATACCGGATACATTGATGCGTTTAACGTCACAGTTCACTTCTACGATTTCGGTCCGTCGGGAACTTCGTTGCTCGGAAATTACACACTTCCAAACCTTAGCGTAGGAGTGTTTGTGAATCTCAGTGTTCTTTGGAATGTGACTCTAGGAACTCACACCATTTCTGTTTTCTCTGACATAAATAATACTGTACCTGAAGTTAATGAGTCCAACAACAATATCAGCAGGCAGTTCAATATCTCGAGCTATGACATCAGGGCGGGAAACATAACTGGTCTCCTTGTCGTAGATGACCATCTAAATTCAACGTTATATACTTGGGCTGAAGACAATTTTACTGGCACTAACATCTTCGCAATAGACGCCGATGATTTGCCGTATTTTGCAGGATTACACCCCATTGGGCTTAACACGACCAATGGCACTGAAATAAATGATTTCACTGATGCTGACAATACGCTGGGTTCAACTAACTTTAGCGATTCCTTAAACAGGACGTATACCTTTGGGGGTCAAGTCTTGGAGAAAAAAAACTTTACAGTTTACAAAAGAGGGGTGTTTGATGTTCCGATAGTCAATTCAACCAACTCTTCGAATTTTGTAACAGGCCTTCTGTGGGATGCGCGAAATTCAACGAGCTACAATGGCACCCAAACTCTTTACATTGTTTCTGAAGTCAACCAGTCCTCTTTCGGCAGGTGCGGGCTTTGCGATTTCGAAATAAAAATACCTAGCAATTTGCGAAAATACAGGCCAGCTGACCAGAGCAGAGTGATAATCTATGTCGAGATTCGCTAGCCTGATTTTGGCGGTTCTTTTTCTGCTGCTTATTCCGATAGCCTACTCGCCTCCTCCATCACTTCACGGTGTTGCAGGTTATATTTTTCATTGGAATGGAACCCCGCAAGTTCCTTCAGGGACTTCTATTCGCATAAATGAGTCGGTAACACCAGAAATTGTGCTTGCTTTGACTGGTGCAGGACCTTTCAGCGGAAGATATTCTGTTGTTGTTGTAGGTGTAGATGGGGACTTTATTGTTTTTGAGGCTTGGAACCTTACTGCTTATGGGCGAAGAAACAAAACACTCAGCGGAGACATGGATAATATTAACTTTAATCTTTCGTACAACCGAAGCGGAGAATCAAATGTATCAATAATTTTTCCTTTTAATAACTCAAAATACAACCTTTCTGATATTTTCAACGTTACAGTAAATACCACTATAATCGGGCCGCTTGGTTCCACGAATTGCACAACATTTATTCTTCGCGGAAACGAGTCGAAAGCCAATTTCACATATAATGACACAAACAACCATTCTGTTGGCGACATTTCACTTGGGGAGACTGTCCAGACGATTTGGAACCTTACAGCACTTCACAATGGATCGCTCCAGATTTCAGCTTACACAATTTGCACATCAGACACATCAAATCTCGAGCGCGAGAATTGGGATTCCATAAAAGTTTATCTTCAGGATATTATTCCGCCGAATATAACCTTGGTTACACCTTCGAACAATTCAGTAAATACAACAACATTTCTTATGAATTTTTCCTACATCGCTCAAGACTTTACATCTCCGCTAATCTGCACCTTAACTATTGACGGAAAAGCAAATGTCACGAACTATTCGGCTATTTCCGGAGTCGAAACAAAACTCCAAATCAGGGTTCCTCTCGGCGTTCATACGTGGAGTGTAAATTGCACGGACGAAGCATTACAACGAGGCAACTCAAGTAATTACACTCTTGAAATAGCAATTCCAGAATTTCAGATTTCAAGCAATAATATTACATTTTTTCCGTCAAATCCTGCTTTCAATACAACTGTAATTGTCAATGCATCGATATTCAACAATGGAACAAATGCTACAAATGTTATAGTTGAGTTTTACCAAAATGATACTGTTTATCAATCTCTTGCAAACAAAACTATGTCATTATTTGTAGGCAATTCATCAGTCACCATAAATGCTTCATTTATCACGCATGTTGGCCTAAACAGGATTTTTGTGAAGGTTGACAGGGACAATCTATTTTTGGAGGTGAATGAAGACGACAACGAGGCGAGCAACTCTCTATTTGTTTCTGCATGGCAGATTTATCACGGGAATACAACGGGAAGGATGGCGCTTGCAAATCTTCTGAATATTACCGTAATTAACTGGGAAACTAAAATGCAAAACCTTTATTTCGTTGAAACAGGAAGCACAATTGTTTGGTCGAGTCTTCATCCCATGGGATTCGATTTATCCAATGTAAGCACAATCAATGATTTCCTTCAAGCAGACATTGCGATGAACACCACCAATTTTACTGATTCGCTAAACTTGACTTTTACAGAAAATGATCAGATTCGCGCGAATGGGACCTTTAGAATTTTTAACAGGACTTACGACAATGTGCCGATAATTAATACCACCAATACTTCCCTTTTCGTTACTGGCATAATGTGGGATTCTGATGATGGCGGGTTAGAGTTTGATGGCAGCCAAGACCTTTTATTCATCACAAAAATAAACCGAAGCGGCGCAGGATTATACGGAACTTATGATTATGAAATAAGAGTTCCGCCTGGCTTGAAGGATTACAAATACCCCGCCTTTGATACGCTCACTATTTACGTGGAACTTGCATGAGCCTTTATGTATACCAGTAGCACTAAAAAAAGACTGTTTTAGTGAATGACTGCTTAGAGCAACCATTGATGTTTTTTTAGACGGCAAAATAGCTTTTTGTATAACGTAATATTTAAAAAGCGTCAATGAATGGTTTTTTTGGGAACAGTGACTGTAATGGGAGCTCTCGGAACACCGCGAATCCTAAATTCGTTAATGCTCTTTTTTGTACTTGGTGTAATGCTTTCTTCAACGGCTAAAGCTCAATCTAATATCCTAAGTTTAGAGCAAAAAATCTTTATCGGAGATCCGCTGAGAATAACAATAAATGATCCCCAAAATATTTCTGTTGAAATTTCCTTCCAAGACTTTAGATATTTTTACAATAATTTTGAACAAGGTTTCGTAGAATTCAATCCAACCGCCGTTGGAAATTACACAGTAAATGCTGTTGACAAAATTACTGGCAACCTAACTGAGACGCATCAAGTCGAGGTTGTTGATAATGTTGTCTCGGCGGTCGTTGCCTCTGAGCAACCGGAGCTAACAATCGAAAAAGGGGAGTACGTACTGGGAGAAACTGTAACGATTTTGCTTCCTGCTTTGCCAAACCTTTCGTTAGTGATAAAGACTTCAGAAGCTGCCTACAAATATTTTGAGCTACCAGAAACATCAGTGAATTTTGTCCCTCAAAAAATTGGTCCATACATCGTCACTCTGCAAAAGGATGGCATTCAGATAAGCGAGGCAGGATTCAAAGTAATCGCTTCTAATCCTGAAACTTCAAAAGTCTTTCCAGCTGATAAACAGGATAATCTCCACATCAAAACTTCGCATAGAGATTTGCTCGCTTCTGAAACACCAGAATTCAAGTTCAATTCTAATTCTTCAAAAAAGAAGCAGGGATTAGATGCATTAGCAGTTGCTGTTCTTGGTCAAAAAAAGAAAGTGACTGCAAGACTGATTGGCGATTCAGGCACAGACCTTTCGAGTTCAGTGGAATCCTCTGTTGATGAGATGGGTGAGGTTACAGTAAATATCAAACGGCCTAAAGCATTTAGGCCGGGCAGGTTCACTCTCGGTGTGACTCTTGAAGAAAATGGAGTGACTGAAACGTTCTCACAAGATTTCACATGGGGAGTCCTCGCAATAAACCCGGACAAAGATAAATATCTCCCCGGTCAAAACGCATTTATCGGCATTGCGGTTCTGGACAATCTCGGAAAAACTGTTTGCGCTGCCTCAGTAAAATTGTCAATGGCAAAACCAGACGGTTCAACCGTCGATTACTCGACTTCCGATGGCTCAATCCAAACATCGCCCCAATGCTCCTATCTTGGCGTAACTGAACTTCCAGATTACTATCTTACAATTCCAGTCGAAACTTCTGGCAATTATGTCATGAACCTAACGGCAGATATTTCTGACGGAACCCGAAGTATTATTTCAAATTTTACAGCTAAGGATTCGCTTGATTACCAGATAACTCGCTATGGCCCGACCAGACTTTATCCTTATTCTGTCTATACAATGAACTTGTCGGTGAAAGCATTCAAATCTTTCAATGGTTCAATTACAGATGAGGTCCCAGCCGGATTTTCCCTTTCAGCCGAAAATGGTGACGTAATCTCCATGCCCGAGTCACAGCTGATAAAATGGGATGCATCACTGTCTGAAGGAGAAAAAAAATCTTTCATTTACCACTTCGACCCGCCTGACATCTGGCCATTCCTGTTTGAGGCTGGTGCAGCAAAAATAGGCGATTACTCTGAAAACAGGACTTGGATGCTTGCCTCAGACGCGGGCTCTGTCAACAGCAGGGCGACAGGAAGAATATTCCATCAAAACTCAACTGACCTTCAAACCTTATTTTCCAGCGACTATAACGGTACAAGCTATCTGGTCGCGAGCAACCTAAGCATTCCAATAAGCCAGATATTCGAAATGAACGTTCGGGCGAACCCTAACAAAGACGAGCAAATAGTTATCTTCTCACATACTGCCACAAATGTTTCGGCAGTAGTGTGCAACCCTATCTGTGGCAATCTAATCACTTTTACAACATCCAATTCCAACCCAAGTACCCGAACCTTTGATGTCGCATATGAGGATATATCTGGCAAAGCCATCGTCACATATTCTCTTAATGCTGACCCAATCCCGAGATACCGCATATGGGACGGAAGTAGCTGGAGTCCTGAGAATAGCGTAAGAACTGACCTTTGTACAGGAGAAACACGCTGGATTTCCATGACATCGAAGCCGCGCTCAAACGAAATCTCTGCAATATTCGACGATGCCAATAGTGACATGTGCTTCCAGGTCTGGGATGGCAAGAACTGGATATTTGACCAAATGATCGAGAACAACTCTTTATCTGTAACATACAGGAACTTTGCAATCGCTTACGAGTCAATCGCAGGACGCGCATTAATCGCGTGGTCAAACTCGACGTGGACAGGGCCGATTTACAACATCTGGAATGGAACAAACCTGACTTACTATCTAAATCCTACAAAGGCAATGTCGGGACTTCGTGGCCCGACAACAGACGTTGCAACTATCCGCTGGATCCGGCTGTCCTCTGACCCAACAAGCAACAGGATAATTTATGCCTCGCTCGACCAGTCATCAGACATAAACCTCCTGGAATGGAGCGGTACTGCTTGGGGCGCAAGAACCGGCGGAGCTGATTATGATGGGTCTGTCGAATTGTCTACCTCTCCTATAATTGACGTTTCTTACCGCGGAACAACAGGCATTGGCACAGTATTCTACGGCAACCTCAACAACAATTTCATCCATTACGGAACCTGCACAAATCAGGCAAACTGCGCGGCAGGAACCTGGTCCGCATCAGAAACTCAATGCCCTAGCGCATCCGACGCCGGCAGCAACCTGGCATTTGTCGAAGTTGCAAATTCGCTGCGTAGCAACGAGTTGATGGTTGTCATAAGAGGACAAAGCGCGCCTGCAAACGCGCTTGCAGAAAAGTTCGACGGAAGCACTTGCAGCGCAACAAATTTCGGCAGCGGAACAGCGACACATGCAGCGGGGAGAACAGCAGCCTTCACATACGATGATTATCCGGACATGACCCCTGCATACTATTTGCAAGCTCTCAAACAGCTCTGGAATTTCACTGCAGGGAATGAAAGCTCAAACTTTTCATTGAGCAATAAAAAGCCTGTTTATCAAGCTGACCCGGCAAAGCTGAGGATTACAACCCAAATAGGCCAATGGTCTGCGCCGAACTGCCATTATCTTTGGCCGAGATTCAATCAGACTTTATTCGCCACAGGCAACGCGACCACCCGGCTTTACCTTACAAGCAATATTTCATCTGCATTTCAAGTAAATGTTAGCCTAGCAGAAGTTTTAGGGATAAATGGTACAATCCGATTTGAGAACAATTCGATTACCACAACTACAGTGGGTATAACCGCGATACCTAAGCTGCACAATTTTACAGACAATGAGCTTTATTCACATGCGTTTCTTGAAAATAGCACTATACGCCTCTGCTACTCTTTTAACACTTCAGCAAAAGGTTCAATAAATATAACGTTCGATAATGCTTCCCTAAACTCCAGCCTTGATTTTGGCAGCCAGTTCACTGATACATTCCCCCCTTACTGGTCAGGCAATGCTACAAATGCTTCGGATTTACATCCGCGGTTTAACGGGATTATCCAATTAAATGTAACTTTGCTCGACAATTTCAACCTTTCTAGATACATCTTCAGCACAAACCAAAGCGGAACATGGCAAAACCAAACTTATGTCAATATCAGCGGTGAAAACTTCAAAGTTTCAAACATCCTCACCCTGAACAACAGCGTGAACAATACCAAAGGCAAAATTATAGCCTGGATGGTTTTCTTCAACGACTCATCAAATAATAACAACCAGACCTCAATTTTTACATTCGACATCAAGAATTCTCCCCCACTATTTAACGGAACTTATTCTGAAATGACTGCATATAGCAATGAAGCATTCAATTTCGATGTAAATTGTTCAGACATAGACACGGCCGACACTTTGACTTATTTTGTGAATGGAAGCGTAGTAAGCATTAACCCGAGTACAGGAATTATTTCTGATACCCCTGCAGAGATAGAGAACGGAACTTATCTTCTTAATATTACCTGCGGAGACGGGTTTGAAAATTCCAGCCTTCTATTGAATTATTCCATAAATGATAATGACCCGCCCACTGTAACTCTTGTTGCTCCCGCAAACAATACCAACATTTCGAACGCGTTTATTTCTTATAACTTCAGCATAAACGACGGCGGGCTTCTAAAAAATGCCTCGTTTTGGGCGAACGACGTAGGCGGAGAGTTCGCTCAGAGGCAAAACAACGGGACAAATCTTCTCATCAACGGAACCACAAACACAATTAATTATTCGACACCCAGCCAAGTTAATTTCGTATGGAATGTACAAGTCTGCGACTGGATTGGCAACTGCGCATTTGCTCAGGCAAATTATACTCTGTCTGTCGATACGACATCGCCAACTGTCGGAACAGTATACCCGCAGGCAAACTCGGCAATATTCAACACTATTTACCTAAATACTTCGGCGAACGACTCCCTGACAGGCGTTAAAAGCGTCAGGTATTCTGTTGCGAACACAACTTTTTCAACTGCATTAGCAGAGATGTCACTTGTTCAAGATACAATAATGCAGGGCTTCTGGAATGTTTCGCTAGACACAACAACTTTTAATGACGGCGAGTACAACTTAACTTTGAATGCAAGCGACTACGCAGGAAATTTTGCAGTATCTCTCAGCACAATTTTCATAGACAACAACCCCCCGCAATGGTCGAATCCGACAAAAAATGATTCGCCAGTAATCCAAAACGATACTATAATGTTCAACACAACTTGGTTTGACGCTGTAAACTTGTCCGGATTCGTTTTTTCAATAAACCAATTCGGTGACTGGACAAACCAAACCTTTCAGCCGATAACAGGAAGAAACTACGTTGCAAGCGGCAACGCCACAATAACAGCGGCTGAAGCAGTCGTTGTTTACTGGATGTTTTTCGCCAGCGATTCAAGAGGCTTTTGGAATCAGACTGATGTCCAAAACTTCACAATTGGCGATACAATGTCGCCTGAAGTAACGCTCAATTACCCTCCGCACACGGGCTTCTCAATCCAGACAATTTTGATTTTCAACTTTACGCTAAATGACAGCTCACCGTTAAGCAATGCTTCAGTTTACGGGAATTTCTCGGGAGCATTCGAGTTAAAACAATCTAACGGAACTGCACCTTTGCTGAACGGCACTTACAATTACATAAATATATCTGGACTCTTGGAAGGAGAGTATATTTGGAATGTGCTTGCTTGCGACTATCCTGTTTCCACCCCTCCGAATTGCGACTTCGCACCTGCGAATTACACTTTCATTCTCGACCGAACTTACCCCGCTTGGTCGGACAACAATACCAATCAGACAGTAGACACACCAAAGCAAGGAGATGATATTCAGCTGAATGTCACACTAACGGATAACCTTGGACTTGTTCAATACATATATTCAACGAACGACTCTGGAGTTTGGCAAAACTTCTCATACTCTGTAAGCTCAACAACAGTTCTCGTTTCAATAACGGAACTGGTGACATCGATAACCGATAAAATTGTAGGTTGGACGGTGTTCTTTTCTGACGGAGCAGGAAATAGGAACCAAACTGATTTGTTCACCTATGTTGTCAGGCCCGGAGGAGGGGATAGGTCCAGGCCAGAAATAACCCTTGTTTCTCCAGCCAATAACTCTAAACTCAATCTATCTGATATTTCTTTTAATTTTACGCTTTCTGATTTATCGGGACTCTCGAATGCAACGCTCTATGCGAACTTCAGCGGAAACTTTGACGCAAACCAAACTATACTAGTCATTGGCAATGCTTACAACGGTTCAATAAATGTCACAAATCTTCCTGAAGCCCGCTATATCTGGAACACCCTAGCGTGTGACAACGTTACTCCCGATCCAAATTGCGGCTTCAGGTCTGCAAATTTCACCCTTCTCGTTGATAGGACGCCGCCAAGTTTCACAAACAACATTACATCGCCTTCTAATTCACCTATTTACACCGAAGGATTGCAATATTTTTTCAACATCACGTGGAACGATCTCGATATCGAAACAGTCCTGATTGAGAGCAACTTTAGTGGGATTCTTATAAACCAAAGTGCAACCACAATTTCAGAGAATGTTTATTCCTTTACCCCCGGTGAGCTTGCGGGAGGAATTTACCATCTCAAATGGTATGCAAACGACACTGCAGGGCACTCAAACCAAACAGAAATTTATTTGTACGAAGTCCAAAAAAATCAATCAAACATATCTCTGTATCTCAATTCGGCTCGAGGGGATACTTCTATAACTGTTTATCAACTTTTGAACTCCACGGCAATCCTAGAAGGGCAAATTAACAAAACTATAACTTTATCCTCGAATTTCTCGTTTTGGGAATCTCAAAGTGGGCCAAGCCCTTACACGAATATTTCAAATGCAACGGTGTATGGAAAATATTTTGTGAATGCCTCATTTGCAGGTAACAGGAATTACACTGCGACTTTTGAAAACTGGACTGTGACAGTTTCAGACTTAATAGCTCCGTCCTGGTCAAACCCATCAAAAAATGAATCTGCCGTCACTCAATTTTCATTTGTTTCGTTCAATGCAACGTGGAATGATAATTTTAATCTATCGCATTACTTATTCAGCGACAACCAAAGCGGGGATTGGGTTAACAGCAGTGCGTTCTTATTCACAGGTGAGCTGAATTATTCATTTAATATATCTCAAATAATCGCATACCAGGGCAAGCTCGTTGGGTGGATGTTTTTCGCGAATGACTCAAGTGGTAATTGGAATCAAACTGATATCCAACTTTACACGGTACTCGATACGCATGCGCCAAACGTCAGCCTTGTCACACCCCTAAACGCAAGCAATTATTCCGGAACTAATCTTGTTCTCCAATTTGTTCCTATCGACAATGTTGAATTACTGAACGCGACACTTTATATCAACGCTTCCGGAATATTTGAACAAAATGTTTCTAATTTTACTCTAACGAATGGAACTCTTAACACATTAACAGTTAAGAATATCGCAGAAGGATTTTATGAATGGAATGTCCTCGTCTATGATACGGCAGGAAATAGTAATTTCTCAACAATTAACTTTACAGTAACGGTAGACAACACCCCTCCAGTTGTTGATTTTATCACCGCTAATGACACTTACTTCCCTGATACAACAGGTTTTCTCAATTTCACTCCAACAGATATCAGGCTCGCGAACTGCAGCTTGTATTCAACCGTTAATGGAAACTGGGCGCTCAATTACACAGATTTTGAACCAGAAAGCGGGCAAAATAACAATTTCTCATTTCGAAATTTGCAAAATGGGACTTACCTCTGGAATGTCCTTTGCTTCGATAGTGCAGGAAACAGTGCTTTTAATCAAACAAATTTCACATTCACAATAGATACAGATTTCCCGAATGTGACATCTCTATCCCCCTCTAACAACACACTTAAAACAAGCTCTTCAAGTGTTGATTTCGATTTCAACGTGTCTGACACTAATCCGATAGGAAACTGTAGCCTGGTAATCAACGAGCAAATCGCTGATACATTAACTTCGATAACTCGTAATGAAAGCAACAGGATTACAAATTCGCTCGCAAATGGAGTTTTCAATTGGTCTATTAACTGCACGGACCTTGCAGGAAATATTGGCCAATCGATCCTTTGGAATATCTCAATAAACGTTCCGACTCCAAATCGAAAAGCGTTCATAGGTTATTACACCAACTTATCGCCAGAAATAATAAAGTACAGAAGATATGAAGATTTTGTATGGGGAAGTGAATATAACGATACAATAAACCAATCTGTTAATTCGACAAACTGGGTAGTTGTCAGGACATCGCCAACCAGAGATGAAGCTGTTCTTGTTACTCTCGACCAAACTGGGTCAATAAAAGGACAAGTGTGGGACGGCATTTCTTGGGAAAATAACCTCACGTTCACAACTTCTGTAAGTTCGACCCACACAGGAAGAAGAGGATACGACATTGCTTATGAGCAAAATACAAGCCGAGCCATGGTTGTTTATACAGACAATACTGCAACACCAAAATTCAATATATGGAACGGTTCGGGATGGCACTATCCCTCTGGTCAGCCTCTTCTCGCGGACAGCTGTGCTGCGGCGCCAGTATGGATCAGGCTCGCATCAAGGCTGAACTCAAGTGAAATAACTGAAGTCGATCTCGACACCACTGGTGATATATGCGCGCAAATCTGGGACGGAACTTCATGGGGTAATTCAAAATTAATTGACGGTAATCCAATTTTCAAGGGGAACGAGTCTTTCGACGTAGCCTACGAGCAACTTTCGGGAGATCTTATGATTGCATGGCAGAATAATAATCCAGGCCAGCCCGCCTATATCAGGCATTTTGCGAGCAACGACCAG
>JBBSVZ010000066.1:0-1369 GCA_038046545.1 Nanobdellota archaeon | reverse complement strand
TTTGTTTGGTGTCGGTTCGATTCTATCGGTATTCTTGACTATAAACTGTTCAAACTGGTTTATATTAAATGTTTCGCCAGTAATACGATAATCTAATGCGCGGAGCATTTCATCCAGTTCAACGTTACGGATTTTCCGAACTGCTTCTTGAAGAAACCGAGGTGGATTTTTTACAATCTCCTTTCTATTCTGAAAGCCATGTATGATTTTGAAGACTGTAGTATAGGCTAAAGCCGTATTTTTGCTCAGTTCTTCAATCAAGTCTATAGATGAAAAGGTAGTTTTAAGATTCTTGTTTTGTGTTCTGTAATCCTGCATTTGTATACCTTTTTCATCAATGCCTTGTATCCTGCCAAACGCAACCAATACCTGATGTTCTGCAATGACTATCTCATTAATTGCCTTAATGGATTCTGCAATAATTCTATCTTCGTCGAATGAAACAAGATATTCTGTTTTTTGTGCCAACCGCCTCCAGAATTCACGGAATGAAGGGTTATTGAAATGAGCATCATTTCTGGATAAACGCTTTTCCGTTGTTTTTTGTCCTTTATGATTGTTGCGTGTTTCAGCTCCGGCTTCGATTGTTCCATAAATTTCTGCAATTTCAGACTGATACTGCGAAACAAACGTCTCGTATGTCTCATTTGGAATAACAGTAAGAAGGTTTATTTCGCCGCCTTCTTTTGTTTCAAGCATGTCATAAACACGTTGCCCATCCTGATTTACGCATATTCGGAGTCCTCTGCCAATCTCCTGACGTTTTTTTATTTCACTGTAACTTTGATTAAGGGTTGCAATGTTGAAAACATTAGGGTTGTCCCAACCCACACCTAATGCTGAATGTGAAAAAATGAATTCAACTGGATTATCAAGAGAAAGAATCTCTTCTTTGGATTTCAGAATAAGGTCGTAAAGCTCTTTATTGTTGCGCATAGAGCCTTCGTTGTCTGTGAAATCTCCTTTGCCAGTACGGGCGAAATAATAGCCCTGTGCCTTTTCAATCTGAGCTGCATCCGCAGCCTTGCCGTAAAAGTTTTCGTAAGCTTTTTTGTATTGTTCGACAAACGCCTTTTTTATTATTCCGTCTGGCTGAATATAACTATCAACCCTATCTATAAATGTAAGAGAAAGGCATTTTATCCCGGACAGTTTCAACCTTTCCTTTTTTCTGAAATGAGTATCAATAAGCCAATAAAGCTGTTCGCCAAATATTGCCGAGTAATCCTTTGCTTGCTCACCCTCATAAATAATTGCATTGTTTTTGAATTTAACAAAACCTTTGCCGCGAATGGGGCGGGCTATCTGTTCGAGAGAATATCCCTTATAAATGATATTCCCGGTTACTTGCTGCAAATCAGCGTTTTTA
>JBBSVZ010000065.1:0-15210 GCA_038046545.1 Nanobdellota archaeon | reverse complement strand
TACCATCTTAATTCTTCCTTTATCGCGTTCCTATCCAGACCGAACCATCTTAGAGCCCTCCCTCGCTTGAAGTCTTCTTCATTTTTAGTGAATAGGCAGCCGCCATCTCCTGTAGTAAGGTGTTTTATTGCTTGAAACGAAAACATAACGAAATCGGAGTGATTGCCCAGACGATTACCCTTGTACTCTGCACCAAATGCATGTGCGGCATCCTCGATTACTTTGAGATTATGCTTTTTTGCAATTCTATTTATTTCGTCTATGTTCGCCGGGTTTCCAGCCCAATGAACATATAAAATAGCCTTTGTTTTTTTCGAAATCAATGACTCTATTGAATCTGGGTCTATATTCCCAGTATCAGCCCTAATATCTGACCATTTTATTTTTGCTCCAGATTCCAAAATAGGCATATTGGTCGCGACACATGTCAAAGGTGAAGAAATCACTTCATCGCCATGACCAACACCAGCTAGGCGAAGTGCAAGTTGTATCGCATGGGTGCCACAATCCACAGTCAAAGCACGGGGATTGCCAATAAACTTTCCCAACTTTTCCTCAAATTCCGCTACGCGAGGCCCTTGTGCAAGATAACCACTGTAAAGCGTTTTTTTTAGTGAGTCCATCACTCCTACTGGCATGAACACATTAAATAGTGGTATGGTTTTTTGTTCCATCAGTAAAAGTAATCTCTAGTGCTTATTAAATCTTATCAAGTTTGAACTACGCTTAATGGTTACAATTTAGATAGTTCAAAAACAGTTCATAATACCTTGAAAAGTATAAAATTCTCATTGTTTTTAACAATCTGAAATTTTCCAGAAGCAATCATTTCATTAGCTCTTGATTGTGCCTTTTCTACTCCATATACAAATCCATAATCTGCATCAAGAGTCACATAATCATATCTATTCTTTAGCCAACTATAAAGTTGCTCATTTGTAACGTTAGAAATTTGTGAACGCATTTTTATATCCTCATCACAATAATTGCATGTGAAATGATCCATTCCTATTATGTTTGGCGCATGCCTATAAGTCAATGTGAAAATCTTGCTCCCTGGAGGAAGAGATGATAAAGACATATAACCTTCATACGATTTTTGATTAAACTGACCTCCATAAAAAAATGAGCCTACATACCACCATGGCGTCGTATTTAAATCATATTTTGCTGAAAAAGAAGTCAAGAACAATAGAAAAATTATTATTGAAAAGACTATTATTTGAACTCTCTTTATATCAAGACCTATGCCTTTGAATAACAATGAGCCGATGTATCCGATCCCAAACAGCAAGGGAATCGCAATTATTGATATGACAGGATTTATTGAAGGAAGTATCCTGGAAACCGTGTTGTTATTTGTAGATAATGCAATTTGATTGTAACCGACAAGTAGGGTGAATGAGCATACCAGAAATATCCAAAAAACATTACCTTTAATTTTCATAATCCAGTCCCAGCCATACCCGGCCAGAAGGGCAACTGGAATCGCCAGAAGAACCCAAGTTCTAAAAGAGGAGAGCCGCAAAGGAAGGTTAGCTGAATTGACAGCATATATTGTAAGGACTAGCCAACCAATTGTTATGAGGGCCCATGCTTGTTCTTCCGAGAATATCCTTTTGCCATAACTCAGAACGAGTATCAAGCCTAAAACAGCAAGACAAATTGCCGCAATACCCAAACCGATGGGAGAATTTATCATGTTTTGGCTTCGCGTAAGCAGGAAATCTGAAATTGAGTATGACCTGTCGCCTGTTCCAGAAAGAGATGCAAACCCTATACCTGACAAAAGATTTGAAAAGCTTTTGTATCTTATCAGCATCGGAACCCACAAGAGAATAATCGGGATTATTCCGCCAACTAAACATGCCATCCAGATTTTCAGATGTATTGACTTGTCAGAGATAAGCCTTCCAATTAAATAAATAGCAAGAAAAATTCCGAAATAAAAACTATGTGTAGGTGATATAATAGTTGCTGCTGCAACAGATATTGCCGATGGGATGAACCAAGAATGATTCTTTCTCATTTTTTCCAAGCCAAAGAATGCAACGAAATAAAGGGGTAACGAAAGTGAAATAGCCCATATGAAATGGCTAAAATATGCCGGAAGGGCAGCAAGGATTATTGTCGACAGGAAAGCTTTCTTGTTATCTCCAAAAAAATGTGATGCAAAAAAATAAAAGAAAATATAACTTAACGATATTAACAAAGAATTGAAGAACTTCAGAGTCCAATTTATCCTGCCTTCAATTTGCACCAATACGGCCATTAAAGCATCATAAGATGGGGGATAAGGATCTATGTACTGAAAAATACCGACTTCAGAAAAAGTAGAATAGGTATTATCAGGTTCTAATAGTGTTTTTTTGTCTTGAATATATTTGATGCTTGTAGCATGCCCCCAAGAATCATCATCTTCTAGATGAGGATAAGAAAAAGCTCCCTGATGATATACAAAAAATATGAAAACAGTAATAACCAACGCTCCGACATGGAATAATAAATTTTCTTTATTTAGTTTTACCTTGAAATCTGACCTGTAACAATAAATAAAATAAAGGATACCTATCAGGCTAAATCCGAAAAAAAATTTCCAGTCAATGGGAATTTTAAGTGCATTAAACAGAAGAGCAAATATTATGAAAGTGCATAAACCAAGACCCAAACTCATCACGAATAATGCGATTGACAGACTTGATTTTCTTACAGGAGCAAGAGCAAGAGCTCCTAAACCGAACATCATTACAAAGAAAACAGCAACTGTTAGTAATCCCATCGTCGAAAATTCTACGAAACATATTTAAATAGTTTACTGATTCTGGAGACCATGATTTCAAGAAAAAAAAAGCCCAAAATATTAGTTACAATTCCTGCATATAACGAGGAAAAAACAATTGGCACTGTCATTTCTGGAGTCAAACGCGAACTTAGAGGATACAATTACGGAATACAAATAATTGATGACGGATCCACTGACAAAACAGTTGAAATCTCTAGAAAAGCCGGAGCAAGAGTGGTATCACACCCGAAGAATTACGGCCTCGCAGCAGCATTCAACACAGAGCTTGAAGAAGCAATCAAATCCGGAGCAGACATAATTGTTCACACCGATGCTGATGGACAATACATGGCAGAAGAAATAACTTTACTCATAAAAGAAGTTGAGAAGGGAGCAGACCTTGTCCTAGGTTCAAGATTCATTGGTAAAATAGAAGCAATGCCTCTTGTGAACCGTTTTGGCAACATGGCTTTTTCGAGTGTTATTTCTCAAATAATCAATCAAAAAATAACAGATGCACAAACAGGGTTCAGGGCATTCACAAAGCAGGTTGCAGAGAGTGTGAAGATAAGCTCAAACTACACGTACACCCATGAACAACTTATACGGGCGGAAAGAATGAAGTTTAAAATTACTGAAGTACCTGTTACAGCCAGAAAAACACGCAAAAGTAGGTTGATGAAAAGTCCATTCGACTATGCGCTTAAGGCATGGATAACGATTCTCAGACTGTACAGGGATTATGAGCCACTAAAATTCTTCGGCATAATTGGAGGAAGCTTATTTCTTATCGGATTTCTTATGGGAATATTCATCTTGGCAACCTTGATAGAAACTGGTGCAGTAGGAGGGATACCAAGAGTCGTACTTTCTGCATTGTTAATCCTCACAGGGATACAAATAATATCTCTAGGGTTCCTAGCAGATATGAATAGACGATGAGGCAGGCTGCTTTTCTAATATTGAAATTGGTTGTATCTGCAACACTTCTTGGATTTTTTATTTACAAAATAGGAGTTGCTACAATAATATCGACACTTTCAAGTATGCACACCTGGCATTTTATTGTTGCTCTCGCTTCAATTGCCGCAAATATTTTCATAGGGGCAATAAACATCAATATTTTACTAAATTCTATTGATAAAAAAGTCCCTTTCTGGAAACTGCAAAGGTATTATCTGACATCTTGGTCAGTGGGGCTTTTTGTACCGGGTAAAATAGGCGAATTTTCGATAATACACTATTTAAAAAAATATGGGACAAGCATAAGCGAGGGTATTGTAGTCTCACTCGCTGACAAAGGAATAACTTTCGTAGTACTGGTATTTTTATCACTTGCAGGAATATATGCCTACTCCTCACAAACCGTTTTAATTGCAGTTATTCTCAGCTCAATTTTGTTTTCGATGCTAGCCATAGTATTCTTTGTAACTGAGCGTGGCAGAAATTTCATCAAATCAAGAATCCTCGGAAAGAAGTCTAAAACTTTCAAAGGATTCGCAAAGGCAATCAAGAAAATATTTTCAAAGCCGGAATTCATAGCATTAAATACCTCGCTAACACTTTTTAAATGGATGATTACTGTAGTATCGTTCTACTTCATACTTCTGTCATTTGGCGAGAATATACCCTTCATTTGGGTAGCCTCAATATATTCCGCAACAATAATAATATCATTAATACCAATATCACTATCGGGTCTTGGTGTAAAAGAAGGCGCAGCATATTTCCTGTTTGAAGCAGCAGGAATAAATGCAACGACTGCAATCAGTATTTATCTAATTTTCACACTTTTAGGCTATGCCATCGCAATTTGTGCTATAGCCTTAGCTCCAAAAGACTAGCAAACTATAAATAAACACCCTAAAGCGATAACAATATGGCAGAAAAAGTAAAGGAACAAATAGGAGTTGGCTGCGCTGACATAAGTGAAACCGAAAAAAAATACGTGAAGGAAGTCCTTGACTCTCAAAGACTTTCTTATGGCCCATTTCTGAAGAAGTTTGAAAGTAAGTTCGCTTCAATGCACCAGTCAATGTTTGCAGTCGCTGTCAACAGTGGGACAGATGCCCTGAGAATAGCCATAGCTTGCCTAAGGGAAGCTCATGGATGGGAAGATGACGATGAAATAATATGTCCTGCCGTAACGTTTGTAGCATCCTCAAATGTGATTCTGCAAAACAATCTCAAGCCTGTTTTCGTCGATATTGAGCCCGACATTTACAATATCGACCCATCAAAAATAGAAGCTGCCATAACTAAAAAGACGAAAGCCATAATGGTTGTTCATTTGTTCGGCCAGCCAGCAACCATGGAGCCAATATCCAACATAGCCAAAAAACATGGCCTTAAAATAATCGAGGATTCATGCGAAACAATGCTTGTGAATTACAAGAATAAAAGCGTCGGCTCCCTTGGAGATATAGGATGCTTCTCTACATATGTTGCACATTTAATAGTCACGGGAGTTGGTGGGATCGCGGTAACAAGCAATCCAAAATATGCAGAGATAATGCGCAGCATGGCAAACCACGGCCGAGACGGCATATACATATCAATTGATGATGATAAGAACAAATCAGATAAAGAATTCAAGCAGATAATAGAAAGAAGGTTTTCGTTCATAAGGCTTGGATATAGCTCGAGAATAACTGAAATGGAAGGAGCACTGGGTCTTGGCCAACTGGAAAGGTCGGAAGAGATACTTTCTTCCAGGAAAAAAAATGCAGAGTACCTCATAAGGAAACTGGAGAAATATGAGGACAAAATACAGCTACCCAGAAAAAAGGGCGATAGGGAACACGCATACATGATGTTCCCAATTGTGATAAAAAAAGGAGCAGGATTAGACAAAAAAGACTTTGTATTCTTCCTTGAGGAAAACAATATTGAGACAAGGGACATGCTTCCGTTGGTCAACCAGCCCATATACAAAAAATTATTTGGAGATGATATCGAAGAGAAGTATCCCAATGCAAAATGGATAAATAATAATGGATTCTACATAGGCTGCCATCAAAAAATCACGAAGGAAGAGCTTGATTACATTGTAGACAAGATAGGGGAACACATCAGGCTTTAGCAAGCTCAACTATTTTTTTCACCATTATATCCCATGAATACTTCTTCTTCTCAGATTTAATTCCTTTGATAAATTTTTTTTCAAGGCGCTTAGAATAAAACTCCAATATACAATCAGCAATCGCCCTAGTATTTGGTTTTGTAACATAGCCTACAACTCCATTTGGCACAGTTTCCGATAGCCCTCCTACATCAGTCACGAGCATAGGACGCTCAAAATGGTATGCAACTGGCGTAACAGCACTCTGGGACGCATCCTTATATGGTTGTACAATCAAATCTGAAGCGCAAAAATAATATTTGACTTCGTCACCTGGAACGTATTCGCTTCTGAATACAATATTTTTTGATATACCAAGCCTTTCGACCTGCTCAATGTATTCTTCTTTTGGATCGAAGAACTCGCCGACAACAAGCAACTTGATATTCAGCTTTTTTATTCGAGAATCTGCCATTGCATCAATAAGTAGCTCCAATCCTTTGTATTTCCTTATGAAGCCGAAAAAAAGGATATGCCGCTGCTTAGTATCAAGACCTAATTTTTTCAAAGCCTGATTTTTGGGAACCTTTTTTCCGAAGTTACTGAACAAAGGCAGTGGGCTTACAATAATCCTTTTGTTCCTGACCAGCTTATTTAAATCCTCGCGAACAGCATTAGAAAAAACTAAAAAAGAATCACACGCACCAAAAACATACTTGGCGAAAATAGCGTCAAAAACCCTTTTTTCATTTGACATTGCATGGTCAACGATACAAATGATTTTTATTCTTTTGTTGCTTTTAATTAGCCTGGCTATTGTTCCATAGCAGGGTGCAAGAAAAGGAACCCAGTAACGGACTATAACAATATCAGGTTCTTCTTTTTTTACAATGGATGCAGCTTTCCACCATGTAAAAGGACTTATTGAACTTATTACACGCTCAGCCTTAATACCCCTTGGCTTTTTCCCTTGGTCAATAAAAGATTTGTTAGGAAAGAAAAAAGACGGATAAAGAAAACTGAAAGAAAGTATACGGGATGGGCCTTTTTTTCGAAGCGCCCTAAAAAATGCTTCGTTAGACTGTGCAATGCCACCTCTCCACGGGTAAGCAGTCCCTATTATTATGCTTTTCACAAGCTTCAAAACATGAGTGGAATTTAATAAGTTTCTGATATACGCAAAAATATAAAAACAACACACTGTTTTGCTGCATATGGCAAAAAAAGCATTCATAACAGGAATAACCGGTCAGGACGGCTCGTTTCTTGCAGAATTTTTACTTAAGAAAGGATATGAAGTTCATGGATTGATAAGAAGGAAAAGCGTTGAGAATTATGATAACCTGCAAGCGGTACTGCCCAACATTGTTTTAGTTGAGGGAGATCTCACTGACCAGATCAGTCTAAACAAAGCTGTCAAGAAAATAGTTCCTGATGAAGTATACAACTTAGGAGCCCTCTCATTTGTCGGAACATCTTGGACTCAGCCTGTGCAGATGACAGAAACAACAGGTATAGGTGTTTTAAGACTCCTTGAAGCCGTAAAGGAATACTCTCCAAAAGCCAAGTTTTACCAAGCGAGCAGCTCTGAAATATTTGGGAATACTCATATTGTACCTCAGGACGAAAACACTCCATTCAGGCCAATAAGCCCCTATGCAATAGCCAAGCTATATGCCTATTGGATGACTGTTAATTATAGAGAAGCCTATGGAATGTACTGCAGCAATGGAATACTGTTCAATCACGAATCGGAAAGGAGAGGATTTGAGTTTGTTACAAGAAAAATCACAGATGGAGTTGCAAGAATAAAGCACGGTTTACTAAAAGAAATAAGAATAGGGAATCTTGAAGCAAAAAGAGATTGGGGATACGCACCAGAATATGTGGAGGGTATGTGGATGATGCTTCAGCACAAAGATCCGGATGATTTCGTATTAGGTACGGGAGAAACGCATTCTGTTAGGGAATTTGTAGAGGAAGCTTTCAAACTTGCAGGTATAGACAACTACGAAAGATATATTGTAATAGACAAAAAATATTTACGACCAGCAGAGGTCCCTCACCTGATAGCCAACACTGAAAAAGCTCAAAGGGTCCTTGGATGGAAGGCAACAACAAGATTCAAACAATTAGTAAAAAAAATGATGGATTACGACTTAAAAAGAATAAAGTCTCTTAAGAATTCTGCTTAAACCAGTCAATAGTCTTTTTCAAGCCATCTCCCAATCCAACCTTCGGTTTCCAACCAAGCAATTTCCTTGCCCTAGTTATATCAGGCTGCCGCACTTTAGGATCGTCAACAGGAAGCTGTTTGAATATTATTTTGTTCTTCTTTCCAGAAACTTCAAGAACTTTCCTTGCAAATTCCAGGACAGTATATTCATTTGGATTGCCGATATTAACAGGCTCGTGAATATCTGAAACTATCAGCTTGTAAATTCCGTCAATAAGGTCTGAGACATAGCAGAATGACCTTGTTTGTGAACCATCACCATAAACTGTGAGAGGCTTTCCTCGAAGAATTGAGCCAATAAATGAAGGCACTACCCTACCGTCATCCAAGCGCATTCTTGGTCCATACGTGTTGAAAATCCTAACAATTCTTGTGTCAATTTTATGGTAACGGTGATATGCCATTGTAATTGCCTCGGCAAAACGCTTAGCTTCATCATAAACCCCTCGTGGACCTATTGGATTGACATTTCCCCAATATGACTCTGGTTGTGGGTGCACCTTAGGATCACCGTAAACCTCTGAAGTTGAAGCAAGCATGAAAATCGCTCCCTTTTTCTTTGCAAGACCAAGTGCATTATGCGTTCCAAGTGCTCCTACTTTGAGTGTTTGAATTGGAAACTTAAGATAATCAATAGGCGAAGCAGGAGAAGCAAAGTGCAAAACGTAGTCGAGCTTGCCGGAAACGGTTATATATTCGCTGACATCGTGCTTGACAAGTTTGAAATTCCTGTTTTTTTTCAAATGAGAAATATTTTTAGGAGAACCGGTTATGAAGTTGTCCATTGCAACTACAGAATACCCTCGCCCTATCAGGTGGTCGCAAAGATGACTTCCCAGAAATCCAGCACCACCAGTTATTAGTACGCGCTTCATTTGTGACCCTTAAACTCCTTTCTTGCGTGTTCAAGCGCTTCATGCCAGCCTACATCAAACCATTCCTGTTCAAAGCTTGGCCCCATTACAATCTCTTTGTTTTTAAGCATCCACACTATAAAGTATCCCATCTTATCAGGATTGTTACCCTCTTTGATATATTTTGCCAGAAGAGAAACTTTATTTTTTGGGAAAAAGTACACCCCTTGAGAAATAAGCGTAGACTTTGGATGAGCTGGCTTCTCCTCAAAATCGGTTATAATTCCTTTTTTATCAACCATAGCGACACCAAGTTGCGATGCGGCTTCCAACGATTTCACATCAAATAGAGAGTTAATAATGCAGTTATTCTTCTTAAATTCTTCATATGCTAGTTTTAATGGAAAATTAAATAGATTGTCTCCTGCTACAATAAGGACATCATCATTGATTTCGGCTTTATTTATAACGAAGATTATGTCTCCAATCTGCCCGAGCCTGTCTTCATTTGAAGTTGTTCCATCGTTTAGGAGAGTCAACGGTATGCCCAATTTGATTGAGTCTGCCCATTCCTTGAAAATACTGTAGAATTTTGAATTAGTAATAACGTAAATATGGTCAATATCAGGAATCTCGAGAACATTGTCGATAATATGCTCGATTATTGGCTTATCCTTGACTGGCAATAATGGTTTTGGAGTTTCTTTGGTAAGAGGCCAGAGCCGTGTAGCGTATCCAGCAGCAGGGATTATGACTTTCATGGTTTTATTTCTCTTCTTCCGACACTCACATAATGAAATCCAAGTGCTTCCATATCTTCAAGCTTGTAAACGTTTCGTGCATCTACAACCAAAGGATATTTTAAAGCGCTTTTTACTTTCTTCAAGTCAATTTGCTTGAACTCATTCCATTCAGTCAGAAGGACAACAGCATCAGAACCTTGGACAGCCTCATAAGGGGTATTACTGTAAACGATATCCGGATAAATTAACTTCATTCTATCCATCGCGACTGGATCGTAAGCCTTAACAGTCGCGCCTTCCCTAAGAAGAGCCCCGATAATGTCAATTGAAGGAGCCTCCCTCAAATCATCAGTATTAGGCTTGAATGCCAATCCCCAGACAGCGATAGTCTTTCCCTTAGTAACCCACAAAGCATCCTCTATTTTCTTCACAAATCGCTTTCTTTGGTCCTTGTTTATCTTTTGCACTTCCTTAAGCAAGGAAAAATCATAGCCCTTCTTCTCTGAAATTCTTATAAATGCATCGACATCTTTAGGAAAACAGCTTCCCCCATAACCTATGCCAGCAGAAAGGAATGCTTTTCCTATCCTGCTGTCAAACCCCATACCCTCTGAAACTCGCTGCACATCAGCTCCTGCAAGCTCGCAGATGTTCGCAACCGCATTGATGAAAGATATTTTTGTTGCCAGAAATGAGTTTGACGCATGCTTAATTATCTCGGCACTCTTCATGTCAGTCACAATCAAATTTGTGTTGAGCGGTTCGTAAAGTTTCTTAAGAATAGACTCTGCTTTTTCACTTTGCACCCCAACAACAATCCTGTCCGGTTTCAGAAAGTCTTCAATTGCCGAGCCTTCACGAAGGAATTCCGGGTTAGATGCAACATCAAAAGGAATATTGTTCTTGTTATATCTTTTTATAGTCTGTGCAACTTTTTCTCCAGTTTCAACCGGAACTGTGCTTTTCTCTACGACAAGCTTGTAAGACTTCATGTGCTCAGCAATCTCCCTTGCAACCTTATCAACAAAGCTTAGGTCAGCATCCCCATCGGACTTTGATGGAGTGCCAACAGCAATGAATATTACATCACCAAAATCAACCGCTTTCCCTATATTGTCTGTGAAAGAAAGCCTACCCTCCTTGACATTTCTGGTGACAAGCTCCTGAAGGCCTGGCTCATAGAAAGGAATTTTCCCAGCTAACAAGGCTTTTACCTTAGTGTTGTCGTTATCTACACAAACAACATCATTACCAAGCTCGGCAAAGCATGTTCCTGTAACAAGGCCGACATAGCCAGAACCGATGATAGCTAGTTTCATGCCCTTTGTGGGTTAAACTTATGTTTAAAAAGGTTCTTGCAAAAGATTATTGAAAAAATAAGTGATGAACAGCTATCTTAGTTTCCCACACCTAAGTGCAGTACTCTCAAGAACGCGGGCCTGCTTGACTTCCGAGTTCGAAATGGGATCGGGTATTCCAGGCCCCTATGACCGTTCATCAAGAAGAAGAAACCATTATTCATTTATAAAATTAGCTGTTAATTGAAAATATTCCTTAAAATTACGAATCCTCACTTTTTATCAATAAGAAAAATTAATATAATCATAGTGCCTAACCCCTGTTCATGCCATTCATACGTAACAAGCGAATAAAAGGAAAAAAATATGCGTATCTTGTTGAAAACACATGGACAACTAAAGGACCAAGGCAAAAAGTGACTAAATATCTTGGGCAAGTAATTGAATTTCAGATTGAAGCAGAACCGTACACAAGCACACTTGAAAACCCTGAAGAATTTCTTCGAGAAAAAAGTTTCAAAGAAATTGTAAAAAACACCGTAAAATATGAGCTTTCCCGTCGAGAATTCAAAGAATCAAATGAAGGATTTAGTAAGGGAGATATCAAGATCAGCAAAGACTACAAAGTTACAATTAATGGAAAAAATGCAGTTTTACAAATGAACCGAGGATTCCTTTGCGAATCGACTGTAAATGAACTGCTCAACTACGACGGTGCTGAAGATGCAGCAGGAAAACGTCTTGCAAAGGCAATAATTGCATGCGGGATAAAGAATGATGAAGAATTATTCATCGAGCTTTTCGCAAAAAGCAGGCCTAAAGAGAATAAAGAAACAACCATTTATTATTGAAGTTCAAGCTCAACCTCTCCTTTTTTCTCGTCGATATCCTTAACCAAAGGATGATTATTAAGGCGCCTTTTGGCTTCCTTCCAGCCAATGGTTTTTCCGGATTCTTTAACAACTCTCAAGACCTCCTTTACAATTGGATAATGGAGATAAATCAACTCGCCTTTCTTTTGTGATTCGACTGATTCAGTTGACAATGCATCAAAGTGTCTTTTTTGGTCTGCAATAATAGTTTCCAGCTTCTGCCGACGAGGGTTTAGCTTTTTAGGCGGCATGTAAGCAGACCAGAAGAAAGCCTGGGCGTCTGAAAAACTATCGAAATATTTCTTTTCAAGCCCTTCATAAACAACAAGGTCGGCTGCAACACAGTCATGTGGTGCAAAATCCTTGAAAACCACCTGCGGCTTAACTACCTCAAATGATTTCAATGAAGCAATTATTTTCTTAATTGATTCAAGAGTAATGTCTGAAGGAGAAGAAGACTTTTCAACACCAGCACGCAAGCACAGCTCTTCAGCATATAATCCTCCTAGAGACATGTCCAAAGCAAAAGCCTTCACAAGTTGGTTCTTGTTTGAAGATGAAAGTACATCAAAAAACGCTTTATCGTCGAGATTGAATGGATTAATAGGTTGAGTTGGGAACTGGTAGAGCGCTTGCTTCTTAGTGCTTCTGATTCCAAAAGAACGCTCTTCAACAGCACCTATCACCATCAGTTTATCGTCTGTAAGTATGATATTTCCCTTGCCGAAAAACTCAACAATAAGATAAGCCTCTGGAACTAAATGACCAAGAGAAGCAACCCATATGCGGTCAAAACCGTGTTGAGATTGGGCTAAAATATTGCTATTACTCACTTTTTGCCTTAGAAGGGAGCAAAACCCAGAGCGGCCACCTTCCATCATAGGCTTTTCAGAGCCTTTGTATAAAGCAAAAGGAGGCCTAATCCTCACTATTTCCTTACCGACTCCCGTATGATGGAGCTGCAGAAGGAGATCGTCCTTCCCTTGGTCGTAAATCTGGCTGATTTTAGCCCCTATAAGAGAATCTAGTTCTTTTGTGAGCATCCTGAGTTCAAGAGCTGAAAGCGCCTGCTTCATGCTTCTGAAGACCTATTTCAAACCTTAAATAGCTTTCCACAAAGGTGAACTCTCACTTTTCACGAACGAAACTTATATTTTGCCTTGAAAACATATAAAAAGGAGGCTTGTTTTCGCTCTTTCTATGCTTCGAAAGCTACTACCATTTCTGAAAAAGGATGAAGAACGTTGGGATCACCTTGACGATGCTTTAACTTCTGCCTTTGGGAAGGTCAGGCAAGACACCCATAATCTGTTTTCTTGGATATCCTATTTTCACCAGCATCTTACAGACCACCGAAAAGAAACCCATCATTTAAGGCAGAAGTTTGAGGAACAGAATAAACACATAATATATTTACACCATAAGATTGAGGAGCTTGAAAAAAAAATTGGAATAATTGAAACAAAGCCTGTTCAAGTACCTCAAATAGTACATTTTTCCGAACCAAATCCGAACCAAATCCGAACCAAACCTGAACCTGTTGCTAACCTGAGAAGACCAAGGTTCGAGGAAAAGGTCCTATCAAAGATACGAACCAAAAAAAGACCGTACATACTGCAGAAAATCCTCGATACGATTGGAGAAGCAGGGTATTCTACCAAGGAGCTTGAGAGGATTATCGTCGATGAACAGCAGCTGTGTGGAAGGACATCATTTTATTCTTACATAAAAGAACTGAGACTAAAAAAACAAATTTCTTTGAAAGAAAAAGAGTTTGATAAGGTTCTTGTGCGAACCTGATGCTTTATCGACGCTGAATTCTATCTGAACTTAATCCGAACCGAATCCGAACTAAGTCCGAACTTGCTTCAGAAGTTGTGTTAATTTTGCTGATGAAAGAGATTTTGAGCAATCAACTTCAACAACATTATGACCGAACTCTTTTGCTTCACCAAGGCAAACACCAATTGCCTCAGCTTCAAGATTTTCTTCGATCTTTTTAGGGCCGTAGCCTCGCTTTTTTAAGCGACTTTGGAGGGTTTTTAAATCGCATCTGGCCACTATGCAAAGGCTCACTTTTGATGAGGAAAGGTAGTGTGAGAGGTGGGAATCAGCCAAATACATCCTTTTAGGCATCAAAAGTGGCTTTAAAGCCTTGAAAAGGCCTTTTTCATTGATTATTGCAGCTTGCCGTGAAGCATCAAAACCGTGTTTTAAGCCACCTATTAGGGCTATTTTGTTCAAATCAATGTAGGTAGCTTTCAGTAAAAGTGAGAGTTTCCTTGCTAAAACTGTCTTTCCAGCCCCAGGGGTACCTGTTACTGCAATGATCAATGGTTGGTTTAACTTGCTGATGTTAGGCACTATGTTATGATTGGTCATGAGCAAGTGCTTGAGAAGACCGGACTAAATAAAGATATTGATATTAACTCAAGAATAAAAAGTGAGGATTAGTGGTATAATTGTGTAAAGACAACTCTAATATATTGCTTTTCGATACAGAAAAATATGCGTAAGAAACAGCTTGTAATTCTTGGCGGAGGATTTGCAGGGGTAATCCTGGCTCAAAAACTTCTTTGCACAAGAATGGCTTACGACGTAACTCTCGTCGATAAAAATAACTATTTTTCATTCACACCGATGATTGTTGAAACAGTTTCTGGCACAAACAACTCTTACAACATAGTCCAGCCTTTGCGGCAGATATTCGGTTGCAAAGTCAAGGTAATAAAGTCATTTGTGAAAGAAATTGACTTGAAAAAAAGAACTGTAATCATTGATGAAGGGAAGATTGTCTATGACAGCCTCATAATCGCATTAGGGAGCTCAGTAGATTATTATGGCATTCCAGGCGCTCAAGAACACACCTTGCCGTTAAGAACTGTGGCTGACGGTATTGCCATGAGGCGACGCATAATAGAATCTTTTGAGAAGGGAAGAAACAATGAAGACCAGACTTTCGTAGTGGTTGGAGGAGGCCCTACCGGAGTTGAGCTTGCCGGAGAGATTCAAGGATTGATTTCCAATGAACTAAAAAAACAGTTTCCTGATGTTAAAGCCAAAGTTGTTCTTATTGACAAGAACAGTCAAGTTTTGGCAAATTCGGAACCTTATATTAGCAAGAAATCCACTGAAATCCTTAGGAAGAAAGGAGTTGAATTGCTATTAAACCGCAAGGTTTTGGAAGTTAAGAAAGACTCGATAATGTTGGATAAAGGGAAGATTAGAACCAATAATGTTTTTTGGGCCGCCGGCATGAGAGCATCTGATGTCAAAATAATGCCAACGCTCAAAAAAGACAGCCAAAACAGGATAATTGTTGATGAGAGCTTTAGAATATCAGGTTATGATAATGTTCGTGTAA
>JBBSVZ010000064.1:1031-12423 GCA_038046545.1 Nanobdellota archaeon | reverse complement strand
CGTTGTTTCTGAGGATGAGCAAGGCAAAGATGTTCTGAAGGAAATCAAGAAAATGAATCTCATAGCCTTGCAATACGCAAATGAGAAAGGAAGCGTTGCAACCAGTTACCCTGAAAATCCGAATGGTTCTGTTGAAAGTATCGCAGGTCTTTGCGACCCAACTGGACGAATATTTGCCTTAATGCCTCACCCGGAAGCTTACGTTCACCCATACACTCATCCTTACTGGACCCGACTTAAGTCCAGATGCAGCAAACAAAAGCTTCCAAAAGAAGGCGATGGCCTGATGATTTTTCGCAATGCAGTCAAATACGTGAAGGAGGAGCTGCTGTGAATGTGTTGGTTATTTTTGGGAGCGCATCTGATAGCAGTGATTATGAACCAGTCGTCCGCTCGCTAAAAGAATCAGGAGTGTCTGTCGAATTAAGATTACTGTCAGCCCACAGAACTCCAAAAGAAGTTGATGAACTTCCATTTGATTCTTACGACGCAATAATTGCAGGCGCTGGGCTTGCAGCACATCTTCCAGGCGTTGTTGCTGCAAGAGCTGTCTGCCCTGTTTTTGGCATTCCTTGTGTCGGTGCTTACGAAGGGCTTGACTCTTTCCTGTCAATTGCGCAGATGCCTCCTGGAATTCCTGTTCTTGCTACAGGAATTGGAAGGCAAACAGAGGCAACGAATGCTGTTTTAATGATGCAAAAAGGACTGGGCGGAATAAGTCTTTGCTATTCTAAAAAAAGCAAGGCAGTAGAGAAGGCAATTGAAATTTTACAGCAATTCAAAGTTAATTATGATGAGAACATAGCACCTTCTTCAGGATTCGTTAACATTTCTTTCGTTGATGAATATTCTGATTTGAAAACTGGAGGAATCACTATTTTTTGCCCAATTTCGGACAAAACTTCTGCAAGTGATGCTCTGGAATGGTTTGAAAAATCTTCTAAAGGTTTGTGGGTTGGGCAGAATAGGGGAGAAAATGCAGCACTTGCTGCAATTCAATTGCTTGGAAAAAATAAAGATGATCTTAAAAAATACAAGGAGGGGATGAGGCTTAAGGTTCTGGAAACAGACCAGAAGCTACGTTATGGATGACTACATATTAGAAAAAACTGACTTTCCTGGACTTGGTGAAAAATATGAAGGAAAAGTCAGGGATAATTACACCAGCGGAAACAAGAGAATAATAATTACAACAGACAGGATATCCACTTTTGACCGGATTGTTGGATGTGTTCCCTGGAAAGGCCAAGTGCTTAACCAGATGGCAACATTCTGGTTTGATAAGACCAAGGATATTATTGGCAACCACATGTTGGATGTTCCAGACCCTAATGTGATGGTTGTAAAAGAATGCGAGCCAATAATGGTTGAGATGGTGGTTAGGGAGTATGTTACTGGCGTAACAAAAACTTCAATTTGGTATAATTATCAGCAGGGCATCAGGAATTTCTGCGGCAATAAGCTGCCAGAAGGGATGAGGAAAGACCAGAAACTTCCGAAGCCAATACTTACTCCTTCGACAAAGGCAGAAAAAGGAGAACACGATGAGTCGGTAAGTCCTGAAGAAATTGTTCAGAGAGGTTTACTCTCAAAAGCTGAGATGGAAGAGTTGAAGGAAATTGCTTTCAAACTTTTCGAGAGAGGAAAGCAAATTGTTGAGAAGCAGGGAATAATCCTTGTCGATACAAAGTATGAGTTTGGAAAATTGAACGGGAAACTTGTACTTATCGATGAAATACACACACCCGACTCGTCACGGTTCTGGTTCAAGGACACTTATGAGAAATTGTTCAGTGAAGATAAAGAGCAAAGGAAGATCGACAAGGAATATGTAAGGAGCTGGCTTGCCGACCGTGGTTTTATTGGGGAAGGACCAATCCCGAAAATTCCGAAAAAGGTTATGGATGAAGCTTCGAGAAGATACATTCAAGCTTTTGAAAAAATAACCGGGCAAAGCTTTAAAGAACACCGCGAAACGCCAATTGCAAAAAGAATAGAGGAAAACCTCAGAAAAGCAGGATACTGGAAATGAAGTACAAAATAGCAACTCTTGGAAGCCACAGCGCTTTGCAGATACTTAAAGGAGCGCACGACGAGGGTTTCAAGACAATTGCTATTTGCGAAGAAGGGACTGAAAGGCCGTACAAAAGCTTCGGAGTTGCAGACAAAATAATTACCGTTAAATCTTTCGCTGATTTCTTCAAGGTGGAAGATGAATTAATAGAGGAAAACGCCATAATAATCCCACATGGGACTTTCACGAGCGTAGTTAGCCTTGAAAAGATGGAGAGGTTGAAGGTTCCGCATTATGGCAATAAGAAGATTTTGAAGTGGGAAGCAGACCGGAACATGTGTATGAAATGGCTAAAGGAAGCAGGTGTCCGAGTTCCAAAAATGTTTGATGATCCTAAAGATATCGACAGGCCAGTCATTGTGAAGTACTACGGAGCAAGAGGCGGGCAAGGTTATTTCTTTTGCAGCAATGTTGAACAGTTCCATGAAAAAATTAAGAATGCGCCAAATGTTCCTTACATAATTCAGGAGTATATTATAGGAGTTCCAGTTTACACACATTTCTTCTATTCTCCCCTAAATAATGAGCTTGAGATAATGGGTTTCGACAAGCGTTATGAGTCAAATGTCGATTCGATTGGCAGAGTTGCTGCAAGCGACCAGATAGCGCTTAACCTTCAAGTTAGCTACACAATTGTTGGAAACATACCTCTTGTTATCAGGGAGTCTTTCCTTCCCGAAATTTTTGAGATTGGCGATAATGTCGTAAAAGCATCGCAGAAACTCGAGCCGCCAGGGCTTTATGGGCCTTTCTGCATAGAATCGATAATAACGCCAGACCAGAAAATTTACGTTTTTGAGATTTCAGCAAGAATCGTTGCTGGAACTAATCCTTTCATCGAAGGTTCTCCTTATACGGCATTAAAATACAATGAGCCTATGAGCTGCGGAAGAAGAATCGCCCGTGAATTAAAACTTGCAATACAGAATGGCCGGCTCAACGAGGTATTAGGATGATAACTCAAAAAGATGTTCAGTCAATATTAAAAAAATATGATAAAAAAGATATCCATATTGGGGTTATAGGCGGGCATTCTGCTTTAGATGTATGCAGAGGCGCAAAGGATCTTGGTTTTAAAACTGTTGTAGTGTGCGAAAAAGGAAGGGAAAAAACCTATTCAGAATATTTCAAGTCAAGAGGTACAAAAGGAGTTGTTGATGAGATAATATTAGTCGATAAGTTCAAAGATATTACTTCTAAAGAGGTCGTAAAAAAATTACAGAGATTCAATACTATTTTCATTCATAGCCGTTATTTTTGGGTTTATTGTGATTTTGATGAGTTTGAAAACGAATTTTTAGTGCCACTTATCGGAAACAGGAGTTTGCTCAAGGCAGAAGAAAGAGACCAGACAAACAATCAGTACGATTTGCTTCAGAAAGCAGGCATTAGAATACCAAAACAGTTCTCAAATCCAAAGGATATCGACAGGCTCGTAATAGTAAAAGCTGCCGAGAAGCAAAGAACTTATGAGAGGGCATTTTTCTTCGCTGATTCTGCTGAATCTTACAAAAAAAATTCAGATAAGCTGATAAAAGATGGTAAAATAACTAAAGAAGGTCTCATCAAAGCAAGAATAGAGGAATATATCGTCGGAGCGCAGATAAATTTTAATTTTTTCTATTCTTCATTAAACAATGAATTGGAAATACTTGGAACTGATATAAGAAGGCAGACAAATATTGACGGCCTTTTACGCCTTCCAGCTGAGATTCAGACAAATGTTGCCTCATTTTTGCGTCCAAGCTATATCGAAAACGGCCATATAGCAGTTACAGTAAAGGAATCATTGCTTGAAAAGGCCTTTGCTGCAGGCGAAGCTTTTGTTAAAATTGCAAAGAAAGAATATCCACCAGGCATAATCGGCCCATTTGCATTGCAGGGAGCGATAATTCCAGGCCCACCGAAGGAAGAACTCATAGTTTTTGATGTCAGCTTGAGGATTCCAGGAAGCCCTGGCACGATGTTCACTCCTTATTCTGGCTATCTTTACGGGCAGAATATGAGCTTTGGAAAAAGGATTTCCATTGAAATAAATGAAGCGATTGCAAAAAACAAGTTGGGTGAGATAATTACATGAAAGACAGGCTTCTTGCGATAAGCCCGCTGGATGGAAGGTACAGGGAAAAGGTAGAAAAAATTTCAGAGTATTTTTCAGAAAATGCTTTGTTCCGCGGCAGGGTAGAAGTCGAGTGTGGGTATTTGGAGAAGCTGAGTGACAAAAAAATAATAAGAAAATTTTCAACAAAAGAGAAAAAAACATTGCAAAAACTTTATCGCGATTTTTCAACAAAAGATGGAATAGAAATAAAGAAAATAGAAGAGACAACAAGGCATGACGTAAAGGCAACTGAATACTGGATAAAGCAGAAGCTTGGAAAGACAAGCCTGAAAAATGTCGTTGAGTTCGTCCACTTCGGGCTTACGTCAACTGATACGGATAACATTGCTTATGCTATTTTAACTGATAGAGCCTTGAAGCATATTGTTATTCCGTCGTTAAAAGAGACAATAGAAACTATACTTTCTCTGGCAGAATCAGAAAAGAACACTTCAATACTTGCAAGAACTCATGGCCAGCCTGCCGTGCCGACAACACTAGGAAAAGAATATTCTGTTTTTGCGGTCAGATTATGCGATCAACTGAAACAATTGAAGTCATTCAAATCAAAAGCTAAGCTTAACGGTGCAGTCGGAAACTATAATGCCCATTCATTCTCTTTGCCGCAGATTGATTGGGTGGCGTTCTCGACTGAATTCATTTCGGATTTTGGTCTCGAACCGAATTTATTTACAACACAAATCGAGCCTCATGACAAGCTAGTTGAGCTTCTCGGACTTTTATCAAGGATTAATAGTATAATAATTGATCTTGACAGAGACTCTTGGATGTACATTTCAAATGAAATTCTCATTTTAAAGCCGGTTAAAGGCGAAGTTGGCTCATCTACAATGCCTCAGAAAGTCAATCCGATAGATTTTGAAAACAGCGAAGGAAATGCGAAAGTTGCTAACAGCCTGATGGAAGGCATCGGAAGGGAGCTACAGGTTTCAAGGTTGCAACGAGACCTAAGCGACACAACAGTTTTGAGGAATCTTGGAGTTATGCTTGGCCATTCTTTGCTATGTTACATAAGTGCTGCGCAAGGTCTTAGAAAAGTCTCTGCTAACAGGCAGAAAATAAAAGAGGAATTAGAAGGACATTATGAGATATTAAGTGAAGGCTACCAAACTTTGCTTCGATTAAAAGGACAAAATAAGCCCTATGAACAATTGAAGGAACTTGTCAGAGGCAGAAAAGTATTGAAAAGCGACATGAAGTCCTTCGCAGAGTCGTTAAAAGTTGATTCAACCACAAAAAAGAGGCTTTCAGAACTGACTCCTGATATTTACATTGGAAAGGCAGTTCAATTAACCGAGATGGCTATAGAAAAAAGCAGAAAGGAGTTGAGAACTTGAAATACTTTCTCTATGTTATTGGCGGCCATTATGGAGACGAGGCTAAAGGCAAGATAACAGATATCCTGGCTACTCATTTCGACGTTGTTGTTCGGGGTTCAGGCGGAGCCAATGCTGGGCACACAATAATTTCAGGCGACAAAAAAATAGCATTGCATTTGCTTCCTGTGGGAGTTTTGCATAAGGAAATCCTCAGCATTCTTGGCGCTGAAATGATGATAGACACATCTTCGCTTGAAAGCGAGCTTGCCGAAACAAAAAAATGGAATCCGTCTCCTAGACTAATGATTTCCGCAAAGGCTAACATCGTGATGGATTGGCACAAGGCATTTGACGGAGCTTCGGAAAAGACTAATCAGAAGATAGGCACAACAAAAAGAGGAATAGGCCCTGCTGCCGAGACGAAATACAGCAGGAGATGGGCAGTAACAATGGGAGATGTGCTATCAAAAGACCTTGATGATAAATTATTAAGGATAGTAAGCGAATTAAGATTAAGACTGGTTGAGCAGCATGACTTTTTTTCTGGCTTCAGGAATATGAAAGTTTCTGAAATAATGGATGCAAACGAAAACAGCGAGCTTGGAAAGGCATTGAAGAAGTATGCTAATGAACAAACTGCATCGCTAAAAAAAATAGGAAAATCATTTGGCTCATTGATTGTTGAAGATATCGGAGAGATTATTTCTCATGAAAAATACCAGAAAATTCTCGGAGAAGGAGCGCAAGGCACAATGCTGGACCCAACTTTCGGAAATATGCCTTACGTAACTTCAACTCCCACAACTTCGCAGGGGCTTTCAAGAGGAATGCAGTTTGAGCCAAAATCGAAGGAAGTTATAGGAGTGTTTAAGGCTTACGAGACAAGAGTTGGAGAAGGACCATTCCCAACTGAGATTCCAGGAAAACTTGGCGAGGAATTGCAAAAGAAAGGTGGAGAGTTCGGTGCAACAACTGGAAGGGGAAGAAGATGTGGGTGGTTTAATCTTCAGGAAGCAAAGTATGCTGTGAGGGTTAATGGGCTGACTTGGATGGCAATCACGAAGCTCGATGTTCTTGATGAGCTTGACGAGATAAAAGTTGGAGTAAAGCAAAGCGAGAAAGGTGTTGAATACAAGTCTTTCAAAGGCTGGAAAGCAGACACTACAAAATGCAGGGACTTTGATTCTCTCCCAAAAGAAGCCAAGGATTATTTGATGTGGCTGGAGAAGCAACTGGTTCCAATCGCAGTTGTTTCTGTGGGCCCTGAAAGAAATGAGACAATAATTACTTCATCATTTAGAAAGCATCTGGCATCAGCCGGAGTTAATCTGTGATTCTGGTCTTTAATTTTGGAGGCCAGTATTGCCACCTCATTGCAAGAAGGATCAGGGACATGGGCTTTGAAGCTCAAATTGTTTTGCCAGACATTTCTTTAGAGGAAGTTAAAAAAATTAAGCCTGATGGAATTATTTTTTCCGGAAGTCCTGCAAGTGTCATAGCAAAGGATGCTATCCTGACAGATAAGAGGTTTCTCGGTATGGGTATACCTGTCCTTGGGATTTGCTATGGCCACCAGCTTATAACGAGACTGATGGGAGGCATTATTTCAGCAAAAAGAACAAAAGAATATGGAAAGCAGCAGATTTCTGTAAAATCAAAATCAAAAATCCTAATGAAAACTCCTGCAAAGCAGGTTGTCTGGATGTCTCACGGCGATACTGTTGAAAGCTTGCCTAAAGGATTCACTACAATTGCATCAACCCACGGCTGCCCTTATGCTGCGTTTTCAGACGAGAAAAAGAATATTTTCGGTGTCCAGTTCCATCCAGAGGTTGCCCACACTGAATACGGCAGCGCAATTCTGAAAAATTTCATGGGTTTAACTGATGCAAAGAAAAGCTGGAACCTAAAAGATAAGGAAAAGGAAATAATTTCTGAAATAAAGAAGCGTATAGGCAGCAAAGGTGTAATTATGGGCGTAAGTGGTGGCGTCGATTCGCTTGTTGCATCAGTTATTATTTCAAAAATTACAAAAAACATTCATTGCGTATTCGTTGATCATGGCCTTTGCAGGAAAAACGAGGCAGAATACGCAAAAGAGCTTTACAAGAATCTTGGAATTGACCTCCATGTTGAAAATGCATCCAATTTGTTTCTTTCAAAGCTTAAAGGGGTAACTGATCCCGAGCTAAAAAGGAAGATTATAGGCAACACTTTCATCGAGGTTTTCGACGGGAAAGTCTCTGAATTGAAGAAAAAGTACAAGTACATCGAATTTCTTGGGCAGGGAACAATCTATCCTGACAGGATTGAGTCGGCGCAGCCTGGTGGAAAGGCTGCTGTTATCAAAACACATCACAATGTTGGTGGTCTTCCTGCAAAGATGAACTTGAAATTAGTTGAGCCTCTGGCAGACTTGTACAAAGACGAAGTTAGAAAAGTTGGAGAGTTACTTGGCCTGAAGAAAGAATGGCTTTGGAGGCACCCGTTTCCAGGGCCCGGACTTGCAGTCAGGATTTTAGGAGAAATAACTACAGAAAAGCTCAGGATTGTCAGAGAGGCAGACTTTATTTTCATGGATGAACTAATGAAATCAGGTCATTATTACAAGACGTGGCAGGCATTCGCCGCGCTTTTGCCAGTTAGAAGCGTTGGCGTCATGGGTGACGAACGGACTTATGAGAGTATGATAGCATTGCGAGCAGTAACTTCAACTGACGCCATGACAGCAGACTGGGCAAGGCTGCCTAACGAATTAATGGAAAAGATTTCAAGCAGAATTGTCAATGAAGTAAGAGGAGTAAATAGGGTTGTTTACGATATTACGCAGAAGCCTCCGGCAACGATAGAGTATGAGTGAAACTTATATAAAATGAAAAGAAAAATTAAGGCAGTTATTTTTGATCTTGATGGGGTTCTGATAGATAGCGAGGTATTTTGGCAGATTTCTGAAAGCACCATATTTAATCAGTTCGGATTACCAATAACTGAAGAGATGACTAAGCAAACAATGGGATTAAGAGTTGACGAGGTAATAGAATATTGGTCTAAAAAATTCGATATTAAAAATGAAGATAAGTTGAAAATGGAAGAATCGATTCAGAAAGAGGTTATTTCGTTAATTAATAAAAAAGGAAAGCCTTTACCAGGAACGCTAAAAGTAATTAACGAATTAGTTAATCAAAATTTTCCTCTTGCAATAGCATCATCATCTTCATTAAAAATAATAAAAGCTTCAATCAAAAAATTCGGAATTGAGAAATATTTTTCGGTTATTTGTTCTGCTGAAAATGAACAATTTGGAAAACCTCACCCTGCAGTTTATTTATCTTGTGCAAAAAAACTGAATGTAAATCCTAATAACTGCTTAGTATTTGAAGATTCTGTGAATGGTGTAAGGTCTGCTAAAGCTGCAAATATGATGTGTTATGCTATCGCCAGCAACCATGTAAATAAAAATAAACTTTCTCAAGCTGACAGAATATTAACATCATTAAATGAATTTTCAATAAAGGATATTATTTAATTTATCTCTTCAACCCAAACAGCGCACTCAAATTAATCTCAACAGCAACAACAGGAAGTTCCAACCCAAAATTCTCAAGCACTTGTGGATGAACTTCTCCGAGAATTGCTATTTCTGTTCCATCTTTTGTGACTCTTGCTGCGCGTCCAGGAATAAAAGTCGGATGTTCTAATTCTCCATATGTTCCTTTAATCCCGAGTGATGAAAGTATTGCATTTGTTGCCTGCTTTGCTTCAGTGAATGTTGCGAGGCTGTGCGTGCTTGCTAGCGAAAGCATTTCATAATCAATAACAGCGTCACCATGTTTCCTTGTCACAAGGCCTTCCTCGAAGACTTTTTGCGGGTAATCTATGTGCTTGTTTTTAGATAATACGTCGAGCAAAATTGGAATCAAAGTTGATCTCACAACTGAATAGGTTTCGCTCATATAATTCTCTATCTCAACAATTCCATTATCTGGAAATCTTGCCTGCTCGCAAAGCAGTTTTTTGTTGCTTAATACAGGGCTTATCACTTCCTGGTATTGCAAGCCAGCTGCTAAATCCCTTATCTTGTCAACGAATTTCTGTATTTCGAATGTTCCGCCGATAGTGTAAGTCTGCATTGGCTGGCTTTCGATTTTATCATATCCATGCATTATTGCTATGTCTTCAATTACATCGAATGGATGGAGTATGTCTCCCCTGTATGGAGGGATTGTTACTGTTCCAGAATTATAGTCGTATCTAGCTTTTCCTAATAATTTTTTTATTTCGCTCTCTCCTGGTTCAAGTCCGATAAGGTCTCTTATCTGGTCGCGAGTTATTTTTGTTGTTTCTTCCTTAAGGATTGGTGTTATTGGGGTTGTTTTGGGGTACTTCATTTTCATCGGCTCTATTTTAAAGCCTCTATCGGCAAGCGCGTAAGCAACTATCGCTGTTCCGAGGTTGACTGTTTCTTCGTCCATTCCAGTACATTCAAACAGGAATTCGGTATCCCCGATTTCCAGCTTTCCGAGGTCGTTTGAGTTTATTATTGGAGGCAGGCTCAGCACTTTTCCAGCGTCATCAATAAGTATTGGGAATTTGTCATGCTGGCTTATTATGTGGCCGTACTCTTTTCCTTTTGGATGTTCAGTAAGTATCTCTTTCAAATTAAGCGGCCTGTCGAATTCCAATGGAACAAATCTTATGCTTTCAGGAATGACTGCCTTGTAATGTACTGGAAATTTTATTCTTTTGAAGGAATAAAGCCCGATTGATGCGTTTCTTCTTTTTCTTCCGTAATTGTCGCAGAACTTTTCCTGCAATTGAACCATCTGCTTCAGCATGTAATCAGTTATTTCTGGACCTCTAGCAATGAATCCTGTTATGAACGGTCTTATTGTGTGGATTGATTTGTCTGCAATTATTTCTTCTCTTTGCTGCTCAAGTTTTATTCTCGGTATCCCGGTATCCGTTCCCTGCACACCTTTGAAGAATCTCGCCAATCCTTCAGCTGACCATAAGTAAGGCTGGTTTGTGTCGTCAAGGCTTGCTGTCACCTCATCTGTCTGCTCATCATAATTCTCGATTTCTCCTTTTGCGAATTCTATTAATTCTTCAAGCTCTTTCAAAGTGATTTTTTTGTGCAAAAGACTGTTCAGGTCCTTGAGCGAGAAATTAATTGTTGGCATTCTTGCCTCCGCTTCTCAGTGTCTCAAGATTGTGGGAGAATAATTCCCGTATGTCAGTTATGCCTAGCTTAAACATCGCTATCCTGTCAATACCGATTCCCCAAGCAAGGACAGGGACGTCTATTCCGAATGGCTTCATCATTTCCGGCCTGAATATTCCTGAGCCGCCTAATTCTATCCAGCCCATCTGGGGATGCTTTGCATAAAGGCTTGCTGAAGGCTCTGTGAATGGAAAATATCCTGGAACAACTTTCACTTCTTTTGCTCCTACGAATTCTTCTGCAAACAATTTTAGAAGCCCTATCAAATGTCTCAGTGTCAGACCTTTCTCAACGACTATCCCTTCTGTCTGAAAGAAATCTGCGAGATGAGTTGCATCAATCACGTCATGCCTGAAGCATCTTGCCAATGCAAAATACTTTCCTGGAATTTTAAGATTCGGAGATGCGAGCATTCTGGCGCTGCACGCAGTTCCTTGTGTTCTCAGCAAGTGCCTGTGGGTTCTTTGAACGTCAAACTCGTATCTCCATCCTCTGCTCCCTGTTTTCAGACCGTTTTCGTGCGCTGCCTTTACCTTATTTACCAAATCAAGCGGCAGTGATTTCGAATACTTGGGCTCTTTTATGTAATAAGCGTCATGAATGTCCCTTGCGGAATGGAATTGCGGCATGAATAGCGCGTCCATATTCCAGAAGTC
>JBBSVZ010000064.1:0-1021 GCA_038046545.1 Nanobdellota archaeon | reverse complement strand
TCTGTTTCGACCAAAGGTCCGGTCATTTCCTGGAATCCTAAACCAATGAATTTATTTCTGACATCATCAAGAAATGACCTATAGTGCTGCTTTTTTCCAGGATTTATGGCTGGAACATCTGCAAGAACATCATATCTTCTTATTGGCTTTGTGCGCCACTCTCCTGAAACAATTGCATTTGTTGTCAGCCTGTCTATTGCCTCTTCCTGCACGCCCATGAGCAGGACTTGCTGCCCTGATTCTGTTAGCGAAACAGACCTTACTGTTAGCTCTTCGATGTGTATTATGTCTCTTCTTTTCTTTAATTCCTCAATGACCAGCTTGTCTGTTTCTGTCATTGATGAAAGTGCAACTGGAAACTGCCTTTTGAGGAACTTTTCCTCGAATGACTCCCTTTCAAGAAATTTCTTTCCGAATCCGCTTGCCTTAACAACAACTTCTGCTCCTTCCTTTGTTATCTCTATTGCATTTTTTTTTCGCAATGTTCCGATTGAAACTGAGAATTCTTCTGTTGAAAGACCGCATTCCAGTTCAAGCCTTTTCAGCGGCACCTTTGATTCGCCAAGAAAAACCAACAGTTTTTTTTCCGGCAGTCCTTCAGTGCTATATTTCAGGCCGTTTTCGCCCAAGGATATTACTTTCTGCGATTGCTCAGTTATAGTCAGGAGCTTTTTGTTGGACAACCATTGCAATGCCCTCATTACCTCAACTTCTGAAAGGCCGCTTTGCTTGATTATATCTCCAAAGGCAAAGGCAGTTCTAAGTGTTGGCAGAACTTTTCTTTCAAGAGGGTGGAGAGATTCTGCTGTTCGCTTCGCGTCCATATAACAAATGCAATGAATGTTATATAAAAAGGCTTAGCTCAAAAATAAAGTTGCTATATTAGTTGGAATAAATATTATTTACCGCTCCAGGCCGCGGAGGCCAAGTTTTGCAGATATGATTGAGGCTGCGCGCCGGTGAGCGCTTATTAATAATAAAGAAATACATTCATTGGAATTTTTAACAGATTCTGAAACTG
>JBBSVZ010000063.1:0-1627 GCA_038046545.1 Nanobdellota archaeon | reverse complement strand
TAGTAAATGTTAAACCATTAGAAGATTATAATCTGCTTTTAACATTTGAAAACGGCGAAGAGAGAATTTTTAATGTATCTCCATACTTAAACATGGGAAGATTTTCTGAATTAAAAGAGTTATCTTTGTTTAACACAGTACGAGTGAATTTTGATTCTATTGAGTGGGAGAACCAGTTAGATTTAGATCCAGAATTGCTGTATCTTAAAAGTATGAAGTTGAAAAATCAGTACATAACCAATCACTGCACCTGACCGCCAACAGCGTGTGGTTTTTCAAAGTTTTGTGGTGTATACTGCTGGCAACAGGTGAGATCAGTCGTTAGGCATTTTGACAGGTGTAATAATCTGAACAGGAGGAGGTAAGAGATGAAAACATTTAAAGATGTAGAAAGAATACTGCAAGAAAATAAAAAAGGACTAAATGAAAAAGTTGGTGGACACTATGGTGTTGCCTGCCAGGGCTGTCCAGATAATCAGACCCTTTCAGCAGGAGAGGCTTTAGGTGCAAGGGTGGCAGGGCTTGCTAAGGCTTTATGTTCATAGAAGCAAGATTAAATCTCTGAAGCCAAGGATTTATGAGTTGATAGGCTCAAAAGGAGAAATTGGGTCAAACTTTGAATGTTGAATTTAGGATATTTTAGCTGGATAAAAAGTCCAACCAATGAGATTTACCTATAACTTTGCCGAGATTAGCAGTAAAGTCCCCATGATAGAATTTTTGGAAGAACTATCGGTTAAGGAACGTGCTAAAATATTTGCATGCATAGAAAAACTTGTGGAACTGAAAAGCAGTGGTATCCAGCCCAAAGAGAATTTGTCAAAATATCTGGAAGATGGTATATTTGAAATAAGAGTGACCTTTAAAAATAGGATTTCAAGAAGTCTCTATTTTTACGAGTCTGAAAAGCAAATAATCTTTACGCATGGTTTTGTAAAGAAATCTTCAAAGACTCCGAAAAATGAAATTGAAAAGGCAAAAACTATACGAAAATTATGGAGGGAAGAAAAATGAATATTGCAAAGACATACCTTAAAAAGCAGCTATCTTCCGAAGGGTTTAGATACGCATTCATGGAGGAAAAAGTCAAGCTGGATATTGAGTATCAATTAGAGGAACTAAAAACAGATATTCAATCAGATAAAAGTCATGAGGAACTTATTTGGAAGGTTGATTCTATAGAACAATATGTTATGGCTGCTTAAAAATGTCCAAAATGAGGAAGGTTGAAGGAGGATTGAAGGTAAAGAAAGGGGCGGGTTCATTTTTTGCCTAACCCATCGCTCCAGTGGACAGCGTAAATGCCGCCGATGAACTCAATTGTTAAACATTTTGCCAAGTGAAATAATCTGAACAGGAGGATGTAAGAGATGAAAATATTTAAGGATATGAAGGATATGTTTGATAGGTTCGTTGGCCTGCGAAGAGAGGGTGGAATGGAGGGAAAGATAGGGGCTGGCTTTGCTACCTCAGGTCATCTGACAGGTGGAAAAGAGACGACCATTCTTTCTATACTACAGGCAATGCTTATCTATGGAATGATTATTGTCGGTGACCCAATCAAGGTTGGTGGACACTACGACGTTGCCTGCCAGGGTCATCCAGACAATCAGACCATTTCTGCAGG
>JBBSVZ010000062.1:0-16106 GCA_038046545.1 Nanobdellota archaeon | reverse complement strand
GTGAATAACATAATCTATGTTAGAAAGAGTTGGTATGCCAGGTCCAGTAAGATCGAAATCGATGGTTTCGTATCCAAGATTCTTGTCATGTCGTCTACCCAGACCGATTGGTTTGAAACCTTTCATTCTTCTAAGTTGTGCAACAACGCAGCGCCCAACCATGCCGCTGTCGCCAGTGATGAGTACGTTTTTCATAATCAATAACTGATCAAAGCAATTTACTTGCTTTCATTATATTTTTTCTTGTACCACATGACTGTCTCTTTAATGCCGTCCTCAAGATTTACAGAAGGTTTAAAATTTATGAGTTTCTTTGCAAGTGTGATGTCACCAAGGTGTCTTTTAACATCACCTGGCCTAGCTCCTTCGTATTTCACAGGTTTTGTCCAAGAAAGTTCATTACAAATAATTTTGACAAGGGTATTTACGGAAGTTTCTTTACCGCTAGCAACATTAATTATCTTTCCGTGTGTATTCGAAGATTTGTAAGCAGTGACAGTAGCTTTGGCTGTATCTCTGACAAAAAGAAAATCGCGAGTTTGCATGCCATCTCCATATATAACTGGTGTCTGGTTATTCATAATTCTTTTGATTGTAATAGGTATGACACCTGCGTAAGACATATCGTTCTGTCTGGGACCAAAGTTATTGAATGGCCTTACAATTAACATGTCGATACCAAATGTTTTATAATATGAATAAACAAGATGGTCACAAGCCGCCTTGCTTGCAGCATAAGGCGTATGTGGGAAGAGTGGATGTTGTTCATCCATCTTATCCTTTAGTGCTGTGCCATATACTTCAGACGAGGAATAATGACATAATGTCTTAAATGTGTCTTCTCTCAAAAGCTGGCACAGCGCTCTAGTTATTTTCACATTAATGTCAAAAGACCACTCAGGTTTTACTAAAGAAACTGGAAGTGGAACCATGGCCAAGTTGAACACAGCATCTATTTCGTTCTCTTTTATTATTAGTTTCATCTTTTTGTAGTCTGAAGCGTCCTGATTTTTAACTGTTAATGAATTAAATTTTTTCTTGGCATCACTAAGATTTTTCATATCACCCAGAAAGAAATTATCAACAACCACAATATGTCTAGGCCGTTCTTTTATTATTTCTTCGATCAGGTGGCTGCCGATAAATCCTGCGCCACCGGTTACCAGAACAGATTTATTTCTTAGTGTAGTCATAAATTCACACCATGCTGACTTAGGTATTAATAAGTTTTCTTAAGTATCCGTACAGGATTTCCAACAACAACTGCACCAGCTGGAACGTCTTTTGTTACTACAGAACCTGCACCTATCAATGAATTTTTTCCTATAGTTATCCCACAAACTATTGTAGAATTTGCGCCTATGGAAACGCCGCTACAGATATAGGTTTTGCTTATTTTCCATTTTCCTAAAGCTTTAGGATACTTGTCATTAGTAAAGATTACACCAGGACCTATAAAAACATTATCTTCTATAGTAACACCCGTAGGAATAAACGCCCCCTTTTCCACTTTACAATTGTTACCTAATTTTACTTCTTTACCAATCTCTACAAAAGATCCTATAACACAATTTTCTCCTATTTCACATCCATAGAGGTTAACAAAATTCCATATAGTAGTATTTTTTCCAATCTTACAATCTCTTATAATCTGATACTCGCCCATTAGCAACACCTCATTATCAATAATTATTAAATTGTAGTTTTTATACACGAATCTATCCTTTCTATATCTTCTTCCGTTAATCTTGGGTGGACAGGCAGACTTAAAACTTCTTGTGAAAGTTTCTCGGAAATGGGCAAACTATCTCTGTAGCCAAGCTTTATGTATAAATCCTGTTTATGAATCGGTTTTGGGTAGTAAATGCCGCAACCAATGCCATTCTTGGTAAGTTCTGCAACAATTTTTTCTCGGATGACATTGATAGCCTTTATAGTGTACTGATGGAACACATGCTTTCTACATGGCATTGTCTTTGGTAATTCTATTCCTTCTATATTTCTAAGTAGATGGTTAAACATTTCTGCATTTTTTATCCTAATTTCATTGTTTTTTTCAAGCTTGGATAGTTGAACAGTGCCTATTGCAGCCTGCATCTCCGTCATCCTAAAATTAAACCCTACCTCATTATTTTCATATGCCTTTATTGAGCCGTGATTAATTATCATCCTAGCATTATCTGCTATTTTCTTGTCATTTGTAGTAATCATACCGCCTTCACCTGTAGTCATGTTCTTGGTAGCATAAAAGGAAAAACAACCTGTTCCAAAAGAGCCTACCTTTTTGTCATTGTACGCTGCCCCATGAGCCTGACAAGCATCTTCGATTAACTTAATGTTGTGTGACTCACAAATCTTCATTATGGGCTTCATATCACAAGGTTGCCCATACAAGTGAACTACGACAACAGCTTTTGTATTTTTTGTTATTTTATTTTCTATTTCTTCTGGACTTATGTTAAAATCTTCATATCTTACATCAGCAAAAACAGGTTTTGCGCCTGTGTACAGAACAGAGTTTGCGCTGGCGATAAAGGAAAATGATGGTGTAATGACTTCGTCGCCTTTTCCTATGTCATTAGCAAGAAGGGCTGCATGTAAAGCCGTAGTCCCATTACTTGTTGCTATTGCATGTTCGGTATCCACATAGTTGGCGAATGATTCCTCAAACTTCCTAATTTCCTCGCCTCTAGCAAGTATCCCGCTTCTAAGTACCCTACCTACGGCGCTAATCTCTTCTGGCCCTATAAGTGGATCTGAAATCTTTATTTGTTTAAACATATTACCTTCTATCTGAGTTTACCAAAAAATGATTTAAACCGTCTGGTCTTTTATACGTATTGGTACAAACAGCAAAACTACTTTTCTAGCATCCTTTTTGCAGCCATTCTTACCGCCTCTTCAGAGCTGTATTTGGTGGCCCATCCAAGTTTTTTTAGCTTGCTAACATCTAGAAGGAAATTAGTTATGTCACCAGGCCAGCCACCTGCACTTCCCGTATATTTTAATTTTACGTCTTTTAGCTGCATTTCCTTAATAACGATTTCTGCTATTTTGTCAACGGTAATAGAATCGGTTGTGCTGAGGTTAAATATATTTACCTTGTCATTAGCATGCTCAATAGCAAACAACATGCCAGTAACACAATCATCAACCAACATATAGGATTTTGACTGTTTTCCGTCACCGAGTATCTTAAGTTCTTTAGGATTTTCCTTTAGTTTGAATATAAAATCCGATATAACCGTGCGTCCCTTCTTTCTGCTTTTGTCTCCAACTATGTTTGCGAAGCGGAATATCCATGCCTGCATATCAAACATATGGCAATAAGCTGATATGAGACCTTCGCATGCAACCTTGCTGGCACCGTATAAAGATGTTGGCTTGAGAGGACCGTAGTCCTCAGGTGTTGGCATTTTACTTGCTTTTCCGTAAACAACCGATGAAGAAGAGAAGGCTATTTTTTTGACATTATTTTTCTGCATCGCATCAAGAACATTGTACGTGGCTATAGTATTCTGCTGCAGATCCTTGTCTGTTCTTTCGCCTGGCATAAATTTTATGTCAGGATTCGCTGCAAGGTGAAAAACCATGTCCTTGTTCTTCATGACCCTATCCAAAACATCCTTATCAAGAATATCACCTTCTACAAGCTGAAAATTATCATTTGTGGTAAATTCCTGTATATGTTCATTTTTGCCGCTGCTTAGATTGTCTAAAACAGTTACTTTGTGGTTTTTCATGAGCTCTTTGACAAGTTCAGAACCAATGCAACCGGCTCCGCCCGTGACAAGTATATTTTCCTTTTGCATATAATCACTAATCAATAGGGGATTAAAAAGTCTTAAATCCTATTTTTATGCTGTATTTTATCATCATTTTTGGGTTGCTCTCGTTCAAACACTTTTTTATATATATTGAGATGTCGCTCGGCGACATCCTTCCAATCGAACTTCAATGCGATTTTTCTTGATAATTTTCCGTCTACCTTACAGACTCCATGTTTTGGAGGCGGTAATATTTCAGTTTCTTTTGTAACTATATTCAAACCGCATGCCATAGCTTCCAATAAAACTAGAGATGGCGCGCTTACATCTAAAAACATGACAAATGTTCCTGCTTTATTATAGACTTCAGGCATTTTTTCATGTCCTACTTTGTCCATGTATATGATATCTTGGGTATTTTTACCATTTACTCCGACAACAAGAAGCCTCATTTTATTTTTTCTTGTGTATTCTATAGTTCTATCCAAGTTCTTTAATTTTGGATTATCGCCTACCCATATAGCTATCTTTTTATTGCGTGATACTTTTGACTTGAACGCTTTTGTGTCTACGCCGTTATATACAACTTCTATTTTTGCTGGGTCTGTTCCGTAATCTTTGATAAGTCTATCCCTTACATAGTTACAATAAGCCATAACATATTCACAACGATTAATCATACCTCTCTGCATGCGTATAGCAAACCAAGTCTTTACCCTCTGAAACCTAGTAAGTCTTACCATTTCACCAAAATCTGTCCAAACACCTTGACACATTGCTATCATTTTACCTCGCATAAACTTCGGCACAAAGCTATAACCATACCCAGCCTGATCGTGAACAACAACGATGTCGTATCTCTTTAGAACAAGCCAAATCGCTATAATAAAAGGGTAGATAAAACCCCTAATAAAAAAGAATTTTCCTCTACAGTATACGTAATCCGATTTCATATGTTTCCTTAAGTGTTTCACAACAATAGGAGTACCGCCTAAGTGTTTGTAGGGGTCTGCCGAAACGACGTGACATATTTTCATGAAGTTACACCTATAAAATGTTATCTACAAGATACGGCGAAAAGCTATAAATCGCATATTTTTAAAACCTTTTTAATCGGTATTGGAACAATATCTGAAGTGAATCATTATAACTAATAAGAGAGCTTATCATTTTCGGTGTTTGGACGGGTCACGTTTTATTTTATTAAATATGAATCTTCCTGGTCCTGGAGTAAGAACCAACTTTTTCATGAAAAGTTCAACTTTTTCATTTCCTGTCAGTCCCCATGCCAGCAATCCAAGTTCTTTACCAAGCTTCATCGTAAGGGCTTTCCTTCTATAGAGTGAGTGTGCAACCTTGTAAGCCTTTTCACGTTCTTCTTTTGTGAAATTCTTTGTCTCGAAAATAGGTTTGTTTTTCCAGCCAGCAATATTGTAAAGATAGGTTTCCTTATCCACAAGAAATTTGCCATTTTGTTCTATCCACCTATACATATCCGTACCTGGATAAGGTACCATATTATAGAAGGAAACATGATCGACGGGTAATCTTTTTGCTACTTCCAATGAGTCAAGGAAGTCATCATAAGTTTCTTCCGGCGTTCCTATTATGAAAGTTGCACCTATATTCAAGCCAACTTCTTTGGCGAGCTTTATTGAATCTATAATGGTTTCGATCTTTTCGTTTTTCTTCATGGCTTGAAGCATTTTGTTATTACCGCCTTCGACACCAAAGGAAATGTAAACGCAACCGGCATGTTTCATCTTTTCTAATAACTCCCGTGACAATCTGTCAGCCCTTACACCATTATCACATTTCCATGTTATTTTTAGTTCGTGTGAAATTATGAGGTCGCATATTTTCATTGCCCTGTCTATGTCAAGTGTGAAATTGTCGTCATCAAACTCAAAACTTCTCCAGCCCTTACTATACCAGTGAACCAATTCGTTAACAACGTTCTCGGGGCTACGAGCACGGAACTTATATCCCATACTAAGACGTATAGAACAAAAAACACATTGGTAAGGACAGCCGCGTGACGTAACAATTGGCAAGTGCCTCTCTGGGTAACCCAGATAACGTTTAAGTTCAAAGCTTTCATAATCTGGTAAAGGCAAGCTATCTAAATCGTTATTGAAAGGTCTTTGCGGATTAACAATTATTTTGTCGTCATCACGCCATATCAGACCAAGTATATCTTGAGGCAACTTACCTTGACAAAGTTCAAGCATAGTATATTCGCCTTCCCCATAAATGCCAAAATCTGCCAAAGTATCTCTGAGCGAGCTTTCCTTAAGCGCAGCAAGGTGTGGTCCACCTATTACAACCTTGTAAGAAGAGTCATGTAGCTTTATTTTATTTATAGTCTCACAAGACTTAGTAAAACCAAGACTGTACAATGTTATGCCAACAATTTGAGGCTCAAATTCATCTATGATCGTAAAAGTTTCTTCTTCTGTATAACCCAGTCTCATATCAATTATTTTGGTTTCAATGTTATTCTGTTTTAACACGGCTGAGACATAGGCCATACCCGTGTGTGGAAACTGTGCGCTAAAAAACTCCCCAACACTAGAAGGTATTATTAGAACAACTCGCATATCGTCACCAACATCATATAATCAAGAATATACAACCTATAATTATGCCATTAAATATTAAATTTTGCACTTTGTGTTATTATCTTAAGCTTTCTAAAATTAAACCTCTGAAACGGCAACTTTACTATCCTATGTAAAGTAGCGGTAAAATATGTCAAAAACCGAAGGATTGTAAAAGCCGAATACATGATTCTTTTCAAGGGATTTCTCGATTTCATCTGTATAAAATGTATAACGAATGAAGCAAGCAACATAACTGGTAATAAGTATGCAAATCTGGTATAGATTAAACCAAAAACCGAGAGTAAAAACAAAGGTATTGATAAAATGAAAATCATGTAGTAAATACTGCCGAAAAATGTTTTTTTGTTCCAGAAATATTTAGGATGTTTCAACCAGAGTAGAGGTTCGTAGTAGCCCATTCCATAAAGTTCCTTTAGTTCCTTTTTGATTGTCTGTTTTTTAATGTGAGCGCAAATATCGGTGAAATCCTGTAAACCTGCCCAGCCTTTTTCCGTGATGGACAGGGAAAGATCACCGTCCTCATGACATTCAAAAGTTTCGTCAAAAAAATCAAAACAGCCCTTCCTGAAGATAGCACATCCTGTGGGGCATGAGTCCGTCCTTACAACCTTTCCCATTTTACTGCCTAAATAAGAATTTGTGTAACCTCCTAGGAATTTATTAGTTGTGTACATGAAGTGGCTTGAAACCATGCCAACTTTTCTGTTTTTGAAGTGTTTCAGAAGCTTATTGAAGAATTCTGGGTAGAGAAGTACATCAGCGTCTACGGTAGCAATAAAATCATGATTTATTTTCTTTCTGAGCAGGTAAGAATAAGCTTCATTTCTGGTATTCGGCCGGGTGCTATTTTTCTTTGTTATCACAATCTTTTTGAATTTAATTTCTTTGTTTTTTAGGTATTCGAAAGTGCCATCGTCGGATTCGCCATCAGCAAATATCCATACAAGCCTATCCTTAGGATAATTTATTTTATTTATAGAATCGAAAAATCTGTCTAAATATTGCATGACATTCTTCGTTGGTGTAATAACGCAAACAATTGGTAACATACTAAATACCAGGACTTGGACTCTTAAAAAGTTTAAATTTTGACCTTTACTGCCTCAATAAATATGCCATCACACACGGTTTTAAAGTTTCTTTCAATAAAACGCAAAACTTTCCCATCAATAAACGGATGGAACCCAATACCCTCTTGTCGTATTATCCTAAATTCATTAGCTTCAAGCATTATCTTTAGGCCTCGATGAGAATAAAATCTTATATGTTCCCTAGCTGTAATGTCAGGGAGCTCTATACCTGTATGGTGGCCCTTAATAATCAAAAGCCTATTAATTAGCGAATAAAAATTTGGCGTTGATAAAAGCAGCGAGCCCCCATTTTTTAGTATTCTATATGACTCTTTTATTACGTTTTCGGGGTTGAAAAGGTGTTCCATGATTTCAGAGCATATAATGATGTCAAAAGTATTTGTCTTATAAGGGAATCTATTTTCTACGCTATGTTCCACGGCTTGTATGCCACATGATTTGGCAATCTTTACATTTCTGGCTGATAAATCTATGCCATGTACATCGTTTTTATTGACAAGTGTCTTTGATATATCACCAGCGCCACAGCCCACATCCAGAATTTTAAAACCTGAAACATCTTTTAGTCTGTTTACAAACTTTCTTTTTATAATAGTATTACTAACATATGTTCGTGATTCATAAGTTTCTTTAATATTCATAAAAACATCTCAAAAACTATTCTCCACAATAACCTTATTCTTTTCAACCTTTATATCAAACAATCTTTTAGGATTGTACCCATGATCAGCAAGCCTCTTTAATCCTGGATAGTTTATTTTATTGACAAGTACACCTATGTCTGAAACTTTTGCATCAAAATGTCTGACAGCACTTATCATGGCAAGGCATGTACCGCCTGTAGATATAACATCATCAACCACAAGGACACTCGACCCTTTTCTAATTTCGCTGAAGTTCAAAACATCCATCTTGTAGCCACACTGGTACCATGACTCATATTCATTAGGCACGCCTTTTTTCCTTTTTGTTCCTATTATAATTGGTCTGTCAATAAGCAGTGACATTGTAGTTGCAATAGATATGCCCATGGCTTCTGCTGTAAGGATGATGTCGGCATCCCCATAGTTCATTTTTTCCAGAAGTAACTTGCTGCAATCCTTAAGGACCTTAGGCAAGAGTGGTGGGTGTTGTTCAGTAACAGACCACAAATAGTAGTTGTAGTTCCCCTTGCTTATCACAGGAGCATTCTCAAGCTCTTGGCGCAGCATATCTAAACCATTAATTTCGCTCATTTATGAACTGCCGCCCATGACTCGTTGAATTCTTTTATGGTTGCGTCTGTCTGAGGGTTTTCAGCCATTTTCTTCAAAAACTTAAATGGTATAGTTATTACATCAGCTCCAGCTAGTATCGACTCCTTAATGTCATTCAGCGACCTTATGCTTCCCACTATTATTTTTGATTTTATATTATTATTTCTGAATATCTCAGCGGTTTCCTTTATAACTTCGCGTGGATTCACACCAAGATCTCCTATACGTCCATAGAAAAGACTAACGTATGTGGCCCCATTAAGAGCTGCTAGAAGTGCTTGATTCATATTCATGCAAGCTGTTACGTTATACTTAATTTTGCTTGTGTCGCTTTCCTTCATAGCCTTAAGGCACTCTATTCCTATTGGAAATTTTATAACAACATTTCTATGCCACGATGAGTATTCTATCACCTCTTTCAGCATCCCGTCTTTATTCATTGACAGAACCTCAACACTCAATGGTACATCAAGTATTTCCAATATTTTCAGTGCATGTTCTTTCGGTGAAACGTTACCTTCTTGAGACAGTATTTTAGGGTTTGTAGTGATACCTGAAACAAATCCATAGCTGGCTGCTTCTTTTATTTCTTCTATATTTGCTGTATCCACAAAAATTTCCACCATATGAATCACATCCTATTTTCTATATGCGTCTTTTCCAAATTCTCTATAAGTTGGACTGCGTGATGAAGGTCTTCAACTATATAGTCCGGTTCGCATCCCCGTTCATGTAGTATCTTCAGTAAATCAAGCCGGGGATTGGCAATTAGTATTGTCTTGCAGCCAGCATTTTTGCCAGCCTCGATATCAGCAATCGTATCACCAACTATGTACGAATCCGTAAGGTTGACATCAAGATCATGGGACGCTTTTAGTAACATACCGGGTTTCGGTTTTCTGCAGGTGCAACCATCTTCATGCCTATGAAAACAGTAGTAAATTCCATCTAATCTTGCTCCGACTGTTTCAAGTCCTGATATCATTTTACCGTTTATCTTTTCATGCGCATTCAAGCTTAATCTTCCCTTAGCTATGTCAGGCTGATTACAAACAACAACTACAAGAAAACCCATGTCATTTATTCTTTTAACAGCTTCAGGAACTTTTGGAAGAAAAACAAAATCCTCTGTGGTGTGTGGTGTGCACAGTCCTATATCCTCGTCATAGTGAATCTTGTTTATTACACCATCCCTGTCAAGGAAAATTGTTCTATTCATTTTACTCACCAATTATTTTTTGTCTAAGTCTGTCACATACCAAATGATGAACCAGAGTATGCAGTGGTTCTACGTGTGGTGTCGAATCTTTTGGTATTGTTATACAGACATTTGCCAGATTTTTCAGGGCGCCGCCATCAAAGCCACTTAACCCTATTGTTTTTGCGCCGTTTTGATTAGCATAATCTATTGCCTTCAGGAGATTTTGGGACCAAGCACCTGCCTTATCTTTTCCTGATCCACCATGAACGCTTATAGCTATTACAACGTCACCGCTGTTCATATGATTCATGAGCTGCTCAACGTAAACGTTTTCCCATCCGTCATCATTTACATGGGCTGTGAAAAGAGCGTTATTTTCATTCAGCGATATTACTCTGAATCTTGACTTTTCGCTTACTATTGTGCATTTGGCAAGGTCACATGTAAAGTGAGAGGCATTAGAGGCGCTGCCACCATTTCCAAATATGTAAACACTCTTTGAGGTCTTCCATGCATCGAAAAGTATTTCTATCGCCTTATCAATGTTTTTCCCTTCTTCCGTAATAAGTCGCTCAATAGTTTCGTTTGTTTCACTGAGAAAATCTTTTATGTAACCTTCGTTATCTTGGTAGTTTTTATTCACAAAATCACCTCATGGTATTTATTATAGTCTTAACACCTTCCTTGTCTATCTTGACATCAAGCTCCGACAGGCCCTCTTTCTCCATCTCTTCCCTTATTTTGTCGTGATTTCTGTCTGCATACAGCAAAAGAAACCCGCCGCCTCCAGCGCCAAGTAATTTTCCGCTTAGTGCACCATTGGCCAAACCGAGATTGTACAACATGTCTATTCTTTCATTCGTGACTCCGCCAACGAGTTTTTTCTTATGTTCCCAATGCTCTCTCATGAGCTCGGCAAAAGTAGTCAAATCACCAGAATTAAGTGCATCTCTTGACCTGATTCCAAGGTCCTTTATGTACATAAGATGCTCGGTGGTTTTTGGCGAACCCTTTTTTTGCTCAGTCAATATGCTTGCGGAGTCTCGTCTTATACCTGTATAGAAAATCAGAATATTATTTTCAAGTTCCTTCAGTGTTCTATCAGGTATCCTAAGTTCAGAAACTTCCACCACACCATCTTTCTGAAAAATAAAGTTTTGGATTCCGCCATAAGCTGCTATGTACTGGTCCTGTTTGCCTACAGGAGCTCCCATGACATCCATTTCAAGATAACAAGCAAGTTCAGCAACTTCCTTTTTGCTCATCTCTATGTTATTGAAAACAGAAAGCGCCTTTATGAGATTCACCATAACAGAACCAGACGACCCAAGACCAGTGCCAGAAGGCACTTCAGAACTTGTAAATATGTTGCAGCCTCGCTGTATGTCAAAATGCTTCATGACGACCTTAGGTATTTCAAGTGCCAGTTTATCAATATTTTCCTTATTTCGCGTTTCTATTGTTTTGAAGTCAGATGATATGACCTGAATACGGTCGTCGTCTCTCGGGCTAATGACACTGTAAAAGTATTTGTCAACAGCCATTGATAATACAAAACCAACATGATCTGAATAGAAGGAAGGTAGATCAGTACCACCGCCGCCGAGCGTAATTCGCATAGGGCTCCGTGTTATTATCATGCAAGCATCTCCTCAAAATCTTTGAGACCTGAAAATGACCCTGTTTCATAAAACCTCTGGTCAACTTCATAAGCAGCAAGCTCGTTCTTCTCTATTAATGCCTTAAATACCTCGCCGAGGTGAAACTTTGTTTTATGTGGCATTTGTTCTATTACAGATCTGTCAAGTATCGAAAGGCCGTAATCAATATAAGTCGGACCTGTTGCTCCCTTATCGTAAACTGTAACTAGGCCGTTCTTTATATCAACATTGCTCTTGTCATACTTGTCAAAATTTTTCCATACGACCATGAGTCCTTTTTTCTTTCTTATTAGAAAATCATCCATAACCTTCCTGAAATCTATTGGAAGGTAAGAATCTCCGTACATAATAAAGAAACGATCCATAAGGAGTTTTTCTGCAGCCTTTATTACACCACCCATGTCATATTTTGCGTTCTTAGGATCTCCGTACGATATTCTGACACCAAATTTCGACCCATTACCAAAATAGTTTTTAATCTGGTCAGCCATATGACCAACACATAGAACAATGTCACGAATGCCGTTCTTTTTCAGAAGCTCTACCTGATGCAGAAGAAATGGCTTTCCCTTTATCAATACCATAGATTTAGGTATTTCCTTTGTGATGGGGTAAAGTCTTGTACCAAGCCCACCGCATAAGATTGCAACCTGAGGTTCTGTTTTTATTTTTTCAATTATAGAATCTCTTATGAAACCGGAAACTTCTCGTGGTGGTAGTCTTGACAATACATTCTCTATTTCCTCGCTTGTAGGGAAAGTCCTTATTTTTGTCATAGTAATCCAAATATAGTTTTAATAATTGATTATTAAAAGTCATCCTAGAACATAAATTGAAATATTTTTGTATTAGCAGCGATAAATATCTAATATCTTTATTGAGTTCTTATACACGGTCTTTTCTAACACACATTGCTTGTCTTGTATGTATTTTCTTACATTTCCAAGTTCGAACAATTCGTTTATATCACCACTTATAACACAAGAAGCTGTAGTATTAGAGAAATTCATAGCGTATGGTGACATCATAAACCTGTAATAGGGTCCAGCGTAAAAACTAGTACAGTTCTGCTTTATGTAATTTATTGTTTCCTTCATTCCTTCTGACATCTTTGCGTCGGTGTCAATAAGCCCCAGCGTATCCTTAAGTGGATTATAGTAAAGTGCGTAGGAAGGTCCTATAATAAATGTGTAGGAAAACAAAATAACTATAGCAAAAATCATCAAAATATAGTGCAATTTAATCTTAGCATAACTTACCCATCGTGAAGCGAGTATAGCAAAAAATGGTATGATACCTACTACGTGCCTGTAATTTATGTTCGTCTGATGAAAAGAGAGTAGAATAATAAAAGTAGCAATCAAAATAATGATAAACTTGTCTTGTTTTATAGGTCTTCTCAAAATACAATAAATACCAAAAATGAGTAACGGTATAAAAATTATACACTCTTTTACCAAGTAAAGAAGCGGGTAATTAAGAACTGGTATTTTAAGAATCAGAGGATATGGCATGTCAGCGGGCATGCTGGTAAAAATCCTTCTACCGAATGAAAGCAGCATTATTGGTAAATCTGTAGATATTTCCTGGCTTCTAACCTCGTTTCCATAATTTACTGCTATTGTTGCATCCGTATGTAGTTTTGTAAATCCAAACGGCCATAACACAAAGAAGACCAGCAATGCCAATAAAAACGACTTCAGTATCCAGTTGCTAATTTGCACGGAAAATTTTGGTTTCAAGGAGAATTTAATATGCTTAGAATATATGGTATAAACCAGAATTACCACAATCATTATTATGGAAATAAATTTTGTCTCCATCGCAAGCCCTATAAATATACCGAGAAAAACAAAACTATATTTATTGTTTTCATTAACCGCTTCCCATAAAAAGTACGCAATCATTACGTAAAAAAAGCTTAGCATGGTTTCCTGCTGTACATATCTACTCAGTTGTACGTGAACGACAGAAAATGATAAAATGGCCGAAGCCAACAAAGCTGTTTTTACATCGTAAAGTTTTTTGGTAAAAAAGAATAGAGCAATAACTGTGAGCATGCCAAAAATTACAGAAACCATCCTTAAGGAAGTTTCAGTATTACTGAGAATAACAGCCGCTGCAAAAATATACTTTGGTAGTGGTGGTGTGTCAAATATATAATAGTTATTTATAAAATTCCCTTTTGCGTACTCGTCAACTGCTTGCTTCATTTCCACTTCGCTGTAGCTATAAGTCTCCCATCCTAAATCATACGTACGTAGAAAAATTCCTGCAACAATTATTATTATAAAGATAGCTGAGGTTTTCCTATTGATACTCATCTTATTATTGTCTTAGAAAACAATTAAATATTCATTTTTTCATCAATTTTATCCTTAGGAAAAAAAGCTGCAAAAACATCTTAAATGGGTCAAAGGGTTTTATTTTAGTGCCTTCTTTATGATTCCATTTTATCGACATTTGCCTAAGGGAATAGTTGTTCTTCCTTATCTTGTAGAATATCTCTACATCAAATATCCACCTCTCAGAAATCATATTCCTGAACAATATCTTTGCCACCTCTCGTTGGAAGCCCTTGAAACCGCACAGGTTATCTTTAACATTTATTCCAAAAATCAGGTTAGCGTAGAAATTGAAAAGTTTCCCAGTTATCTGCCTAAGAACAGGCTGATCGACACTGGACTCGTACTGAGTACGATCTCCAACAACAACATCGTAGCTATCAAGAAGGGTCAACATCTGAAAAATTTCCTGCGGTTTGGTAGATCCGTCAGCGTCTATAAATATGATTTTCTTGCCATTCGAAGAAAGCACACCCTTTCTTACAGCATAGCCCTTGCCGCGATTTTTCTTATATGAAATAATTTTCACCTCCCTTTGTTTCTTTGAAAAATCGTTCAAAATACTCATCGTCGAATCTTTGGAACCGTCATTGACGAAAATTATTTCATAGTCTGGCATCCTACGTATGGTGTCTTCGAGGTCTCTTAGGAATGGCTTTATTCTGGACTCCTCATTATAAACCGGGATAACTATAGATAAATCCATTAGGTGCACCACTTATGATTATCAAAAACTAATTTTAAAAACCAAACTTTTGTTGTTTTTCAGTGATTTATACAAGAAATTTCTCTCTCATTTTTCTTTCTATGGGGAAATGATAAAAATTATGCTTGAATCTTAACCTAGCTAGAGGAGCGTAAAGGTCGAAAAGTAGTTTTCCTTTTTTTGAACTTATTTTGTACTTAACGTTCTTGTTCATGAAGTAGGACGTAAAGTTTATATTGTCTATTATTTTAAGGCGCTTCTTATCGAGCCACGCCGGAGAGTTTTTTGCCCACCCATCAAAATCAAAATTAGTCCATTCGTCAAGACTTTGTGGTGGCTTGAAGCCATTTTGAACCGAAAGGTCCCAAGCCTCGGTGCCTAGATAAGGGCAAAACGTAAAGAAAAGGGTGTATGCATTCTTATTTTCAGCCATAAGTTGCATGGCTAGATTTTTGCTCATTTGGATATCTTCTTCTGTTTCCGTAGGGTAGCCAAGTATGAAAGTATACTTGGAGACTATGTCAAGCTTAGCTAGGATCCTGTTTGCCTTCAAAAAATCTTCCACATGCTCGTCTTTTTTCATAAGTTTAATCATGCGTGGAGATCCAGATTCAATACCAACATCAATATTTTTACAGCCACTTTTAACAAGCAAATCCTGATACTCCTCGTCCATTCGGCATATGGCATCCGCCCTTATTCCAAGAGTTCCCCACGCCACGTCATCAAACTCCCTAATTATGCCACGAAGTATGTTCTTGACGCGGTCTGGGTCTGTCCCGAAATTATCGTCCTGGAAGAAAAAGTCCTTTATCCCGTAAGTATCTATGATAAACCTCATCTTCTCTATTACGCGTTCTGCAGAATAGCAGCGCCATATACTGTTATGTACTGCTGGATCGATACAAAACGTGCATCTAAATGGACACCCTCTACTTGTTGTCAAAATAATAGACCTGCGACCCCTGAAATCTGCAGCATAGTACTTCTCCATATCAATAAGGTGATAAGGAAGATCTGGCAGCTCATCAAGATTTTTGAGTGTTTCCCTTGTTTCGTTTACAACAATCTTGCCATTTTCCTTAAACCAAATACCCTTCACTTTGTGCAAATCTCCCTCAGCTTCAAGGGTACGAACAAGTTCTGCAAAAGTGAGTTCGCCTTCACCGATAGTAATTATATCCACATTTGGCGTGCCTATAGTCTGCTGTGGTTGCATAGTAGGGTGCATACCACCCCACATAACCGGTATGTCTTTATTAAAATCCTTTACATTTTTTGATATTTCGAGTGAAAACTTTATCTGAGGCCCCGTCATCGCGGTTGTGCCAACAACAACAGGATTCTGTTTAAGAGCTTTGTTTAGTTTCTCTTGCCACTCGGGTTCTATTCGTTGGTCGATAACAGTAACCTTGTATCCTTCCTTCGCTGGTATAGAAGCAATGCCAAGAAGTC
>JBBSVZ010000061.1:0-1231 GCA_038046545.1 Nanobdellota archaeon | reverse complement strand
TTTATCTTCCAAATTGGCAAGGTCTTTGGGCCATACTATACTACGTTGGAATAGCAGTTTTATTTGTTGGTTTAATTATACTTGCAATCTATTTTGATAGGAAAAAAAGTCAAGAATTTCCAGGTTTCTTTTCTTATTTTTTGATGATAATGGTTTTTTCATTTTTTTGGATTAATAATGGATGGCAGCAAAACCCCAGGGCAGTATTGCATGCAATTTTTATAATCGCATTTGGATTTGGTTATATTAAAACACACGAAGAAAATCCCGTTGTGTGGCATATACTGATTCCCCTATTGTTGATATTGGATTTCTATGGTTACGGGTTATTATGGAATCTGGGCTATCTTTGGGCCAAATTTATTCCTATATTCATAGTATTTGTAATCTCATATTGCTATCACAGGACGAAAAGTCCTTTCGCATTATTAACATTTATAGTTCTTGTTACCGTGATACTTATCTTGAGTTTGGACGTAACAGCCTACGCTGAATCCGGAGCTTTTGATTACAAGGCACAAAGCGGTGGCGCGGACTTTACACAATTTTTTAATGCTCTTGGCACTAATGCAAAACTTTTGATTGAAAGGCAACTGGTATTCGCCACAGGCGGATTATACAGAAGCCAGGTTGAATTAAACCAGTATGCGCCCCTTGGAGTTTTCTTTAAGAATATTCGGGCAGCGCAGCCTAAATTTTATGACGATGAGCCTGTTACGATATGGGCCACGATAAGCGCGAGAACATTGAGCGACCCCGTAAATGTAAATTTTAAATGCTATAGGAAGAGAGGTAGCGATACGATAGAAGAAGTGCAGAATAATGTAATGCAGCCCAGCACATTTAATGTATCAACTTACGAGGAAAGGGACGTGGAGTGCAATTTCCAGCAAAGCAAGGATTTGAAAAAATTTGATGTCGGCTCAAGCAACCAGGTTACTTTGTCCTTGACTTACAATTTCGAAACAAGCGCATACCAAAAAATGTATTTCATTGATAGGGACAGGTTGCGGGCGCTGACCCGTGAAAACATAGACCCTTTAAAGCAATATGGAATCACCGACTTAAGCAGCTCAACTTCGCTTGATGACACAACTAGTGGGCCTGCAGCAGTCTATACAAACGGGCCTGTTGAAGTTGCTACACAGGTGCAAAAACTTGTTCCGGTTGAGAAGGAGCCAACCACGTCAGCATCGGTTCTGCTTGGCATATTGCTGAAAAACAGGACCCA
>JBBSVZ010000060.1:4095-6228 GCA_038046545.1 Nanobdellota archaeon | reverse complement strand
TGATTTTGACTATTACTTCTGACTTCTATCTTCCATCTGCTGTTAAAGCAGGGCTGAAGTCCGGATCTGGGAGCGATCCACCAACCCCCACCATAAATGGTGGGGGTTATCGTCAGTAACACACATTAACTCCGCTTCTCCGCCTTGAAAGGCGGAGTTATATGGCGGAGATTCATGTAGTACAACCATCACGGCTTTAGCCATGAGCCCTTCATTCAGGATTAAGGCACATATCTTGTTGTATCGGGAACTGAATTGGTGTTAGATGTTGGGTGTTATGCTTCACCTAAACTAAAGTTTGGCACCCGTGTGGTTTAAAAAGTGCGACGAAGTCACCTATCTTTAATTAGATGAGGATAAAAATGGCAAAAATAAACGAAGCAACTAATACCGATTTAAAGGTTATTGAGGAATTAAGACAACTTGGCTGGAAGCCGGGTGATACCTTGCTTTATCAGCAAGAATTTGCTTTAACGCCAGAGCAGCAGAAAGTATTTGAAGGAAAGAAAAGTATAAGGCCGGATATTACCCTCACGGATATTAACGAAAACATTCTTGCTGTGTTTGAGAATAAATTTGATGACGAAAAGAAGGCACTTGATAAATTACGCACCCTTTACGCAAGGGTATTAAAACCGCGTTTTTTGTATGCTTGCTCGCCAGAACGAATACTTTTTTACGATACACAGTGGAAAGGGCTTGAAGCGGGTGAGTTCATGCAGGTCAATAGTTTTATGCCATTAGAAGAGATGCTTTTGAAAATTGAGCAGACGAAAAAAATAAATCTTGATCGTGAAATCTCGATTGATAAAACAATAGCCGGTGGGCTTAATCCGAGTTGTGGCAAAGAAATGTATTTTCAAACTGAGTGCATTGAAACACTTTTGCAAGGGTTCAAGCAAGGCAGGCAAAAGATGCTGGTACATATGGCAACCGGTCTTGGGAAAACTCGAACGATAGTTGCTTTTGTCAAAGCACTTCTTGAATATAACATGGCAAAACGGGTGCTTTTTGCAGCTGACCGAATTATCCTCGCAGATCAGGCATTCAACGACGGCTTTTCTTTAATCAGTAAAGAATTTTCTGCGGTTCGTATTACCTCTTCTAACTATCGTCAGTATAAGAATGCTCAAATACATATAGTTGTCATCGATACACTGGAGAATATTTATCAAAATATCCCAAACACCTTTTACGATTTAATTGTTGTTGATGAATGCCATCGGTCTATCAACATCAATAGGAAGCTTATCTTCGATCATTTCTTATGCCCTCGTATTGGCTTGACCGCTACTCCAAGAAAAGCCATCGCCGCCAAGGGAAAAGATATTTCAGAAGAAGACCTTGCCATATTAGACACATACAAACTTTTTGGTTGCGAAACCGGAGATCCTGACTATCAATTTGACTTAACAAGAGGCATTGACGAAGAATTTTTAGCTCCCTATCAAGTGCTATCTATTGAAACAGAGCTTACAAAATTAGCCCGGGAAAAGGGCGTTGAGTTCAGTTATGTCCTTGACCCTGATGAAAGAAAGAAAATGGAACTTGATCAGCAGAAAAAACTGATGCTTGAACAATTAGATCGCAAGTATATTGCTGAAAATCAATGCCTGCGAATAGCAGAGGAAATAAAAGCCAATACAAAATACGGTGAAAAAGTGATTTTGTTTGGGGTCAGTCAGCCACATTGCATTATGTTGACAAAAGCACTCAATAAGGTCTTTGCCACCCCTGAGGATGAAGCCAGTCCACGCTATGCAGAAGCTATTATTTCCGATAATAATGACCTTAATGCAACATTTAAGAAATGGTTCAAGGATGCCAACCACAAGCCGTTTATTGCTGTTTCTGTAGATATTATGGGAACCGGGGTTGATATTCCCTGCGTTCGTTATATCTCTTTTGCCATGCTTACCAGATCCGTTGGTAAATATATTCAAATGCTTGGCAGAGGCACCCGTCTTGATCCAAAATCAGGTAAATTCAGTTTTAAGGTATTAGACTTTTTTGGATTATGCGCCTCTATGAAAGATAACGGTAAGGGAACACCAAAAGAAAATAAGTATATTGTAAATGGCACTGGCAGGATGGCAGGACCAGAACCGAAGCCACCAAAGGGTGCATGGTTTA
>JBBSVZ010000060.1:0-4085 GCA_038046545.1 Nanobdellota archaeon | reverse complement strand
CTGATATGGAAGATAACGGCAAGGGAACACAAAAAGAAAATATACACATTGTAAATGGAGGATTGGGTGGCGGTCAAGGACCTGGGCCTGGGCCGGGGCCAACGGGTGCATGGTTTCTCATTGATAATCCTGACCCGGCGCATCTTATCCAGCGTGTATATCTTCATGGGGATGAAGTGCAGGTGATTGATAATATCCCTATAGAAAAAGCTCGCTCATTGTTTGAAGAAGAATTAGAAAAGACAGTCCAGCCGAAGATTGTAGGTATTAAGGAAAAAATTAAAGAAAATATAGAATACGAACCAAGCACTGAGGAAGTGGAAATAATTAAGGATTGGGCAAAAAATCCGCAAGTATTCCTTGATGAAGGCCAACTTCAAAAGGTATACGACTTTGGGCAAGGGTCAATATGGGACTTCTTTTTGCACGCATTGAAGATTAAGAAAATCCCTACGCCAAAGGAGCGAATCGAGAAAGGATTTGATTCATATTTGAAGACTTATAACTTTACTGATGCTCAAATCCATATCTTGCAAGACATAAAAGATATTTTTGCAGAAAATATCGCTCATCGAAATCGCATTACTCCACAGGATATCTTTGATAACCCTGTGTATGTGCGATTAATCGGAGCAGACTATCAAGAGGTCAATCAAAAATTTGATAACCGACTGCCTCAGGTTTTTAATGAGTTACAATCAACTTTTAGGGTGTAAATATGGGAAGATCAACTGTCCATTATGCGGACAACGAAACAAACAATATTTTGAAACGGTTGCATAATAAACTCCGTCCTGCCGGCACTCCTGTGGAACGGGTGGAATATATTATTGAACTCTTATTGCTTCGTATCTTTGAATCAAAACTCAAACAGGAGGAGTCTTTTACCCCGTTGCGAAAACTGTTTGAGGGTGAAAATTATCGTCTCCTTTTTTCTCATCTGCTTTCCCTTACAGGTGAGCAAGTGCTGTCCGAACTTAATAAAAACATTTTTCCGTTCTATGCCGCTATTCTCAACAAAGCCGGGCAGATGATAATCGGCAATATGCCAACCAAAATGCAGGACCAGCTTGTTTTGATGGAAGAAGTGTTTGCTAATTCCAACTTTACTAACAATGTCAAAGGGGGTGTTATTGCTGAGGTTATTGGGCTTGTTAATGAAATTGAGGAAAAATGGATATTGAAAACCGATCTTTTAGGTGATGCCATCGAGTCTGCACTTTCTGAAACAGGCGGCACAAAAGATTTAGGGCTGAATAGAACGCCCGACCATATCCGCAAAATGATGGTTGAGATGGTTGACCCTAATTTCATTGATACCGTTTTTGACCCTGCCTGCGGCACAGCCGGATTTCTCTTTGATACCTATGAGTATGTGATAGAAAAGGCAAGAAAAACAAGGCAATTCCCACCCGAACATATAGCCAATCAATTCTATCGCGTAGGAATTGGCGGTACTGAATATCAGGGCCGTATCCGCAAAATGGCAGCGGTGAATATGTATATCCGTGGACTTAATCCGCACAATATCGACCAGGGCGACAGCTTAAAGATGTATGACCCGGCAGCCGATGCCAAAAGCAAAAGCGTGGTCATTGCCAATCCACCCTTTGGAGCGGAACGCGATCAGCCTGCTTATCCGAATGTTTGGGAGGAATACTCCAAAGAATCGGAAACAACGATTCTCTTTGTAAAACTTATGTTTGAACTGCTTAAACAAGGCGGACGATGTGCGGTAGTGGTCTCTGAGGGGTTTTTAACCTGGGGACAACGTAGTGCCTGTGCTTTGCGAAAATTGCTTCTAAATTCTGCGAATCTGCGGGCAATTATTAGCCTTCCGCAAGGCGTGTTTGTCAGTAAAAGCGGACAGGGGGCAAAAACCTCAATCCTCTATTTTGAAAAAGGCAAGCCAACTGATTTTGTCTGGTATTGCAAAATAGAAAATGACGGCTTTTCTATGGGCACCAACCGCAAGCCGATTGATGGAAGCCAGATTCCTGAACTCTTGGAACTTTTCAGGGAAGTAAAACAGGCCAAAAAACCAAAAGATACCAAATACAGCTTTTGTATCCAACGAGAGTGGATTGAAACACTTGACCCGCGAGCAGCAGAACGTATCAAAGCTGAAGTCAAAAAACAGCTTACGGAAAAGAATAAAGCCAAACGCGAAAAGCTCATTGCTGAGCTGGACGAAAGACTTGCCAGAGGTAAAATCAGTAAGGCAATGTATGAGGAAAAGCTCTGGCAGTTTGATAATGTGGTGGAGTCGCAGGTTGACAACGAAATTGCCAAGACAATAGAAAAAGCCCATTCGTATCATTTCAATCTGCAAAATTACCGCAGTAATTTGAGCGAGGAACAAATTAAGGAATGGCAGGAGACGCTAAAAGGCATAGAGGCTAAAAACGGCTCAACGATTGAGAAAAAATACCACGAATTACAAACTGCCAATCCGCAATCCGCTTTACTAATCCTCGCCTCGCTTGACCCTAAAAACGCTTTGCAGATGGATATTGCCAGGGAGTATTTGAGTAAGGTAGATAAGGATGTTCTGGAAAAAGATGAGAGGTTGGAAAGATTGGAGACCATTCTCAAAAAAGGGGTTCAATATCCAATCGTTTCTCTCAAAAAACTTATTGTTGTTAATGAAGAAAATTTCAAACCTGCACAATACCCTGAACAGGAATTTACTGTTTTGGGTGTGTCCAACCAAACAGGGGTTTTTGTAAATGAAAAATTGCGTGGTGCAGATATAAGGCAAACATATTTCAGAGCTTACAAAAATCAGTTTTGCTATAACCCTTACCGAGTCAATGTTGGCTCAATTGGTCTTTGCGAGTTTGATATTGAAAACCAGATTATTAGCGGTGCCTATAATATTTTTGCCTGTAAAGAAAATGAACTGAATCCAAGATACCTTGAAGCCTTGTTCAAAACAAAAAAGTTTTTGGATTATGTGAACGAAAAGGCATGCGGCGGTGTAAGAATGGATTTCAAAATTGGCTACATGCAGGAATGGCAAATCCCTCTGCCACCACTTGAAATCCAGAACGAGATTGTTGGGAAAATCGAAAGACAGAAGCAGATTGTTGAGGGGGCGGAAAAACTAAATGCAATCAGAGAAATTGATTTTGATTTATTTAAAAGTTTTGATTTAAAACACATTGAAGAATTTGCTGAACTAAATCCGAGAAAAGATATTAGATTGAAAGAAGATGCCATGATTTCTTTTGTCCCAATGGAAGCGGTTGATGATATTGCAGGAACAATATTAAATTCCCAACAACGGCAATTAAAAGAAGTTAATAAAGGTTATACATATTTTAGGAATGGAGATATTATTTTTGCAAAAATTACCCCTTGTATGGAAAATGGTAAATCTGCGGTTTCTGAGAATTTAATAAATGAAACTGGATTTGGATCAACTGAATTTCATGTAATCAGGGCATTAATGGACAAAGCGTTACCAAAATATATTTACTATATCTTGAGAACAAAACATTTTCGAGAATTAGCCAAAGAAAAAATGACTGGTGCGTCAGGGCATAAAAGAGTACCAGAAAGCTTTTTGAGGGAATTTAAATGGCCTCTCCCTCCTCTCGAAATCCAGCGTCAAATCGTCGAAAAACTTGACCGTCAGATGCAGGCACTTGAAGGCGTGCGCCTTCTCAAATCCGAAGCAGAAAAGCGGATTGAGGAAATTTTGGCGAAGGTGTGGGGAGGATAAAACAATGCCAGACATAATTAGAACAGAATCTATTGTAAAAGGAATAGTAAATACAAACTGGGTTTTGCTTGATGAAACAGTTACAACAGCTTTGATTTTCGAACCCCAGGTCTGTCAAAAAGGCGTTAGGGGATTCTTGGTTCGTTTCAAAAAATCGAAAGATGAAAAATGGGAAAAATTAAAAGAAAAAGATTTTAGGAGTTTGAATTTACACGAGGGTGTTTACATTGAATTAGGCACGGAACAAATAAAAATACTCTGTGAGGAAATTGACAAACGAAGAGGTATGCCGGTTAAACCCGGTGAACATAAATATTTTATTGAGAATGGTGTTGATAACAGAGAGCATATACCACGG
>JBBSVZ010000059.1:0-18712 GCA_038046545.1 Nanobdellota archaeon | reverse complement strand
AACCTTCGAGAAGAATAAATAGTTATTCTTTAATAAAGCGTGCCGGTGGCGAGATTCGAACTCGCGACAGCCACGTTATGAGCGTGGCACTCTAACCACTGAGCTACACCGGCATTTAGATACAGTGGCACTTTAGCGGTTTTATAAAGCTTACTCACGTATTTAATGCAAAATATATTTAAGCTGTTTATCGACTCTTAGCAGGGGTGGGTTATGGCAGATACTTTGATCATAAAAAGACTAAAAGAGAAGCTCGAGAAATGGCATCCTTACTTCTCAGGTGGCGGATTTGAAGATAAATATTACGCGCTTATTGCAAAATCTACATTAGAAGGAACAATTACAAGCAAAACGGCAGCAGTCATGATTAATTTATTTGATGGGGAAACTTTGGAAGCAATTGCAGATAAATTCGACGTAAAAAAACAAGCAATTCATCAAAGAAAGGCTTATTCCATGAGAAAAATAAGGGATACAATCCTAGATCGGGGCAGGGAGGATTATGGTGAACTGTATTTAACTGAATTAAGAAAAAAAATTGATTCAGGCGATATAAGCAATAGTGAAGTTTATTTGTACAATCATTTAATGGCTGAGAGGGCTGAAAATCAGGAACACGAAAAAGAGCTTGGTAAAAAAATATCTGTGTTGGAAAAACGCATTGAATTATTACGGCAAGGCAAAAGCAGCGATGTTGTTTTTCTTTATATTTCTGAACTTGGGATTCCTTCAAGGTTTATTTACGCTTTGACAGAACGGGGAAAAATATCTGGAGCTGTGGAACTCGGTGAGAAACGCCGGTATGAGGTGGAAAATATCCGTGGTTGTGGAAAAGTGGGGATGCAGCACCTCGATATTGCAATGAGTAAGGTTGGAATAGCATTTAAGGAAGAAGAATTAGCATCTTTCCCAGAAAAATCCGATTTTTATTCACAACCAACACATTTGATCCTGGATGGGTGGATTGCAAATTCCCTCGCTAAACGTGGTATTATTTCAATTGAGTATTTAATTAATAACTGGGAACAATCAAGGGAAATTGCTTCAGCCATCAGTAAATCTTACTGTCTGGAGATTGATAGAGCAGCTAAATTTTACGAATTGCCAGTCCCTCTATAGCTTATTTTTCAGGATCTGCTATTTGTTACTACTATATAGTGTAGAATATAAATAAATATAAATGCAGAAAAACAGCTATTCTCATGGCAAACCAGCCTTTTAAACAAACAATCATAGCAGATATCGGAGCTATGCACCCTTACTTTGCTGAAGGGAATATGGATGGTAAATATCAGCAACTAATAGAAAATATGCGCGATGAAGGTGCAATCACTCAAAAAAAGGCAGATGTCCTTTTAGAGCTTTTAGCTGGTAAAACTTTTTCGGAATTAGCTAATGATTATGGTCAAGTTGAGCAAAACTTCCATATGCATGCCAGTGCAGGCTTAGTTAGAATGCGACGTTATGTCTTTTCGCATCTTAGCGCTTTTGATTCGCTTTACCTTGATGAAGTTGTAAGAGAAATGCGCGAGGGTCAAGAGTCAAGGCCCGAAACAACTGTGCTTTACAGGATACTTGTGCGGGAACAAGAAAAATCAGCAAACCTTGAAGGCAGAATCTCTGAGCTTGAACAGAAAATTGCTGATCTTTCAGGCCAAGAAAATTATGATGTTTATAATTTTGAAATCATAGATATCGGTGCTCCTAATCTTGTTATTAACAAACTAAGACGTAGCGGATACACCACCCTGGGCGAGCTAACTGACCAAAGAAGGGATGGACTAATTAAACATAATAATGGGCCGCGAAAGGAATTGGGCGGGGCTTCGGAATGTTATCTTGACATGGTTTTAAGCAAAAAAGGGATTTCATTAAAAGGTGAAAAAGTCAAACCTTATCCCGAACAAAAAGACTTTTATGACATGCCTCCTAATTCCATTTTGCAGTCTAACATTGCACAAGCCCTCCAAGAAAAGGCAGGTATATCCACAGTTGGCGGTATCATTGAAAATTTTGAGCTCGCCCATGATACTGTAAGAGACTTGGGCCCATTATACCTGGTGGAATTTGATAGGGCAGCCAAATTTTATGATTTGTTAGTCACCAATTGATTTTCTAACCGAAATATTTAAAACTACAATATCGGGAATTGAAGGGATGAATACATTGAGGGCGGCAGGATTAGTCACAGGGCTAGGAATCTCTCTTGCAGGCCTTTACGTGCTTTCTGAAGGCATAACGGGCTTCGTGACTGCGCAAGGCAGTTTTCTATCCATTCCCCAGATTCCCACCGGAATAATTATTATCGCTTTAGGCGTCTTCGGGACTTTGTTCATGGAACATGTGCTGTCAAAGCGAATTGAGTCAGAGGAACAGCATGTCGTTGCCGCTCCAGTTTCAGAGTTTAAGCAGGTAGCAGTGCCTCAGAGCCAATTAGGCCAGGAAAGCCCGAAAAAAGTAATTGAACAGATGAAAGAAATCGACTTTGAAGAGCCGCACACTGAGGTTGTTTCTTCAGAGAAATTCGCAGTCCAGTTTCCTGTAGTCCAGGTTGAGAATCCTGTTGTTAAGGAAGCTGCTTCTCAAGTAAAAAAAAAAGTTAAGCGCAGTTCTATAAAAAAGAAAGCCCCTGTTAGGAAGATTAAGTCCAAAAAATCAAAAAAGAAAAGGTAGGCATGGGCCCGGCCAGATTCGAACTGGCGACCTTCTCCACGTCAAAGAGACGTCATGACCACTAGACTACGGGCCCAATAAAGAAATAGGTCTTTTGAATGTATTTTAAATGTTGCTGTTTATGCTGCAATTCAAGCCCGCCCGGCGATTGAGGGCAAATTTATTATCTTTTCCAAAACGAGTTTTAATTGGCATGCATTAATTAAATTAGAAAATACAGAAAAAAATAAAAAAATCCAGCTACTCGCTGGATGCTAAGGCGTATATTGCGCGAAGTGCAACAAGAATTGCTGCAGGTGCAACAAATACAGATATGTTGGATAGAACCACTTGGACTATTCCAACGACACCAGAACCCGCTGAGGGAACTTTAGAAAGAACTGCATTGAAGCTAGTTGCCGCTACAACCAAAGCTATCGCAGCTACAAGGAACGGTGTTGATTCCTTTGCTGTTACGTTTAGGAACCCAACAACTAAGCCAAGAATACCAAGGCCTAATATGAGGTAGCTAAGCAACGGTTCATCTTTAACAATAACTCCTGCAAGTACTGCAACGAACAAGCCTGCAATAAATGCCCAACTTCCAACCCTCTGCATCATGTCTTCAGATTTTGCCATTTTTTAAAAACACCCCGTAATTTGTTTTAATCGAATGTAACTATCGCATATTTAAAGATTATGGAAAATCAGGCGACTAGACTGGGAAAAGGTTCGTTTAAAGTTGTCACTGGTTAAGGTCAAATCCATTTAGGAAACTTCTCGTTAGTATGTGTTATAAAGAAAATGAACAAGGAAATGAAAGCTGTGATGAATGACAATACACCGAAATCATCAACTCTTGGCCATCTTGAATAATGTGTCAGAGGCGCTGTTAAAATGTTATAGCCAAGAAAGTACTGAATTCCAACAACATAAAGCCAGCTTGACATGCTGAAAACAAATAAGGTCAGAAAGAATGCAGAAACGATTTTCATGCTCACTCACAATCTTCGCAAACGCAGGGCTTCCCATCCTTTTCAGACTTGGCAACACAGTCGTCGCACTGGTCTCTTGGCTCTAATGGCTTTCCAATAAAGCTGCAGCCTTGTGTGCTGCAGGTTTTCGCTCCAGCGTTGTATTCCTCTTCTGTCACCACGCCTTTGCAGGTGCCCGGACAATCATAGACTTTTGCCATCTGACTGGTGGTTCAACCAGGTTATTTAAAAGTATTGGATTATGGGCAGCTGAAAAATCATTTATCAAGTCTCTTCTCAAGTTTTATCTTGTTGGTGACTCCATAAGGGTATTTGCTAATGATTTTAAGCTGTTCAAGCCTCCTGATTATTCTATGCACCTTAACTTTTGAAAGGCCTGACCTCAGGACGATTTCCGACTGCGTCAGCTCACCGCCTGTTTGTTCTAGCTCCTTCAGCACCTTTTTCTCATCAGGGGTAGTCATGGTGTTGATCAGGCTTTTTGTGAGCTCTTTTCTCTCTTTGGTTTTCAGCAGATTCATAATTGAAACCCCGGCTAAAATTGAGACAATGGAGCCTAAAAGCAGGACACCCAGCAATGTGTAATAAAAGGCTGTCAGCCTTGACTCAAGCCGAGTAGTTTGCTCAGGATTTATTCTTCTTAATGTTGAATTTACGTTCACTGATTCGTTTCTTTCAAAAAGCTCCCGTTCAAAAATTGGCGGCCTCAATGTGTGTGACTGGGCAAGCGGAGCAGCTTGCATCACGAAATAAAGAAGTGAAACGCCGCCATAAACAAAGCAGAGTATCATGACAATAACGTACAAGCTATGCTTCGTGCGCTCGTCTCCTATCATTAAAACGCCTCGGGTTTCATCTGGTTTCGTTTCATGTGGTTTCAGCAAACGTTTATAATCTGTTACGTTTCACCTTGTTTCATCGCAACGATAGCAAGTATAAATTTATTTCGGCACAATGGCTAAAAATTTAATCAAGTTCAATAAGGTGTGGAAGACCTACAAGATGGGAGAGATTGAAGTTTCTGCACTGAAAAATATTGACCTTGAGATAACTAAAGGGGAATTTGTGGTGATCAAAGGGCCGAGCGGAAGCGGAAAAAGCACCATAATGAACCTGGTCGGATGCCTAGACCTGCCGACAAAAGGTGACATTTTACTGGGTGATGAAAATATCGCAAAACTAGATGAATCTGCCCTGGCACAGACCAGGGGAAGGAAAATTGGGTTTGTATTCCAGCAGTTCAATCTACTGCCGACGCTATCAGCGCTTGAAAATGTGATGTTACCTCTTGAATTCCAGGACGAGGATACTGAAAAATCAAGGCAGCGTGCAACAAAGCTTCTGAATCTTGTGGGCCTTGGCGACCGTATCAATCATTTACCGTCACAACTTTCTGGCGGGCAAATGCAGAGAGTCGCAATTGCAAGGGCACTTTCAGTAAATCCTGATATAATCCTTGCCGACGAACCGACTGGCAATCTTGATAGCGAGACCGGTATTTTCATTATGGATATGCTGAGCAAGATTCACAAGGATGAAGGCAAGACGATAATTGTTGTAACTCACGACCCGCGTCTTGTCAATTATGCAGAGAAAGTCGTGAACCTGAAAGATGGAATGATAGAAAGCATAACTAATAGCAGGAGAAAGGTGAAAACATGAAAAAAATTCTTTTTGCGATGGCATTGATTATTGTCCTTTGCCCCTTGATAATAAGCGCAGCCACAACGAATGAGGCGGTTGTTACAGCATCGTTTGTAAGCCAGTCACCAGATCCGGTGCCCACGGGTGGAATTGTCGAACTGAGATTTAAGATTGAGAACTTCGGAAGCGTTGATGCGAATGACCTGCAATTCCAGCTGGTGCCGGCATATCCTTTCCTCGTTTTAGAGGGAGAAAATTATGTGCAAACAATTGGAACTTTATCAGCACGCCAGAATGGAGATAATGCAGTATTTATCAAGTATCGGGTGAAGATAGCTGGCGATGCCAAGGATGGCATACAAAAAATTGATTTTAGGGAAATCAAGGGGACTGAGGGAGGAGTAACACATTCCATTTCAGTCACCATAAAGGGGAACCAATTTGCCCAGATAATATATGTTGACAAAGCTAAGATCGATCCTGGGAAAGAAACGCCTTTGAAGTTCACAATAAATAATCTCGGAAACTCTCCGCTTCAGAATCTGATATTCTCCTGGAGCGAAAAGAACAACATTGTTTTACCCGTTTACTCGGATAACACAAAGTACATAAAATTTCTTGAACCAGGAAAATCAATCGATGTCGATTATATTGTAATTGCTGATACAAATGCTGCGCGAGGACTTTACCAAATTGACCTTAACTTGCAGTTCGACGGTCTGAACGGAACGCAGAAAATCACAACCAAGGCAGGGATTTATGTTGGAGGCGACACGGATTTTGATGTCGCATTCTCGCAAAGTTCTGCTGGCCAGACTTCTTTATCCATTGCGAACACAGGCAATAATCCTGCCCTTTCAGTGACTGTAAGCGTGCCTCAACAAGACGCATTTAGGGTTACTGGAAGCAGTTCAGCCATAGTGGGGAATCTGGACAAGGGCGATTACACTGTTGTTTCATTCCAAATCGCATCAGCAGCGGAAATATCGACGCAAACCCCACAGGCCAGGCCTGCTGGAAATGGAGGGCAGAGAGCTTTCAATTTTACTGGCGGCAGAACCGGAGGCGCGAGCAACCTAACTGTTTTGCTCGACTATACTGATGTAAGCGGTATAAGGCATTCAATCACAAAAAACGTGCCAATTAGGACAGCTGACCTTATTGGTGCTTCAGGAACAACCACTCAGCAAGGTTTACAAAGGCAAAGAAATTCAGGGAACAACAATCTCCTCCTGATTGGCGGAGGCATTGCAATTGTGATTGTTGCAATTTCTGCTTTTTTCTTCTTCAGAAAAAAGAGCAAAGCCACGAAGAGATGATTGTTGATGAAGTTTGTTAAGGCTTTGAGGCTTGCGCTTAACATCTTATTACACAGCAAGCTGAGAAGCTGGCTAACTATAGTTGGAATAGTAATTGGAGTGGCTGCAGTAGTTGCTATTGTTTCTATTGGCGAAGGCCTTCAGAAGAATGTGCAAAGCAGGCTTGGCGGGCTTGGCGCTGACCTGATAACAATATCGCCTGGCGGTCAGCGCGCGCAGGGCGGTTTTCGCGGAGGAACCTTCGGAGGAGACAGTAGTGGCGCAGGAACTAGCACGGTTACTGCAAAGAATCTAACTTCTAAAGACGTTTTAGCGCTTCGATCCGTTCAGAACTTAGAGGTCATTGATGGTTTGATCTCGGGTAGAGCGGACGTGTATTATCTTAGTGAAAAAACCAGCCTCAATGTGCAGGGAGTGGATCCGGTTGCATGGCAAAAGATGACAACTGAAGAGCTCGAGCAGGGTAGGTTCCTCGGTCCAACTGATGCATTTGCTGTCGTGATAGGCTCTAACATAGCAAGTACGGTGTTCAAGCAGCCAGTCGCGCTCAATCGAGACCTGTCAATCGCAGGAAAACAGTTCAGGGTAGTTGGAATTCTAAAGTCATCTGGCCAGAATGATAATGCAATGATTATGCCAATAACTAACGCACGAGATGTATTAGAAAATAAAGGAGGGGATTATTTCGATTCTATTTCCATAAAGGTCACAAGTCCTTCTCTTGTCGAGGCAGCCACCGTAGAAATAGATGCGAAATTAATGATTGCTCATAAAGTAACAACAAGAGCGAAGGATTACAGGATAACTTCAGCCCAGGCAACGCAGGCAAGAATATCGAGCATCACTGACACAATCACAATATTCTTGGGAACAATCGCTGCCATATCTCTTCTCGTCGGAGCGCTTGGCATCACCAATACCATGTTCACCTCTGTGCTCGAGAAAACAAAGGAGATAGGAATAATGAAAGCTATTGGCGCCAGAAACAGCGATATTCTCTTGATCTTTGTCATGACTTCGGCAATGGTTGGTTTTGTTGGCGGGGCTCTTGGAATCACTCTGGGTGTTTTAGCATCATTATTGCTTCCTCAGCTCGGCGTAAGTTTTCTTCCAGGAAGCTCAGGAGTGACTACTTCTGTCTCCATCAATCTTCTAATCTACGCATTCACAATTTCGATTGGAATCGGAATTATCGCCGGGCTAATCCCTGCTTACAGGGCTTCAAAGCTGAAGCCTGTAGATGCTTTGAGATATGAATAACTAAACTCGTTAATTGCGCATTTTTTAGTTAGGATTGAGATATTTTATGGCTATTGTAAGCCCATTAATTTTCGGGTATCCATTTGCGAATAAGGATAAAAAGAATTATGGCTGTAACTGAGCCAAATAAAACTGTCACCCATAAATTCGAAAGAAAAGGAAAAAAACGCGCAATGTTAAAGTATGCCACCATGATTGCAACAAGCAAAACCAGTACAAGCGGCATCGTTAGGCGCCCCATAGTGCGTTAAATTATTAATTATACTTATCAAGGTTTCGGCGATTATTATAAGAACAAACACTAGTTCCCACTCTTAATGGCCAAACCGCTTCCTCAAGGATACGTTAATCTTGACAGACTATTTAATAAAATAACTGATAATAGAAAAATTGAGTCCGTCCTTGAGCTTTGTTGCGCGGAAGGGAAATATATTGGTTATTTGCAAGGAAAAGGATTTACGGCAGAAGGGATTGAAAGTGATTTAGAAAAAATTCAAAATGGGAATGGTTATCCATTGCATCGCGGTGAGTTGACAGAGCTTGAAACAATTATGGCTGGAAGGCAATTCGATGTTATTGTTGCCAACAATGTTTTGACAGTCAACGCGCAAATGAGGCATTTGTCCACAGACTATCCTTTGGGTCATCTTCTTCCGTCGAGCAGGGCATTTCATAAATCTGTTAATCTGCACATAGAAAAAATTATTCAATGCGCTCACAATTTATTAGCTCCAGGAGGCCTGCTTATTGCAACTGGCGCTGCTATTGGCCCGTTATACAGGATTGGTTTTTCACAAGAAGCCGCTGAGTCTCTTGGCTACAATGTTTTAGTTTACATGGCTAATCGGGCTGTGCTTGAGAAAGTTTAGGATGCAGGATTATTTTTAATGTTGATAATCTTTTTATATATTCTTAAGATTCTTAGCTATATGACTGATTCAATATCCACAACACACACTGTGCCAGACCTATCTGATTTATTGAGAACCGATAAGCCATTTGATTTGCTTATTCATGAAGTCGATGAATGGAATGACTTGGGTCGAATGTATGAACGCTGGAGATGGTTTGGAGGCGAATCCAACCAACAAATGACGGCAGAAGACATGGAAGATTTTCTGCCAGGTACCGGCATAAGAGTTGGAACCATTTCGCATGTAAGAACTAATCCGCGACCTGGTTATTCAGGTCCAATAAGCTATTATGAAAATGGTTATGGTTTTTTTTGTGGAACTTATGCAAGCGATAGCCGTGTTATTTCTCAACAGTTTATTGGGGCAGATCTTAATCCTGATCATCCGCTTCTTATCATGTCAAAAAAATATCAGCACGGTCTTTTTATGAATGGTTTGTTCAGCATATTAGAGCATCATTTAGGCAGAAAATTTGATGGTTCTATTCCAACATTGGCGTATTTTGCAGAAGTCAGGGATCCATCGACAGATGAAATTACAATGCAGAGACAATTTGTCCCAATAGCTGATGGTACGAAAGCTAATTTACCGTGGTATGGGCTAATGCCTTTGAGAGCTGGAAAATTAACCTTTGGAGAAAGAGAAGTTAGATAATTCTACTCCAATTCCCGTTTCAAAGTCTTATGTGCTTCATTTAGCTGTTTGAATTTTTCTGTGTCGCCGCCGGGCATGTCAGGATGGAGCTCGCGCGATTTCTTTTTGAAGGCGACATTGATGCTGTTCAGGTCGTGGTGGTCGTGCTCGAATCCAAGGGCTTCGCGAGCTGCTTTTCTTTTTTCTACAACATCATCATCTTCGCGAAAGTCCTCTATAAACTGCTCAATGGATTTGATTCCTTTAAGGACATTCTGTGTCTCTGTCTCAATCACTTTAAGGGCGATTTGCAAGTTATCAACATATTTATGTGCCCGAGAATAAGTGTACAGGCAATGTGTTCCATTGTTGAACCAGCGAACTGTGGCAACGGCCTTCCTCATTGGAGAGGGTTCATCCTCAATCTCGACATCGTCAACTCCAATTCCAATTTTGCCAAGCGCTTCAATTATTTTATTGGTGAATTGAGTTGCCCGGCGATGGCTAGAATCACTAACGGGCTGATAATTGATATCGTGGCCTTTAATTCGAATTGTTGGCATTGACTAAGAGATGGCAGTGCTCTTATAAAGGCTCTGTCTGAAAGCGAGTTTATTTTGGGTTTATTTTATTTTAAGGAATTCCGCTTTTTGAGAAAAAAGGTTGTTATTTCATTTTATTTACATTTTAAATTAGTCCCAAAAGGTATCTTTTTTGTATATTAGTAACCAATTATTTTAATTGGTATCCTTTTCTGGCTTTCTCTTTCGTTAAGTATGTACAAAGTTACTTTAGTTGATACTAATTATGCGTGTGCATAACGAATTAGAATTATCCTGAGCTGAGTTAAGGGTAAAGTATTTAAAACGATAATTTTCCATGATAATTTGGTTGGGGGGCTGAAAATTAAAAAATCAAAGAAACGAAGTAATATGCTTTTTTTTATGACTGGCGTCCTAGTTATGATTCTCATCACAGGGGGCTTAATTTATTTGACAAGCAAAACTAATCTAAAAGTTGATTCAGGCAAAAGAATTTTCGCAGACGTCGCAACCGTCGATAATCAAACAATCGATCTTGTGCAGACTGAAAAAATTTTGCTTCAGGAAGCACAAAACCAAAACATCGATGTTGCGCAGGCCCAGGTTGATAGTTATATCTCGGCAGCGCTAGCGCAAAGCGAGGTTACAAAAGAGCAATTAAATGAAAAACTCGCAGAGAATAATATGACTTACGAGCAGCTGGAAGTTCAGGTGCGAAACCAGCTCATTATGGCGAAGATAATTGATCAAAATGTCAATTTAAGTTCCATCACTGTTTCCGAAGAGGAAATTGACGCTTACCTTGCAGCTCATTCAGAAGAGTTTTCCGATTTCACCCAAAAGCCAAGCCTTCTGCCCCAGCTTAGGATGCGAATAAAATACACCTTGCTGCAGAAAAAGCAAACTGCAGCAGTAATGGATTATCTAAAGACGGTGGAACAATGAGAAAAGAAAGCCGCTATATCAAATTTATTTGCACTAAACCAAACATGGTGACACAAAATCAGTTTTAAGAAAACAATTTGGTTCCTCGCAGTCGCCCTCGCCTTAGTTTTCTCAGCCACCGCTTTTGAGATTAGCACCTGCACGACAATTTCAGATCCTGGATTATATTTTTTGACATCTGACTTTGTAACCAATACCGGCTGCATCGAAATAAACGCGTCTGATGTACAATTGGACTGTGACCTTTTCACTTTAACTGGAAATAACAGCAATGCTGGCATTCTAATCTCTGACAAAAATAATGTTGCCATAAAGAATTGCATAGTCAATAACTTCTCTGTCGGAATCCAGATATCAAATAGCGCGAATATTAGCATCTCATCAAGCTTTTTAGAGCAAAATTCAATAGGGGTAAACACCAGCAACACTTTTTCTATTAATATCTCGTCTAGTACACTTAACGGCAATTCGGGATTTAACTTAATCAACACGATACCCTCGCCAGTTGAAGCCGCAAATAACTACTGGGGAACAACCAGCCCTTCAGAAATCTTGGCAACAATATCAGGCGAGGCAAATTTCCAGCCTTTCCTTTCTAATGACCCTTTTGGAGACTCCGACGGTGATATTATCCGCGATTTCAAAGATAATTGCCCAAGCACTATTAACCCCGACCAGGCAGATTCTGACAGGGATGGCAAAGGGGATAAGTGTGATATCAATGTAATGCTAAACGCGTTTGTTTTTGATCCGCTATTTGAGAATATCTCTATCGAACCATCGCTTATTTCCCCTGAATACGGCTTATTTGTTGTTCAGCTTCATGATACCTCGATTCGTGATTCCACTTTTGCTGACATTAATGCTGCAATGCTGGGGATAATCCCCCAAAATGCTTATCTGGTTCAAAGTGCTAGCACAAAGTCCCAGATTCAAGCAAATTCCAATGTTAGATGGGTTGAAATATTTCATCCTGCATTCAAGCTTAGTTCTGGCATTTATCCGACCGTGGCTTCAGGGCTAACAACTGGAAATTCATCAGAGTATCAGATATCTTATCTATTCGGTAACAAGGAAATTGTTAATCAGAGTCTTGTTGCACTTGGAAGTTCTATACTCTATGAATTCGATGGTATTTTCAATATTATCGCGCCTGATACAATATTAAAAAATATTTCAAAAATTCAATCAGTTTTGCTTATTTCTGCTTACGAGGCTCCAACATATAAAAATGATGTAGCAAGAATTGTTACGGGTGTTGAATCGCTCCAAAATGGTGTTTTTGGAATACCTTTCAAAGGAGAAGGAGAGCTTGTAGATATTCTCGATTCTGGCCTTGATTCTGCTGTTAAGTGCTCTGGAATTGCTGACTGCAATACAAAAAATCCGAATATTTTCAAGGACTTTAAAGGAAGGATTAGGGAGATCAGGAATACCACCGGTCCAGGTGATGCGATCGATACTAACGAGCACGGAACGCATGTTGCAGGAACTGCAGTCGGAGATGGCGCAAACTCTGGCGGTATATATAGAGGAGCCGCTCCGCTTTCTGAATTTATGATGCAGCAAAGGGATGGCAATGAGCGATCCGGTCTTTCATACGCTATTGGCCAGGGATACAAAATTCACTCTAACAGCTGGGGCGGAACTGAATGCGCTTTCACCTACAAAGTTCAAGCTCAAAGTCTCGACAAGATGCTCTATGAAAACCAGTGGTCAGCATTTATATTCGCTGCTGGGAACGAGGAGCAGAATCCCTGCAATGCAACTGGAGCAAATTCAATCCAGCCTGAAAGCATTGCTAAAAATGTAATTACTGTCGGGGCAACTGAGAGCTTCAGGACCCAACCCGCTCCGAGTGCAACAGGCCCTCTTGCAGGATTCTTCCTGCTACCATCTCTAACAACCAGATTCAAAGCTATTGGAGCGCCCTTCACGTATAATGGTGGGTTCGGAGTTGGCCCAATTATTCCTGATACTGATGACAATGAGGATATAGCGGGTTTTAGCAGCAGAGGAAGACCAGTTAGCCCATTAACTGCGAACACTGTAAGAGTAAAGCCAGATATAGTCGCACCTGGACATTATATAGTATCAACAAGGTCGAGCGTTTGCCAAAATGACGTCGATGCAAACGGCGATAATGTTACTAACAGCTCCGATTGTGTTGGTCGTGGGCAAGTGGGTGGTCCAGTCTATGGCTATGGATCGAATTATGTAGCAGTCGATATCTTTAATAGTTCAGGAGCCCAAATTTTTACTCAGCTTCCAATAAGGGCTTCTGATATTGCAGGGCTAATTGCACATATGAACACAAATCTATTAGGATCTCCCTTTAGCTTTAACAATAGTGTCCCAATCCCATCAAATCCAAATCTCGCTGGAAACTCAGCTTACAAGGAATACTATACTTATCTTAGTGGAACAAGCATGGCAACTCCCCACGTATCTGGTGCCCTTGCCTTGGTTTTGGAATACAATCGCAAGATGCAGAACCATCCAAATTCTTCAGCCTCGCTTATGAAGGCCATGATAATTAATGGTGCAAGAAATATTGGCGGGCAGGGCACTGCCGCTCAGGGAACAACAACTAACGCCCCAAATAATGATCAGGGCTGGGGGTTATTGGACATGCCTTCCACGCTCTTCCCACTTTCACGGCACACAACTTTGGTTTTTAGCGACAACGAAGCTCCCTCGAAACTGACTTCTGCTGGCGATCAGGTGTCATATACTAGCATAAACACCATCCCTATGAGGTTTTCAAAAAAATCTAATCTTTCAATTACCCTGGTGTGGGCTGACCAGCAGGCTGCGGGATTAACTGACTCCCTCATAAATGACCTGGACTTGATTGTCACTGCCCCAAATGGCGATGTTTATTATGGAAACATCTTCAATGCTGCGGGATTTTCTGTTAAAACAACTGTAAACCCAGGAAAGGATGCAGTCAACAACGTTGAAAAAGTCAAAATGAAGGATCTCACTGACGGATTCTATAATGTGACTGTCAAGGCGGCAACAATTACTGGAAATCCGCAGAAATTTGCTCTTGTAGTTGCTCCTGTTGTTGGCGCTGATTCTGCCAACCAGATTGGGAATTATAATTACAACTTCTCTATTGGCGAGGAAGTCTATGTGAAAGCAGTCGGACTTCCAAATGGAACTTCTGTAAATGTTTACGTCATCGAGCACACCGGTTTCACATTTGGCACTGAGCTTATCCTAAGCGGTCTTGACAAGTCTGAGAGAAATGCTCCTATCCCACTTCAAACATCCCAGTTGGGCACGCTCGAAGGCAATTTGATCTGGAAAACAGCAAGTTCTGCTTCCCAGATACTTTCGAGCTTCGCGACAAACAATGGAAGGTATCACATAGTTATAGATGTTGACAATGACGGAAAATTCAAGCCTGGAATTGATGTTGTCGACTATCATGACAAAGCTGGTTTTGAGGTCAAATGTAATAATCCGGCCAATGGCAATACATGCGGTGCCATCGATAATTCTGATTCGACAGGAAAAATTGTTGAAATTTATAATAAAGAGGATCCAGTTTATGCAAAAGCTGCAGTAATTTCGATTAATCAAGCAAGGGTAGTTAAGGTATTTACCGTCAAAGGAAAAACCATTTCTCCAGGCACTGCGCTTCAGGATGTTTCTGGTTCTCCCGAGCAGGTTAATCTTGCAAAAGGCGTCCTTTACAAGGCAACTCAATTAGTCTGGAGCCCGGAACTTGTGGGAGGCGATTACACGCTCGTAATTGACGTGGACAATAACGGTTTATATGACCAGAATATAGATATTATTGACCCTGACGGTTTTGCCGTTCTTGGAGCAATCGACCAGGTTAGGTTTGCAGTTGATTCATTTGGCAGGGTGCACGCTGTTGGTATTGAGCACGGCACGACAACAAAGCTTCTTTATGGGTCAGTTCCAACGAACAGGAAATTCAAGGTTGACAAGAAGCACCCTGAATATTTTGATTGGAGCACAGATAATCCTGTAAAGTGGACTATGATCCGCGAAGGGGGCAAAATCAGCTATGCGAGCCCTGATATTGCAGTTGACTCTAAAGGCAACCCATTCCTGATTGCAGAGACTCATACAAGCGGATTTAATTGGCTGATATTCTATGCATTAAACGGCAAGGAAGGCTCTGAAGGAAAAAGAAATATGAATTGGGACATTGATTCATTTGGGAATCCAAATCCTTCAGATGTTCTCGTCTATCATTTTGCAGATTTCGAGGATGCTTCACTTATGAGCCCAAGGATTGCAATAAACCCTAAAGACGATATGCCTGTAATAACTTCCAAGGTTTCAGAGATGTTCCCCGACCAGTTTTACTTTGAATTCATTTATCCTAGCGTCTTTCAGAGACTTGAAATGATTGCGCCTGTGCATCCATTGGTTCCAATCTTCTACACTCTCGGGATAGTTGCGGCACCAGCAGTGTATTTTGGAGATAGTGTCCAGATCGCAACATATGATTATGGTGGGACTGGATCAGATGGTGGTGTCCGTTGGCCATTTGGCTGGGATAAAATCGATCCTGATACAGGGGAAATTACTCCAACCATGCGCTCGTACAGGTATGCTTTTGGGGAAATGGCAAGCGCCATGTTTGATGTTGCCGGGACTTCGCCAAGAGATGATAATTGGCACTGGGCTGTTATCGACGAGAATAGGGGCATTAACGACTTCGCGGGCCCTGCTGATATCGCAATCGATAAGGATGGCAATGCACATGTTGCTTACTTTAGATATGAGATAAGAGATGATTTTGACTCGCCTTATACTTTGTTTTACAAAAAAATTGAGATTCTAACTGCAAATAATTCAGGCCATATAACATCTACTCCGGGCCGTTACACTCAGCCAAGTTTCAAAGGTGTTGGCTCTGCATCTTCATTAGGTGATTATCCTGCAATCGATGTAGATTCAAATAAAGTTGCGCACATTGCATGGCAGGCCCAAGATCAGATAAGGTACGCTCGCCTCGACGTTAATCTCGTGGCAGGCGCTCTAGGTGATGAAGTATTGATGGTCGATAATTCGCCACCTGCACAAGCAAAAGTTGCAACCTTGTCATCGAACTTGGTGAACTCAAAGCCTGATATAGTTGTCGATAGCAAAGGAAATCCAACAGTTCTTTTCAGGGATTATAGCCCTTCTGGTCCGGCGACATTGTTCCTTTCAAACAGCAATAGCACATCTTCAGCTCCCTCTTTTGGGGCGCCTGCACAGATCATTAACGTTTTAGATTACACAAACGATCCGCAAATAGGTTTCGCAACACTTGAAAGAAACATTTACGAAAATTCATTCTTCGACGAGAAATATCTGGGATGGACAGAAATAGATAAATCTTCGAGGAACATGAAATACAAGAAAACGCTGCCTCACCTGACTGTTCTTCTGGTCGTAGATGGGCTTGACAGCAGCACTTTTCAAAAGCAGCTTGGCGATGGAAACCTGCCAAACATAGAGAAGCTAATAACTTCGAGTAGCAGCCTGCAAGGCAAAGCTTCAGTTCCTTTCCCTGATAATTTCTTCCCTTCCTACGGTTCCATTCTCACAGGAAATAAGCCTGGAAAGCACTTAGTTCCGGGAAATGAATTTTCAGACGCTGGCAGCGATAAGGATTTCATAACTAATCCTCCTGATGTGAATACTTATCTTACTGCAAAAGGGGTAAGCACTATATTTGATTATCTTGAGGATAATGGCAAGCACACCGCGTCTGTTGCTGCAGTGATTCACAAAGGGGTTTCTGCAACTGCCCCAAGCAAGATTGTTCAAGGTTCAATCGACTTTAATGCAGGGCAGGTTAATAATTATAATGAAGTCATTAATTATCTTGATTTCATAAAAAACAGGGATGATGATCCATTAAATGACGCTCCAGACCTGCTGTCTATTTATCTGCTTGGCAACGATCATGGAAAGTCAACTGCTGCCGATGCGATGTCTTATGCGGATGTAGACAATAAAGTCGGAGAGATAGTAAAAAAATTAGCTGATAAAAAGATTTTGAATAGTACTGTATTTCTAATAACATCACCAACTGGCTACCAGAATGTACTTGCCAATGGGCAAAAAGGTGATGCAATCGATGGTCCAAATAATTTTATCCTTCTTAAGAATGGCAAATATGCATTCAATTATCTCGGCGGTGCTCCTTCCCCTGCTGATATGCTTGCACGCGCGCTTGCGATATCGAGCATGAATAATAATCCTGGAAGTACTGTTTACGACTCAATAGACAAAATTTACGTCAAGAGCGGTACTGGTTATAAGCTGCTTCAAGGAATCTCGCTCATAGCAACTTCGGCAGACATTTCTGCGTTAGCTTCCTCTGCAAGCGGCGATATTATTCTTGTGGCAAAGCCCGGCAAGTATTTTTCAAATACAGTAAGGAAGGCAATCGATGGGGCGGCTGAAAATAAAGTACCCCTAATAATTGCTGGGCCGTTTTACCAGTCATTAATTAATAAAAGCGCATCCTTGAAGGCGCCAATCGCCTTAACAGATGTTGCAAAAACTTTAGCATATATGGCAGGCGGAGAATCGCTCGCTAATGGATTGTTAGTCGATGGAAGAAATATTTTCACTCCTCAATTGCTGGTGATTACAGGATCGCCGGTAAATCTTCATCTTTACGATAGCCAGGGAGCCCATATAGGAATGACTCCGAGCGGGGAAGTGGAGGAGAACATTGATACCGGAACTTATGAGCTAGACAACAGGTCGATGCAAACTACAATATCGCTTCTTGAAGCTCCTGACAAATATAAGATATTGATAGAAGCGTACGACACAGGGCATTTCACTTTGCGCTTGATAAAGGATACTGAAAATGAATCATATAGCATCGTTTTCCCGACTATAGACATAATAAATGGCTCAATTGCAACTCTTGACCAGAATTCATTAAATCCGCTCAGCCTTGATTTTGATTATGATGGAAACAGCGTGCCTGACACATCATTCCGGCCAGCGACTTATTTGCAGGTTATACCTGGCAATGGCTCAGCAAAAATCATAATTGACGCTGAGGCAAACCAGTCTCTAGACATTAATTTGCTTGAGTCGCTCGGCCTTCAAATATTTGTCAACACTTCTTCAAAAATCACAGGAGGAATTATAGATGTTTCGAGGGCATATGATGATTCATTCAACTCATCCGGATTCCTCGCATTGCCTCAAGTGATAACTTTTAGCTCTCCTAATGGAATTGAAACTAGTTTGAGTTCGATGAATTTCAAAATTGTTTATGAAGATGCCTTGAGGGGCGCTATATCTGAGAACGGTCTTGCCTTATTCAGATTAAATTTAGGAGTTCCGGCTTTAGAAGGTCCAGCTATTTTTGACCCTGAACACAACACTTTTGAGAATGTAACTTCTTTTGGCTCTTTCATAATCGCCGGAACAGACTTCAACCCTCTTATTACTAATCTGATTGTTACTCCCAAAGTCTCAACTATTTCCGGATTGCCTCTTCACATTGTGATGGCTGCGCAAGGAGCGATTACTTCAGCCGATATTAATTTCGAAGGATCCAATTACGCTCTTGTGCAAAATGGTTCAGTATTCGAAACAACTATTACTGGACCGCTAATCGACGGTGTTTATCCCTTGCACGGCCATGTTGTAGATATTAAAGGAAACGAGGCAGAGGCAGATATAGCTACCTTTACCTTGGATACCATCGCCCCGAATGTAACTATAATTTCGCCAGCCCAGGGAGCGATTTTCAAGAATACTTCGGTCTTGGTGGAATGGAAGACCAATGAGAGAACAAT
>JBBSVZ010000058.1:0-2095 GCA_038046545.1 Nanobdellota archaeon | reverse complement strand
AGAAAGTAAGGGAAATGATAGAGTTGCCGCTAAAGCACCCAGAGCTTTTTGAGCGTCTAGGTATAGAACCACCAAAAGGTATACTTCTACATGGCCCACCGGGCTCAGGCAAAACCCTACTTGCTAAAGCTGTTGCCAATGAGTCAGGTGCAAAGTTTTTCGTTATTAATGGACCTGAGGTCATGTGTGTTGATGGGGACACGGAAGTAAGAACTACAGAGGGCACAAAGACTGCAAAATCTCTCTACGGAGAAATAACGGCAAATGGAAGGGTTACTGAAAGAAAAGAAAATTTGGAGGTTGTGGTGCCTGACAAGGACTTTTTTGTTTATGCTCTTGACAATGAGAATAAGATAGTGGAGGATAGAATACACCACGCATTCAGGCTTAAGTCAGAAATATATAGAGTAAAATTATCCAATGGTTCAGAGGTAAGAGCATCTCACAACCAGCCGTTTCTGATTAAAGGAGATAATGAGAACAAGTGGATCCCTGTAAAAGAGCTTACTTGTGACGAGCTTGCTGGCGTAGTTGGAAATGACGGGGTCGAATTTGCGAATATAGAATCAATAGAAAGTCTCGGTGAAGGGGAAGTTTTCGATTTCGCAATAAATCCTTATTCTAATTTTATCGGCGGCAACCCGGCCAATGTGATTTTGCATAATTCCAAATTTTATGGCGAGTCTCTCACGCCTGACGAGACTATCTTCACGATAGAAAACGGGCATGCCTCATTGCAGGCTATAGGCGACGTCGTAAAATCAAGAACGGCGGAAAATGTGGCAGAGTTTGATGACAGAGGCAAAATAGAAAAAGGTCAAATAAAATCATTCATAGAACACCCGTTCCAAAAAGGAAAGAAGATATATGAAGTCACTACATCTACAGGAAGGAAAATAAAGGTTACAGATTATCACTCGCTTTTTGCATTAAAAGACGGGAAGATAGCGGATGTTAAGACAGCTGACATAACGCCAAATGATACTTATTTGGCTATTCCCTCAATATTGCCTGCGCCGGAGACGTATCGAGAAATAGACATACTGAAAGAGCTTGCAGACAGCGATAAATTAAATATAAGGAGCAAGCAGATAAAAGATTTTATCAAGTCTGTTGGGATAAAAAAATCAGCTGACATTCTTGACGTCACAGAAAAGTATGTCTATGATATTTATGGAAAGAATGTTTGTGTTAGTATCAAAGATTTCCTAAAGCTCGCTGAAGAAAGCGTGACTCCTGTTGACTACGAAAGTGTCAGCATTGTTGCAAAGCAGAATGCCGGAAGCTTGCCAGCAAAGATAACAATAGACGAGGATATGGCGATTGTTATCGGGTTGTTTCTTGCCGAAGGCTCATACACAACAAAAGATGCTATAAGGATAACAAATGAACTGCCTGAAAGCAAAGAAGTTATCAGGCGATTCGCAGCAAAATACGGAATAAAACTGACAGAATATCAGGATGACATGCTGCTTAATTCAAAGCCGCTTAAGACAGTTTTCGAAAAAATCTTAGGCATCAGGACAGGTGCGGAGAACAAAGAAATCACCAAGAAACTAATGTCGATGCCTCTGCCGCTGATAAAAGCAATGCTGCGCGGATACTTCACGGGCGATGGCTCTGTATATCCTCCATCTTTTGGAAGAAGCAACAAAACCGCTTCGTACACCCGAGCGCATACAATTGAAGGCAGCACGCACAGCAAGAAGCTTGCAAACAGCCTCATGTATACGCTGCTTTATTTCGGCATTGTAGCGAAATGCAGCACTAAGATAGAGAAATACAACGGAAAGCTGTGCTATCGCGTGCTTATACAGAGTCCTGAAGGATTTGCTAAGTTCTCAGAAATTGGGTTCCTTGATGGCAAGAGAAATGAAAGAATAAGCAATTACCTGAATACGAAGAAATTCAATAAAAGCCGGAAGATACCCATCTGGCCAGAATTGAGAGAGTTGATCAAATCAAACCAGCGACTTAATGCGTGGTCCAACTCGAAGACAATAGGCAAAGACATATTGAAAGAAGAATTGACAAAAATCGACCCGCAAAAGGAGCATTACGGCGATGCGTGGAATGTCATAGATTCTGATCTTGT
>JBBSVZ010000057.1:10530-27085 GCA_038046545.1 Nanobdellota archaeon | reverse complement strand
GAAGCCCGATGAGCCGCCTGGAATTTATGTTCTTGAAAGGTTAGGAAAAAAAGATGATGAAATTGTTTCAAAGTTGACTGAAACCCTGGTTACTTTCACGCTGATGTCGGGCTCTGACCGGATCCACAACAAGATTGAGGCAAGGCGCCTTGCCTCTCTTGCAGACTGGAAGATTCTCATAAAGAACTATCTTGAAGCGCACAGGCTTGCTCTTTCGAAGAAATTTTAAATAATGCTGTTTTTGGGCAATTCACAACTTAATAGTTCTTAGCAATCAAGCAAATGTCTGCCTTTCCCAGAACGCCATTGTTTTCTTTACCCTGATCTGCTTTCCAAGAATGTCTGCGAGAAATCTTACTTTATAGAGATCGCTGTTATAGTCCGCCCGCATAACCTCTTCATTAGTAGAATTTATTATTTCATCAGGGACGCTTTCGCCTGCGATTCTTTCAAGTATTTTATCGCGAATAACATCGTCCCATGTGAGCTCGTTTAAATTGAACCTTGTCATAACTATTCGTTAGGGGAGACCAAGTATATAAATTTTGTCATTAGAAAGTGGTAACTATGATAATATTTAAATAGTTATTATTAATCCATTTCTTATGCTTGAATCTAGATTAGACGGAATCGAACCTATCCTTACGGGAACTAAGCCACCAAAAAATCGAGCAATTGGATATAAATATCTTCTATTTGAAGTTTCTTTAGAAAAAGGTGGGGAAAGTTACACAGCAAATTACTTAAGGGGATTCGAAAAAGAGTATATCTTGCATTCAATTATTGGTCATGGGTTTTGCGAGGAATTAGGTGATTCGTTTCCTGAATTTAATATTCCCAAAAGATGGCCAAATAATCCACGTGATGACCGAAGGCAAATCCGAGATTTAGTTTTTGAGCAAGACGGATTAAAATTAGTTGTTTCTGGAATCGGTGGAGGTAAATACGATTTAAACAATGGATCTATCATCATACATGGAAAAAGTGAAGGTTTTGGTCCAATACCTGATAATTACGTCGATAAACTGAGAGATTTATTGGAGCAATTAATTCAGAAACCTGCATTCGAAGGTTATCAGGTAGCCATTAATTAGGAATAATATGAGGGACAACTACAACTTATTGAAACAGCGTTAATCATATCTCATTCTGTTTCTTGAATTTGATCAGCGTAAATAGCTCGTGCTGCTTGAGTAATTCCCTGCCCTTTAAGTAATCAAGTTCGGCGATAGCAGCTATTCCCACAATTTTTGCTCCGAGCTCTTCTACCATTTCAGCGGCAACCTTTGCCGTTCCTCCGGTTGCTATCAGGTCATCGCAAATAATTACTTTTTCATTTTTCTTCACAGCTCCAAGTTGTATTTCAAGGGTTGTGTCTCTGAAATCTGACGGAAAATGTGCTCTCAAAACCTCAAAAGGAAGTTTGCCGTATTTTCTTATAGGCGCAAAGCCGATGCCCAATTCTTTCGCAAGTACGCTTCCTATGATGAAGCCACTGCTTTCGATAGAAACAATCTTGTTCGGGCTTTTGCTTTTCGCGAACGCTAGCAGTTTATTTATTACTTCCTTAAAAGCTTCAGGATTCAGGTAAATGGGATTTAAGTCCCTGTAATAAACACCTTTTTTCGGGAAGTCCTTTATGCTTCTGATAGAATTTTTCAAATCCATTGCAGAAAGGGAGCTTAGGTAGGTATAAATATTTACTTCTTTGGCTTGAACTTCTCAACAACAGCTTTTTCGCTGATAATCGCAGAATTACCTGTCGGGTCCTCGATAATTAGCTTGACCTTTTCCTCTCCCCACATGACTCTGTTGAGTTTCTTAAGCATATTTCTTGCTTTAGTCGATCCTTCAGGATCTTCGGGGTCGTCCTTGAACATTTCAAGCTGGGCTTTCATCCTTCGCAATATGCCCTCAACGTTAGTGATGTAGCCCTGTGCACTTTCACCGGGTTCAATAGACATTATGTGAGGAATTTTTATGAGGCCGTTGCTAGACCTTACAACTCTTATTTTCATGTCTTCTTCGCCCGAAACTTCAATTGTGTGCCTTGTCGGTTCGTGCACTTCTGCGCATTCCAAGTCGCCTTTATGGAATTTGCAGTTATTGCAAGTCATAGAGAAAATGTAGACTTTTCCGAAGTAAGGGATATCCCTTTCATCTTCTGCGAGTATTAGCCCATCAGCATGGCAGATCGGGCATACAGCGTTTGCTTCCTCTTCCTCGGCCATGTTTTTTCATTCCCAATTTTTGTTTAAATAGTTTGTGATTAAAATTTCCTTTCGGCTAAAATATTTTTTCAATAAATAAAAAACAATAAATATGCGCTCAGTCGCCGCGCGGGCTTAATTGTTCTTGGCGCGTTATTGTCGCCAAGCGACCTTGGGGCGCGGACAGTCCTATCGTGGCCTGCACGGCCAGGAGTGCAAATAATATTTCATATCCTGCTCTGTTGCGATATTTAGTCTACCTTATCTTTGCGCCATCGCTTATTGTGGCGCCAATTTTTTCCATCTGAGTTTGCAGGATTTTGCCGTTATAAGTTGCATGATTATTTTTAATTATGAGCGGAATCTTTTTGAAGTCATCAAAAGTTATTTCTCTCGGTTCCGGTTCAGGAATCAGGTCTTCAGCGAAAACTTTGTCCCCTGGTTGCGAGTGCGGAGCTGAAAGAGGAACAACGTTTTTTCCATCGTCGGCAGCAAGAATCATTCCTTGGCTTTCTTTCCCTCTTAAGATGGCAGGTTTCAAATTAGTAAGGACACAGACATGCAAGCCTAGAAGCTCGCTTTTTGGAATGTAAGGCTTTAATCCTGCAACAAGCTGCCTTTCCTCGCCAGTGTCCAGCTTCAGGACATACAATTTATCTGCATTAGGATGGTCTTCCACTGACAAAACTTTTCCCACTTTTATTTGAAGTGTGCTGAATGGATCAGCTGCTATTTTTGGGGCTGGAATTTCTTCTAATTTGCGAAAGACTATCTCGGGCTTATTTGTGCTTAATTTTTCGAAAGGTTTTTTCAATGAGCTCCAGAGAATCTGTGTGTTGAGCTGTTTTGCCAGACTCTCAGAATATTTAGGTGTGACTGGCCAAAGAATAATTGCAAGTCTTCTTGCAATTGAAATTGAATAAGAGATTATTTCGTGGGCCTTCTTTTTATCTGTTTTAATGAGTTTCCAAGGCTCATTTTCCTGAAAATATCTGTTTCCGATGCTTGCGATTTCAAGTATGTGAGTTACTGCCTGCCTTAGATTTCTCTCACTGTATGCCTTTTCTGTGTTTTCGACTTCACGTTGAATTTCTTTCTCAACATTTTCGTCTATATGCCTCTCAAGTTTTCCTTCAAAATGTTCTTCGCAAAATGACTGTGCTCTGTAGCAAAAATTCGCGAGCTTGCTGACTAGTTCGCTGTTTATCTTGTCATAATAATCTTGCCAGTTTAAGTCAATATCCGAAACATTCGAGCCGAGATTTGATGCAAAGTAGAAGCGCAGGAATTCAGGGTCGCTGATTTGCAAAAATTCCTTAGCCGTCAGGAATGTCCCCCTGCTCTTGCTCATTTTTTCTCCGTTTACAGTCAGGAATCCATGTACTTGATAAAAAGAGGGAAGATTAAATTCTGAACCCATTAGCATTGCAGGCCAGAAGAGTAGATGGAAGTACATTATGTCTTTTCCTATGAAATGGCCAAAGCTTCCTTCGCCTTTAAGGTAGTCCATCGGATCAAAATTATTTTTCTTGGCGTAATTCGCAAGCGAGGCGAAATATCCAATCGGAGCGTCAAGCCAGACATAATAATATTTGTCAGTTTCTCCAGGAATTAGAAAACCGAAGTAAGGGCCATCCCGGCTTATATCCCAGTCTTCAAGGCCTTGCTCAATCCAGCTAATTATATGATTCTTAACTTCCTCCTGGATTTGCTTGTGATTTGTTATGAACAAGCGAAGCTTGTCTGAGAAAGCGCTCACTTTGAAAAAATAATGTTTCGAGTTTTTACGAACTGGAGTTGTCTTGCAAATTGCGCAATAAGGATTGATAAGGTCAATTGTTTTGTATGCTGAGTTGCATTTTTCACACACATCGCCGTACTGGTCTTGTGCTCCGCATTTTGGGCAGGTTCCTTTGACGTAGCGGTCTGGAAGGAATCTTTTATCTGTTGGACAATATGTAAGTTCCACTTCCTTTTCATAAATGAATCCTTTTTTTCGCAGGGTTTCGAAAATGAGGTCTGCGAACTCTTTGTTTTCTTGGCTGTTTGTCGTGTAGTAATTGTCGAAAGCGATGTGGAATGCTGCGAAATCATCCTGGTGTTCCTTGAGGTACTTTGAAATCAATTGCTCAGGAGTTATTCCCTGCTTAGCAGCATTTATTTCGATTGGCGCGCCGTGGGCATCATCAGCGCAGATGAATAAAACTTCCTCGCCTATTAGCTTGAGAAACCTGACGCAGATATCTGCCTGGATGTATTCAACCAAGTGGCCGATGTGAATCGGACCATTTGCGTATGGCAGCGCTGATGTTATGAATTTTTTCATGGCTCTCAGAGATTAAAAGCGGTTATTTAAGTCTATCGAGAAAAAAGATTTAATAATCGTAATGCTTTTAACTAGCCCAGTTATCTCTTTTTTTCATGGATGAAGCGCACCTAAAGTTGGAAGCCCTAAAACAGATTTTAGTAACTTTTAATTCTGCAATAATTGCATTTTCTGGCGGCGTTGACAGCACATTCTTACTCAAGGTTGCTCGTGATGTGCTCGCCGATAAAGTAATCGCTGTCACCGCAACATCTCCTTCCATGCCAGCAAAAGAATTGGATGAGACAAAAAAACTTGCTGAAAGCATTGGGGTAAGACATTTCGTCGTTCAGACAAAAGAATTAGAGAGAGAAGGCTATAGAAAAAATGCAGGTGACCGCTGCTACCATTGCAAGACCGAGCTTTATTCAAGGTTGGATTCGATTGGTAGAGAGTTTGCTGGAGCTATTGTTTTGAATGGGCTTAATCTCGACGATACAACGGATTATCGCCCTGGCATGAAAGCCGCGGCTGAGTGGAAAGTGCAAAGCCCTCTTAGAGCTGCTAAGTTAAAAAAAGTAGAAATCAGGCTGCTTTCAAAAGAACTCGGGCTCTCAACTTACGATAAACCCGCGTCACCTTGCCTTTCATCGAGAATCCCTTATGGCATGGAAGTTAATGAACAAAAACTAGGGCAAGTAGAATCTGGAGAAGAATATCTTCATAACCTCGGCATCAGGGAGCTCAGATTGCGGCATCATGGTGATATTTGCAGGATAGAAGTCAATCCATCCGACTTCGGAATATTAATAGAGCATAACAAAGAAATTGTCAGGCAAATGAAAAAGCTTGGTTTCAAATACGTTGCAATGGATTTGCTCGGATTCAGGTCTGGCGCATTAAATGAGGTATTGATTCCATGGAACAAGAATACTTGAAGAAAATATTGCAGGATTTTAAAGAAAACGAGTCAACAATAGAGCAGTCTATTGACAAGCTTCGCCTGCTTCCATATGAGGACCTGACCTTTGCAAAAGTCGACCACCATCGAAATATCAGAATCGGGTTTCCAGAGGTTGTTTTTTGCGAAGGAAAAGAAGAGGAACATATACTCAAAATTTTTAATTCTCTAAAGAAATTCAACAATAACATCCTTCTCACAAGAGCCACAGAATCAACCTATAAAAAATTAAAAAAAATTGAGCCAAAAGTAAAGTATAATAAGATAGGAAGAACAATAACATTTGTAAAAAAACCAATAAAAAAATACGGTTCTGTTTTAATCGTGGCAGCAGGAACTGCAGATTCGAAGGTTGCTGAGGAAGCATTTGAAACAGCAAACATCATGGGCTTGGAAGTAAAACGGCTTTATGACGTCGGTGTTGCAGGCCTGCACAGACTGCTTAGTAACGTCGATACAATCTATAATTCTAAATGCATAATTTGTATCGCAGGCATGGACGGTGCGTGCGTCCCGACGACAGCAGGCCTTGCGAGATGCCCTGTAATTGCAGTTCCAACTTCAGTAGGCTATGGTGCAAATTTTAAGGGATTAGCCCCTCTGCTTACAATGCTGAACTCCTGTGCGCCAGGAGTTTCTGTTGTGAATATCGACAATGGATTCGGCGCTGCTTATTCTGCTGCTTTGATTAATCGGCAGTATGGAAAATAGTTAGAAAAGACACGCCAGGGCCCGGACTTTCAAAGGTTGAGCAAAACCTTTTTGAACCGGGACGTGCTTACGCACACTGCGAGCTCAACGCAGCGCCATACCTTGTTAGGCGACCCTGGCGTAAAATCTTGTAAATGCAACTTCTTCATATACTTTTGGTAGAAATTTCCGCAAATTTTCCGACGAGAAAGGAGAATTTTCGGCATTTATAAATCGGCGCTATGTTTGAATTAAATTCCTAATCTATTTTTTCTCAAAGCAGCAATATTTATTAGTTAGAAGGACAGTAGTAAGGTGATGCGGGAAATTAAAGCTATTCCATCGAATAAACTCGCTGAGTCTAAGAATAACCGCAAAGCGCAAGCTGCGATGGAATTTCTCATGACTTATGGCTGGGCTATTCTGGTAGTACTGGTTGTTATTTCTGCATTGGCTTATTTTGGTGTTTTGGATCCGACACAACTTCTACCAGAAAGATGCATTTTTTCAAGTGTTTATCCGTGCACTGACTCCGCAGTCAGTTTTGAATCAACAGGATTTACGATTTATAATGGCGGGAAAGATGATTTATTGCTTTGGGGTGCATACATAAATAGTTCCAATTTAAGAGTATTTTGTGTACTCGTTCCGACAGGCAATCCACCTATAGAATTTAATGTTGGGTCAGAGCAATCTTTTTTTTCGAATAGTTGTGATTTTATCAAATCGAAAAAGGCTAAATATGAAGTGAATGTTTATTATTCTAAACCGACTTCTTTTACTCCTATCATTATGAAAGGAGAGATTTTCGGATAAAGAGATAAATTAATATATCTGTTAAATAATAGAAAAAAATAATGGGTTTGAAACAAAATTATTGGTATATTTTTCCTGCTCTTTTTATCCTGGTCTTTGTTTTTGGTTGCGATGTAGGTCGCCAATTGCCGATATGCACCGATACAGATGGCGGTCAGGTTTTTGATACATTGGGCTATGTCAATTTCAACGCCAGCGGTCGTGTTACCTCATTTCGCGATGAATGTTTATCAGGTACGACAGTTGTCGAGTATTTTTGCCTTGAAGGCCATTTTCCTTTTTTGAATGCTTCTGCCTGTCCAGCAAGCCAATCCTGTGTGAATGGTGAATGCAAGCAGGTTAATGTTGTTACTTGTATTGACAGTGATTCAGGACTTACCTATTCTACATCTGGTCAGGTGACTGTTACTCTGAGTGCAGGTCCTCCTAAGATTTTTACTGATGATTGCCTTAATAACTTGGTGCTTAAGGAATATTATTGTTCTTCACTGAATTCTTACGCGCTTGAAAAGGTGTCGTGCCCAGGCGGCTGTTCTGCTGGTGCATGTCAGGGTTCGAATGTATCTTGTACTAATGCTGTGAAGGATGGTAGTGAAACAGGAGTTGATTGTGGGGGCAGCTGTCCGGGTAAATGTGGTTTGGGAATCGGGTGTTTTGTTCCTTCTGATTGTTCGTCGAATACTTGTTCCGGCGGTGTTTGTGTTGCTGCTGCGGTTGATTCTTGTGTTGATACTGATGGTTCTAATGCTTTGACTTTTGGTACTGTTACTTATTTTAATTCTAGCAGTGGTTTAAATTCTTCTTTTACTGACAGTTGCTTGAATAATGTTACAGTAAATGAGCAGATTTGTTCTGGAACTTTGAGGTCGATTTCTTTATTAAACTGTTCTGGAGGCCAAAGTTGTTCGGGAGGAATATGCGTTGCCGTAATCGTCGATTCCTGTTCTGATTCCGATGGCGCAAATTTGTTTTTTCAAGGAACGGTCTCAGGAAATAAAACTGGAGTACCTTATTCCTATTCTGACTCGTGTGCTTCGTCTAAGAATGTGTCTGAGAGGACGTGCTCTGGTGTAAATGCAATAAATTCGACTTCTCCTTGTGGCGTCGATGGCTTAAGCGGCAGTAATTTCTGCCAAACTGGAAATGTTTACCGAAACTTTACGAATTATTCCTGTGCCGTTGGCGCCTGCTCTGCTGTGAATACTCCGCAACTTATTTCGACTTGCACCTCTGGGTGCACAAGCGGTGTGTGTAATTCTGCAAATATTTCATGCACTGATTCTGATGGCGGTTTAACTTATGCTACCTTTGGTTTCATCAATTTCACTAATTCATCAGGGACTTATATCCAAAATGATGCATGCGTCACTCCGAATGTTCTTGGCGAGTATTTTTGCACAGGTTCCGCTTCTAATGGCTCACTTTATAGTTGTCCTGCAGGACAAAGCTGCCTTAGCGGCAGGTGCATATCAAATACCTGCGTCGATACAGATTTTTTTAACAATTACATCACAAATACTCTTAATTATACAAATTCTTCAGGAAGCTTTTTGTTCACTGATAGCTGCACTGGAAATACATTGACTGAACAATATTGCATAGGTGTAAACAGATTTACTACTACTTTTTCCTGTCAAAATGGTTGTTTTAACAATTCGTGCCTTTATGTCTACGGAACTTCTTGCTCTAATCCAGACGGGACCAATTTTAGCATTGTAGGAAACGCCTCCCTTTCGCTTTCTAACACTTCAATTTTCATTTATAACGACGTATGTTTCAACTTAACTTCAGTTAATGAAGCAATCTGTTTGAGTGCAATAGTCAACACAAGCGGCAACTCGCGTTTGGAATGGAATGCCACTCTGAATAGGACAGCCTGCCCTTTTGGCAGGAATTGTTCTTTGGGCAGATGCAACTGATTAAGAAGTTGATTAGTTGGGTCCCAGTAACTTTAATTACCATTTTGATTGATTGAATAAACCCCCGCAGCGACTGAGCGCAAAAAGAATATTTTTAGTTTATAAAAATAATTTTGTCCTCAATCGGCGGATAGCCTTTCTTTGATTAATGTGAAATTCAAGAAGTAAGTTATGATTCAAGCCAAGGGGGCCTGAAATAATCGCCCTCTTTTCTCATTATGTACAAATTCCATGCCTGATTGTTGTTTTGATAATCAGGATCTAACAATCTTTCTCGAATAATCATTGGTTTTTCACATTTAGGTTCTGGTAACTTATCAAGAAATTCGCCTATATCGCCAGAAAGGGTATTTACAAAATCACGAACTTGCTCATTCGTCGTCATCAACTTCTTCCTTGCCTTTCTTTTTGATTTCCTTCATTTTTTTGGTGACAAGGATTCTTCCCTTGCAAAATTGACATTCGAATTTGATTGCATCGACACCTTCAACTTTTTTTCGCATGTAAGGAACCTGTATCTCGCCATCCTTTGCGCATGTGGGACAGGTAAATTCTATGTTGCATGTTAGTGTTTCTTCGTAGGCTAGTTTTTCAGCAGAATATTTGCAGCTTGGGCAGATGTATATCTTGGCTCTTATTTGCGCTTTGCCTGTCTTTTCGTCCTTGGGCTTTCCCATTTGCGCTTTGTTGCATTTCGGGCAGTTTTTTTTGAAGACCCATGCAGTCGCATAGCCTTTCTCTCCAATCAACCGAGAAGTGAAGTAAATGCATTCGTCCATGCTGTCGGGTTTTTTGAGTGCCATAGTAATTTGCGTTTTCAACTGCTATAAAAAATTATTGAGTTTGATTTTCTTATCAACAATCTCATTTCACTTAACTTTGTCTTTTCTCTACTCTCCAGTTAATAAAAATCTATTTAAGGTTTAAAAAGCAAAATTGAGCTACCTATTTATAGGTCTAAAGAATGACTGGCGATACGCACGAAGTGCAAACTGAAGCGGACGAGCTTATTAAGATTCTTGAAAGTACACCTGAAATATCTATTCCTGAACTCTCTAAAAAGCTTAAAATCTCAGAAACAACAGTCGAATCAATTTCTGTTTTCCTCGAAGAGGAAGGCCTTGTTTCAATCCAGTATAAGCTAACAACTCCTTACGTAAGCCTCACTGAAAAATCCCCATCTATTATTGGTTCGCCATTAAAACTGCCAATTATAACAGAAAACATGGGAGAGACTTTTGAGCTCTCAAAAGATTTTTCCATTCCTGACCTTGAAAAGCAAGTCGCATGGCTTTCAGATGCGTGGACAACACTAACAGAGCAGGAGCTGATAGACAAAACATCACTATTTCTCGGCCAGCTAACAAAGATAGCTAATGTTGTAATAATCGACAAGGGTCCACTAAACCACTCTATCGCGTTTAGAAGTGACCTTGCTTCTGCACTTCGCGTTAATGAGGAAGTCAAGAAGCATCTTCAGATGGGCGAACATTCTGTTGCCCAAGACCTTTTCGGCGACCTAATACTGCGGCTGAGGCAGCTCATAAAGAAAGCTCATTCTCTGTCTTTGATGATGAAGTACGCTCCAATGCTGCCTGAGAATTCAATTCAGGTTATGGGCAAAGTTAGGGAGCTAATTGAGCATAAGAAGTTCGATGAGGCTGAATCACTTTATGTTTTGCTAAAGCAGAAGGCTTTAGATTTTCCTAAGACTTTTTTTAAGAAAGAGCTGCAGTTTGACACCGACCTATCGCAGCTCAACCAGGACTTGTTCTCTGTTTCCGAGAAGCACCGCTCAGAGCAGTTTGGCATAATGAGCAAGCAGATGTTGGAATTCATGGATGAGATTAAGAAGCTAATCTCAAAAAAAGAAGTTTCTCTTGCTGATTCACGTATGAGAACTGTGAGGCTTTTGTTAGCAGAGCTGCCTGACATTCATCCAAGACAGAAGTCAGATATGGAAGGGAAAGTTTTGCGCCTTCAAAATCAGCTTCTGGCAATGAAAGGGGCATATCATTCCAATTCTTTCATAGAACGAACCAAAACCATCAATGCGCTCGCATTGCAGATGGACAGCGCAATACAGAAGTCCGATATGGAAAAGGCGGCAGACTTTTACAAGGAAATGAAAATGCAATTTCAGTCGCTGCCCGACAGCTTTCCCGACAGGAAAATGGCCTTGCAGACTGATATCCTTAAGTCATTTGAAAGGCTTTCAGAGGCTTATTCTAGATACAATGAGTCGCAATTCCAGCTGATGGAAAAAGATCTAATTTCATCATTAACTGAGATGGCAGCGCAGGTGAAAAATCGCCAGTACGAGAGAGCTGCTTTCCTTTACCAGAAAATAAAACAAATTTTCTACAACATGCCTTCAGGCCACCTGCAACGGAAGGTGGAGCTGCAGCAGGACATCCTGTCAGTTTTTGATGTGTTCAAGAAAAATTATCCGCAGGCCATGGTAAACAAGTTCATGCAAATACAGGCAGAGATAAAAGGCGAGCTTGAGAAAGGAAGGAAAATGCTCGCACTTGGGGAGCTTGCCGGAGCTTGGCAGCATTACTTTTCAGTGCTTGAGCTATTCAAGAGGCTTCCAGTGATTGGGCCTGACCAGCGCAGGGAAATAAGGATGCATGTGCTTAGTTTCTACAGGAGCCTCCTGCAGGTAGCAGATAAGTACCATGTCAAAAATCTGGATGACCGGCAAAATGAGGTTTATGAGAGGTTGCTCTCCCTAATAATGACTTTCCACGACCACGTGCATGAGCGCAACTTTGCATCATTAGCTCAAACATACAGCCTTATCACCCAAATGTTCCACGAGCTGCCGCTTAAAATCGCCAATGCTGACACTAAAATAAGACAAGAAATAATGACTCTTGGCAGGGAAGTCCAGCTTTACGGCCAGGCAAAAGAGCTGACTGAAGAGAGAGCAAGAGGCGAGACTGAGAAAGCGAATATTAATTCTCAAACCTTGAGGCAGAATATGGTGCTTGTCCGAACCCAGAATCCTATTGATGACGAATTGTTCTCTTACATCGATTCAATTACGTCTACCGTCACAACTTCATTCTCCCGCACTCCTGGCCTTAGAGGGAAAGCGCCACTCAAGCTGCCCGGTCTCGATGCCACTATGAAGACATTAACTAATGTTGCCCAGCAAAGTGAGCAGCCAAAAAAGACTGAGTCAGTTAAGGTTACTGAGAAAATAGCGGACCTTAAGCAAATTGCATTTCCAATAGCAAAACAGCAAAGTGAGCCGCCAAAAAAGCCTGAGACTGCGCAAGTTGCCGAGAAAATAGAGAGCCTTAAACAGCTTGCATATCCTAAAGTAAAGATGCCGATGTGATGAAGAATCCTTGAAAAGCCAGTAAATTACAAGCTTGATGTCAACGGCCTGATAGTTAACGTTTCTATAACTTCTTTGCCTGACGACACTGTTCCCGCTTATGCAATTAACATTCTGAATATCAGCAGGGCAACTGAAGTAATACTGACAAAGATTCGTGATGAGTTCGTATCCAAAGTCAATATTTCTGGAGACGATCTCGGCGAGGAAAACACGATTGAGACAATTCGCCAGAAATTCTCTGGAGAAATTTTGGCTTTGCTGAATAAGTATCTCCCAAAGCTCGACAAAACAACATCAGAACTGCTGATCAATTATCTTATTACTCAGAATATCGGCCTCGGAAATGTTGAAATTCTTCTTCGCGACCCGAACCTTGAAGAAATAACAATTAACACTGCGACAGAACCTGTGTGGGTTTACCACAGGAAATATGGCTGGCTCAAGACGAATGTGAGGATTCCGAGCGAGGCAAGGATAAGACATTACGCAACGATTATAGGGAGAGACATCGGAAAGGAAATCACTCTTCTTCGGCCTCTCATGGATGCTCACCTGAGAACTGGTGACAGAGTCAATGCGACATTAAGCCCGATATCCACCAAAGGAAACACTATAACGATCAGAAAGTTTGCTGAAAGGCCGTGGTCAATAACTGATTTCATAAATTCCAACACTATTTCTGTTGACGCTGCAGCATGGGTTTGGCTGGCAATCCAGCACGAGCTTTCTCTTCTCATTTCTGGAGGAACAGGTTCAGGTAAAACGTCTGCCTTGAACACTATTGCAAACTTTTTCCCTCCTAATCAGCGAATTATCTCGATAGAAGACACAAGAGAACTCACCTTGCCAAATACGCTTCACTGGGTGCCCATGGAAACAAGGCTGCCTAATCCTGAAGGAAAGGGTGAAGTTACTATGCTTGACCTTGTGGTCAATGCCCTGCGTATGAGACCTGATAGGATTATAGTTGGGGAAATAAGAAGGAAAGCCGAGGCAGAGGTTCTGTTTGAAGCAATGCATACAGGACACTCAGTTTACGCGACTCTGCACGCTAATAGTGTTCAGGAAACTATCATAAGGCTTACTAACCCTCCAATTGATATCCCCAAGCCAATAATTGAGTCAGTTTCTCTAATTCTTTCCCAGTACAGAAATAGGAGGACAGGGCTGCGCAGGACTTTGCAGCTCGCTGAAATCCTCCAGAACGGCGACCCAAGAGTATTGCTGCAGCTTGATGTTGCCCACGATCAGCTCGTTACTGTAAACCAGCCAACGAGGACGCTTGAGACTCTGCAGTTATACACAGGCTTGACAGTTGAGGATATCCGAAAAGACCTTTCACAGAAAGCTCGCATTCTCAGGTGGATGGTAAAGCAGAACATCACGGACGTTCACCAAATCGGCATGCTGATGGCGAAGTATTATGCCGGAAAGCTGCTTGTTGATGACGTAATAAAGGCGTAACCCATGGACCTGATATCCGCGTGGGCTGCAACTTACGCTCATAGCAACCCGCTTATCAAGCTGCAGCTTAAGAAAGCTCACTCAAGGGAGCTTCCTTCAAGGTTTGTGAAGAAGTGCATGATAGCTGCTTTTTATGTTGCTGTTACGTTCGGGTTTATTTCATTCCTTTTTGTAACAAAATTCGGAGAGAAACTTTGGTGGATTCCGATTGTGATTTTCGTAACTTTTTTAATTACTTTTTTCTTCATGATTAATACAACCTCTGGCACAATTCGCAAGAGAGGAAGGGAGACTGATGAGGAAGTTCTTTTCATGGGCAGGTATCTTCTTGTCAAGCTTGAGTCGGGCGAACCACTTTTCAATGCTTTGATTGGCGCTTCAAAGACAACTGGCCCATCAGCAAAGTACATCCGGGAGATTGTTGATGATATTACTGGCGGTAAGCCTATCGAAAGAGCATTGGAGGATGCGTGGGAGTTCAATTCGTCAGAGAAGTTCAAGAGGATTCTTTTCCAGATTCTTTCCGGTTTGAAGACCGGCACAGAACTGGCGCCTGTTTTGAAGACGACCCTTCGCTCATTGACATATCAGCAGATTATTGAGGTCAAGGAGTATGGAAAAAAATTGAACACTTACATGATGTTTTACTTGATAATTGCCTGCATACTGCCTTCTTTAGGTGTTACCATGCTTGTAGTCTTTTCAAGTTTCATTGCGCTTCAGCTCGATAAAAGCACGCTATTCGTAATCTTGTTTTTTCTAGCGGTTATGCAGGGAATGTTCATTCTTGTCATCAAGTCTTCCCGCCCGGCGGTGAACTTGTAATGATGTGGAAAAAATTTTTTGAGGAATTCGGGAAGGCGTTTGTTTTCAAACAAATTCGCCCTTATTTGCGATATCATTTTTCCAAGGCTGGAATTTATGAAGTCCCGTATGTGCTGTTTGGGATTCTATTTTTTGTAACTGCTGCCATCACTGTTGTTTCTTTTTGGGTGAAAGTTATCCCTTGGATGGCTTCGCTCGAACTCAATGCTTTCCAACTTTTTTTTGGTTTTTTCCTCTCTTGGCTTGCCATTCAGGGCTTTTTAATCCTCATTATAATCCTTATTGGATACTCGGCTATTGACCTTAGGATTCATGCAAGGACTGCCAATATGGAGGATAAGCTCCAAGACTACCTTCAGTTTGTATCGGAGAACCTCAAAGGCGGTATGTCTTTCGAGAAGGCATTGTGGGCAGCGGTAAGGCCGCAGTTCGGCGTTCTTTCAGAAGAGATGAAGCTTGCGGCAAAAAAAGTCATGACGGGTTCAGATATTGAAGAAGCGTTGAGCGAGTTCACGCACAAATACCCCTCTGAACTTCTAAAGCGGAATTTCCAGCTCATTATTGAAGGAACAAAAAGCGGCGGAGAAATTTCTGACATTATTGACAGGGTTGTTGAGAATCTCGAGGAATTGAAGGAATTAAAAGGCGAAATAAGGGCAACTAACCTGACTTACATGATTTTCATTGGGTTTGTGGTTGTTGTTGTTGCACCAATGTTGTTCTCCCTTTCTTTCCAGTTCTTTAATATCCTTAGCTCATTTTCTTCACTGCTAGAAATGGCGCAAGGTGTGGGTGTAAGTGGTCAGTCGCCTTATGGCAATGCCTTTAATATTGGCGGTGCGAGCATTGATATTGAGTCGTTTAGGCAGTTTTCTCAGGGTGCATTAATTATTACGGGAACTTCAGCAGGTATGATGATTTCAATAATCCAGCACGGCCATCTAAGGGCAAGCGTTAGGTACATTCCACTGTTTGTGATTATATCACTTATTCTTTATTTTATCTTCACGAATATTGGAACATCACTTTTCGGCGGATTATTTGCGTAAATATTCTCGGTAATATTTTTTTAGTTACTTCATTCATTAAGAAAAGTTTCTCTTTTGACGTGTTAAAATGAGTAAAAAAGACTTTAAAGCAACAAATCATCAAATCAAAATTTTCCAACAAAAATTTCCAAATAGAAACCTTTAAATATTAGCTTATCCATTGTTTTTAGAATTATGTCGAGAAAAGGTCAAGCTGCCATGGAGTTTTTGATGACTTATGGTTGGGCTATTTTGGTTGTTTTGGTTGTTATTGCTGCTTTGGCTTATTTTGGTGTTTTGGATCCTACTACTGTTTTGCCTGATAGGTGTGCGTTTCCTACTGCTTTGACTTGTTCGGATTATCTTGTTTCTTCCTTATCGTCTGTTACACTTCCTGCCTTTCAATTTACTTTTTCGAATGGGTTTCAGAAGGATATTTACGTTTCTACTGTGAATGTTAGTGGTTTGGGTTTATCTGCTAATTGTGATGCTGATTTTTTACCTGGTGCAGTTACTACTGGTCCTGCTGGGTTTAATGGTGTGTTGGTTTCTGCTGCCACTGAGAAAACATTTAATGTTCCTGATTTAGGGGAAACCTGCACATTTACTGGTTCAAATAATAAGAAGTTCAAGTACGTTGTAACTGTTTTTTATAATACTGCGGGAAGCACAATTAACAAAACAATAAGGGGAGAAATCTTTTCTAAACGCGAAAGATGAATTGATTTACTTCTATCGGCCATAACTTAGAATATATACTCATTATTAATTATGGCTTGTCTTATTCCTTAGAAAATAAAGTCAACAGTTCTTTTTGCGTTAATCCTTCCTTTAGGATGAAAATAAACCTTTAAATACTCCTTTTTTCATAAACTTGTTATGAAGATTTTTGGAATAAGACTATCTCATTCTTCTAAAGCTCAGGCGGCGATGGAGTTTTTGATGACTTATGGTTGGGCTATTTTGGTTGTTTTGGTTGTTATTG
>JBBSVZ010000057.1:0-10430 GCA_038046545.1 Nanobdellota archaeon | reverse complement strand
CTGTTTTAGCAACATTCGGTGCCGTTGATCCATCAAACATTATTCCGGACAGGTGTGTCTTTCCAGTTAACTTAGCGTGCACGGATCATTCTGTCGTCATTAATGACACCGCCTCAAATAATGGCTCGGTATCCTTTTCGCTGGTAAACAATGGGGCGACAGAAATCAGAATTACCCGGGTAAATGTAACTGGCCAGGGGATTGCTGTACCTTGCATTGCTACCACAATTCCTTCTGCTTATCCTGTGGTTATGGAACCTGATGATGAGCAACTTTTTGTTGTTACTCCCTGTACATTTACACCTCAGTCATCGAAAAAGATGAAATATGATGTTTTCATTAGCCATGAGCAGGTTGGTTACACTAGCAGTAAAACTGTAAAAGGAGAAATCTTCACCAAACGCGAAGGCGCAGTATCATAGTCCACCACAGTTCAGGTCAAAAAATTGCCATTTAGACGCAATAAAGTCGTTTCACGACAAGACATTGCAGGAATCACATAAGCCCGCGCGGCGAATGAGCGCAAATTAAAATTAGTAAAAATACTCATTATTCCTGATACGACAGAACCTCAAAACCTAAAGTTTATTAACTGTTTTCTTCCTGAATACTGTTGAAAAGAGGAATAATAATGATAAAACGGCTATCTACAAATTCTAAAGGCCAAGCCGCGATGGAGTTTATGATGACTTATGGCTGGGCACTTATGATGGTTCTCGGTGTAATTGCGGCGCTAGTTTACTTCAATTTCTTCAATCCATCTTTGTTCCTGCCGGAAAAATGCGATTTGGGCTACAGGCTGAGGTGCGATGACTATAAAATAGGATACAAATCCGGTACTGGTGTGCAAGTTAGTTTGGCAATAACAAACATTTTTCCTGAAAGTATTGTTATTCGTTCATTAAACGTTTCGCCAATTAAGTCAATGGATTCTTTTACTTGCAATGGGTTTTGGCAAGCACCAGGATTAGGCACGTTTTCTTTAGCACAGGGAGAGAAAAAGGTAATAACTATTGACTGCTCTCCCGCTCTTTACAACCCTAAAGAATCAGGCAAGATAAAATTTTATGTAAACACATCATATTCTTTTAATGATACGGGACTTAATTATGTATATACAATGTACGGTGAACTCTTCACAAAAATAGAGCGCTAGTCCTTCTCAGAAAGCGTTTCGTCAATTAAATCCTGCATTCCCTTTACAGCAGAAACTGAGCCAGCTTTCGAGCAGTAAGGGCAGATTCTAGGTTCTTTCCCAGTTTTAGGCACAAATTTGTATCCACATGCAGAGCACTCGTACTTTGTCATGAGTGTTTTCTATCCTTTAGTAGATAAAAATGTTGCGGATTCTAGACAAGATATTTTACTACTTTAAAAGAGTATCACTGAAAATATTAATAAGCAACCTCGAATTCCTTAATCCATGAGCCTCGTCCAAAAATTGATAGTAAGCGGAACTGTTGCTGTTTTAGGACTCACTGGAATTGTGTGCGGAGGAAATGATAATCTTCCTCAAACCAGCTCGCCGATTGCATACGTGACTTCAATACCGACTGTATCACCATCTCCTACCCCCTCACCGTCTCCTGTTCCAACGCTCTCACCGACGCCTTTGGCTCCGGAATTTCTTGCGTTGGAATCTCAGCTAACCCAAAAAGTAAGGGATTATGAAACCAATTACGGGATGAATATATCAGTTGCTGTAACCGACTTTCAATCATCACAATCAATTTCTGTCGACGGAAATGAGCCTCACGAGCCTGGTTGTGTTATAAACCAGTTCCCAGTTTATTTGGTGGTAAGCGATGCCCAAGCAGGCAAGCTAAATTTAGGCGACATGGACGGGTACATAAAGAATTCTGTTAATCGTAGCAACCCGGATTCTACAGCTGCGTTTCTCTCATATTATTATGGTTCTGAGAGCGATGGCGTATTAGCAGTTCAGAAATGGATGGATGATCATTCAATAAACGGAGTTTACGAACACGTTCCAACTCATCCACCCCGCACCAACAATATGCTAACTGCATTGAGTACAAATAAAGTATTAACAATGCTTGCGATAGGAGAGCTTTTCAATCCTGAGCTTACTGGTTACGTCATAAACGATGTCATGACATATTCTAATTTTCTTTATGCAATCCCCTCTGGTGTTGATGCAGACGAAAGAGTTGCTCACAAGATAGGTTATTTCTGGAAACCTGAAGGTTGGGTGCACAACGATTCTGGAATAGTTTATTTCCCTGGACAAGATGGAAACGAGAAAGCATTTATGATCTCAATTTTCACGTCTGGAGGAGCAGGCAAGATTTATCCGTTCGCAACAATAGCTCAGGACTTGACGAGAACGGCTAATGATTATTTCCGCGGAGCTTATTGAGGGATTGATAGTGAGCATCGACGACAAAATAGACTACGATTCTGCAAAGCGAAGTACTTTAAGAATTTTCGGTCTAGCTGCCTTGACTGGATTTTTGTATTCGTGCGGTATTAGAGATAGTCCGCAAAAGGAAGGCATCACACCAACTGCAACATTTAAACCAGTATATACAAAAAGTCCGACGAGCTCTCCTTCGCCAAGCCAATCTCCAACAGCTTCACCAATTCCTGCGCTTTCTCCCAGCCCAACCGTTGTTCCTACTCCAATCCCAACAATCGAGCCAACACCTGCTCCATCACCGACTCCAGTCACTCTTACTGAATGTATCGACGGCTCGCAGCTCGGTGGTGAATTATACATTTCTCCGATAGAAGGCGTGAGAAGAAGGCTTCAGCCTGTTGTAAGCGCGCCGTATAATGGTGTTGTGCCCATGAATACCCATCTCTCGCTGGAATGCCAGCAGGACGTTTCCGGACAGTTATGGTTGAGAGTTAATGATGGCACTCAGTTCTGGATTCCGCAGGAATGGACGAGCCAGCAGCCGATTATTACTCCAACTCCAGTTCCGACTCCCCCAACAGTAATCAATCCAGGTGGAGGGAATAAAATAATTCTAACTTTCGACGATTATGGAGAATATTCATCGAACATACTTGATATCCTGGCGTCTTACAGTGCAAAAGGACTTTGAGCCATTCAGGAAATTCTTCCAGACTTAAAATGTACTCCATGAATTTAACAGCAGTTTTGCTGTCATAATCATACTCAAAATAAACTGAGTTCCCGATTCTTTCCTTTACTAAGAGCTTTTTTTCTGCTAAAAGATTGCATAACTTATTCACATGGGCGTGATTTAGGCCGAGTATACGGGCTAACTGCCTGGCGTTATGCCTGTCTTTATAGTGCTTGAACAGGTATTTAGCTATCTGAATCTCAACTTTTGTGAATTGTATGCTGTTGGCAGTCATATGTATGCTGATAACATACAGAGTATATAATTATTTCTCTATTACGGAGTCCGAATGTTGTCTCTTAGGGTTGCGATTGTACTGGCAACCTATATAAATGAACTAAATGCTTATTGTATTCACCACTTGTTGATAGGCTGGAAAGGGTTGATTTCTTAGTTTATTCTTTGTATAATTCATCTATTGGTCAAATGAACCCACAATATTTGTGCATACAAACCAAAATTTCGGTTTGTTTTCTGAAGAAATATCTGTTTCTTAACGATGGGTTATACTCTCAATTCTTCAGGTATCTCAAGTTTTTTATCAGAATAAATTATGTCTTCGCTCTGGCTTATTGCTTTTTTGCATATTTTTGCCATGTGCTCATACTGGCTGGATACTGCCTCGCTTTTTGTGCTTGAGCTGTAACGGGCGGTTTCTCGTTCATCGACGTCTGACTTTTCTTCTTTTCCTCTGTATACTGTAATGCGGTCGATGAGCTCATCATCATATTCAATAATGCCTTTGTCTTTGACGTAGTGCAGGAATGCTGCTGTGCATCGCTGGCTTCTTGTTTCTACTCCGAATTTTGCGAGAATTGCCAAAGCACAATAATAAAGCGTGTAAAACCATTCTTCAGGAATTTTGTAATCTAAGCGTTTTTGCATTAAAAGTTCACAGAACTCAAGGTTCATTTTTGCTTTTGTCAGGTATTATTTTGCTTTTTTCTCGTCGGGCTTGGTTATGAGCAGGCCTTTGTGCTTCATTCCTTTCTGTTCGTCTTTGATGGCGTTTTTGAAGCATTCCTTAACTTCGTCTTGACTCATATGGTGTGCAAACTCTTCACGAATTTTATAAAATTTTCCTGGCCTGCCAGCACAATTCCTTTCGTTAAGGCATCCACAAAGGCAGAATTTGGTTTCAATAGTTCCAGCTTCAGCTCTGTTTCTGTGAATATTATCCCATGTATTTTTTTCAGTTGTGTTTTTTGAACTGTTAGCATTTTTTTATCTATATCTGCGTGCTGTTTCACAGGTGCAACTACGAGTATGTCGATGTCATTGGCTTCCTTGGGTGAGTGGGTTATGCTTCCGTAAAGAACCATGAAGTCTGCGCTTTTTCCTAAGCTGGCAAAAGAATCCTTCCATCTTTGCTGTTTTTCAGCTTCAATGCAAAGAGCAAGCTCCAAGTGCTTTTGAGTCAGGCTGTTATCCCAGTTTAGCGATATTGTGAATGCATTTGTTTTTCCTGAGCCGATAGGCGCAAGAAGCAGGATATTTTCTGCTTCCAATCTTTTTAGCAGTTTCCAAGCTCCAACTCTCGATATCTGCAATTCTTGAGCTATTGAGGTTACTGTCTGGCTCTTGTTCACGCTCTTTAGCAAGGCAATAAGGATTTTTTGCTCGTTGTTAGCTGTTTCCATTTTGTTAATAATTATTAACTAAAAGTTAATAGTATATAAAAAAACTTCCGTTTTTCAGTTTACAATTTTCACCACTTATCGAAATGTTGGAAATGCAGCTTTATCCGGGTTAATCTGTTTGGTCTGATTACTACTCGAGAATCCATCTGGACACGGGCAATACGCGTATCTTTTTTCCTTTGTACATTATCTCTTCTGTTTGCTCAAGTGTGAGTATTAGTCCTTCAGGTAACTTGAATTTCTCCATTGCATCATTTAATCCGCTCAGTTCTCTTTCCCTGTTCTCATCATTAAGCTCGTAGCAGACCTGTATCGCGAGGCTTATCCCTGACCCTGATTTTATTACGAAATCGCATTCTGTTTTTTCAGAGTAATAATATGTTTCCGCCTTTTTTCGTTTCAATTCTATAAATACTAGGTTCTCCAGGATTCTTCCTTTGTTCTTCGAAAAATTCAACCCGCAAATCCTGCTGATGGCCGAATCGATTGTGTATATCTTTCTGGGTGAGTTCAGCTGTTTTTTCAGGGAATGGGAGAACCTAAGCAATTCGTAGAAAAGGTACGAATTATTCAGGTAAGAAATGTATTCTTTCACCGTTATGGCATTTGCAAGGCCGAGAGATTCTTTTAAGGAATTATATGTGAATCGTGAAGAGGTGGTTGTGGCTAACAGGTTGACAAGTTCTTTGAAAGTTCTTTCTTTTTTGATGGCGTATCTTGTTATTATGTCTCGGTATAATATGTTGTCAAAAACTGTTTTTATGTATTCGTCGTCGTTATTTTTGAGATATTCCGGGAACCCGCCTGAGTTGAGGTATTCTTCAAATAGTTTGAGCAGCTTCACTTTCTTTTCTGTAACGTAAAAGTCATCTTTTTCTACGCTTATTTTTTTGAAGGTGAGAAATTCCCGAAAGGAAAAAGGATAGACTTCGAACAGTTTGTATCTTCCTGTAAGCCTCGTCCCGAGCTCTTTGCTCAGCAGTGAGGCGTTTGAACCAGTCATCACCACTTTTTTCTTTTGGTCCTGCAGCCTTCTTACAAATGTCTCGAACATTTCCACGTTCTGTATTTCGTCAAAAAAATAGATTTTTGATGGCCCGTAAAATTCTGTTAGTACCTCATTCAGGTTCTCGAAATCATTGGCACTGAAGCCCAAGAGCCTTTCGTCTTCGAAGTTGATGTAGCACCAGCCTGTCTTGTTTTGCATTATCTGCTTCAATAACGTTGACTTTCCGCATCTTCTTATCCCTGTCAGGATTATTATCCTTTCATCATCAAACCAGCGAAGTATGTCATCCAGCAGCTCTCTTTTTACTGTTTCGTCTTTGGCTGTGATGCTCTTTTTTTGGACAATGACGACCTGCCTCATGGCATCCTTTGTAATCATACTAATTAGTAGTTAGTATTATTATATAAATGTTCTCATTGGTGGTTAGTACTCACTGTGAAAGTACTGGTTATTGAATTCACCACTTATTGATGTGCTAGAATATGTTATTTTTTGCCAGGTTTTAAACGATTCATTCTGTCTCTTTTAGAAGTTTTTCGATTTCTTCAAAGAAGGGGATCACGGTTTCATTCAGGATTTTTTCTGCTTCTTTCTTGTTTTCTTCGCTCATCTTGAGATTCATCCTGTAACCTATGCTTTGTCTTGATGTAAAGATGTCGCTGAGGTTTTTTGCCAGGTCTTTTCTTCCCGCTATTCTGCTCAGGAATATTTGTGTGCAAACGTGGCTCTCCACTTTATAACCAAGCTGGGCGAGCAGTTGGTTGGCTTTATGTTCCATCGCAAAATGTGCGATTAGAACAGCAGCCAGAGGTGTCGAGCTTTTTGATATGTTCTTTGCGCATTCAAGAAAATATTCGGAATTGTTTTTATGCTGCGCTGCTAATGAGTTTCTTATCTCTTTCTTGGATATTCTGCTGGCGCTTGGCTCTATAGTAACAGTCCTTTTTGCCAGGCATTTTTCCTCAACTTCCTTGTCCATTTTCCGTCTCCCTGTAGTTTATATCTTCAAGAAACTTGGCCAACTCTTTTTTAATTCTTTTGTTTAGGAGCAGTATTACGCCGTCTTTTTTTATATTTCTGTAAAACAGCGTATTGTTTTTGATTTCTTCATTGAACGCTTCAAAGCTCAGTACCATTAGGTTTATCTTGTTATTCGTTTTTAATTCTCCTGCCGTTTCCAAAAGCTTTTCTTTTGAATTTTTCGTTAACGCCAGCAGGTCTATGTCGCTGCTTAGCGTTGCATCTCCTCTGGCCTGGCTGCCAAAAAGTATTATCGCATCTGATTTATGCTTGATTTTTGAAACTGCGTGCTCCAAAATGCTCCAAGTGTGTGAAAGAATCACTTCCTTTCTTTGTCTTGTCTTCTCAACCTTGAATAGATCAAATAAGGCAGCAGCATAAGGGCTGCCTGAATTAAGCTTATACAGTTTTTCTTTTCGTGTTCCCTTGATTCTGGTCAATATTCTTTCTTCCGTCAATTCTTCAGCAGCTTTGTGGGCTATGCTCAGGCTTAGCTCTGTTTCATCCCTGAGGCTTTTCAAGCTGTAGGCAGTTCTTGTTTCTGTCAAAACTCTCAGTATCTTCACTTTTGCCTTTGAGCCTACTATGTTTTCTATGAACATATTATTTCCGAAATAGTGCAAATATATAAATTTATCGTGTGTTAAAATGTATTTATTTACAAAAAATTGGAAATAAGTCATTTATTTATAAATGAAAAGATTATATTTCCAAAATGATGGAGATTTCAATAGGGTTGCGATTGTACTGGCAACCTACAATAAACGAAGCAGGTTATGTATGTATTCACCACTTATTGATAGTGATAATGGAAAGGTTTAAATACTAAAATGTTTTTCTGCATTTCATGAGCCTCACACACATCGTTGAAAACGAAAGCAGAAAGATGGGCCTCGGCCAGAAAGTTGCATTGTTCTCAGGAGCAGCAATACTTACTGTTCTTGGTTATGCCTGCGGCGGAAGCAATTCAAGCGAGCCGACTCAAAATTCTTTAAATACTCCAGTTGCTACAGCGAAGCCAACACCAGCCGCATCATCTTACTCAGCAACACCCGTGCCGACAGCTGAGCCAACACAATCTCCAACACCTATTAAATATGCTAATGAAGTTGATCCGGCGACATTAGGGCCAAGTGATTTGACTTATTTGACGAGCTGTGAGAGTGGGGTTGAACCGATAGTTGATCCAGCTCAAGGACCTGCTACTCTTTATTCTGGTCTTCCCGTAGGAACGGATATTTTATTTCCTGCTGAATCGGGTACATTGACTTCAAGTAATTTGAATCCTATTAACGATAACTTTATTTATACTCTTAATTCCGGGGGGGCTGTTCAGTTTTTTGCCGCAAGTGGTATTTTAAATCCTAATATGACAACAGTTTCGAGAGGAGAAATTATTGGTCAAGTTGTAGAGGGGATACTCGGAGGTCAATTAGCTAGTCAAAATTTACAATTGTATATGGTCTATTTACAGGATCCTGTAGCAGGTATGATTTCTTCACCTGAATTTACGGGTTGTCTAAATAAATAGTTTTAAGTAAATTTAGATTTCTTGAATTATTTAATTACTCATTCGTAGTAAGTTATGTTTTTATATTCTCATTTAATTGAGTAATTTAGCCGGTAAGGAAAATGAATACTAAGATTAAATCATTGTTTCTTGTTATTCTTACATTCTTAATATTATCAATTTCTGTTACAATTGCTTCTGCCAGTTTTTACCAATTGGTTAGGTGCATAGTTACGAATGCATGTTCTACACCTCCAACCGACAAATATCTGGATCGAACCAACTGGATATGTTATTATAATCCAGTTGGTGTTTGTGATAATGCTGGAGGTTGTTGGTATGGAAATTCTGCCGCATGTAGTTCTGGTGATAGAGCATTTCCAGGTGAAATCGGTGGCACTCAATTGAGATCTGGTTACTGCTCTGCAAGTGGCTGTGGTTATGGTGGATTTTACAAGTTTTGCTGTAACGGCGCAACTGTTCAGTCGGCATGGCCTAATGTTAATAATGCGGACGGGACAAAGTCAGCGGCTTGTTGGGGTGGCGGTCTCCCGCGCGAACCTGGAGATGGCTCTGGGTACGTTCAATGGTCTGCTGCTGCATGCGCCCCTCCTCCTCCTCCTCCTCCAACTTGCAATAGTTTCAGTTTTTTTGGCGGTTCAATGAATGGGTTTATACAAGGATCGGATGTAACTGTAAATCCGGGTGGATCTTTTACAATGACCTGCAATTATGGATCTGCTAGACCCCCCTGTATAGATCCCGCGCCTGTTACTGGTATGTCCTGTAGTTATACTGGATTTGCAGGAGACAATGCAGCTATGTTCTCTTGCACAGCCCCGTCAACTCTTGGCACTTACCCAATTCATTGTATAACCGGAGCAAGAAATAGTTGTTGTGGGGGAAATAATGATTATATAGGGACATTGATAGTAAGTCCTCCTCCTCCTACAACGATTGATATCCTTTCTCGAATCTGGCTGGATAATGATGAAGATGGGGTGAGATATGATGGGAATGGTGATGGTTGGTATCAGGTGGGGGATGAAATGTATATTGAATCTACCACATCTCCTGCTTTGTGTAATGGCATCCCTTTATCTTCTAATCCAAGTGTTGATGGTGCAAGGTCTGGAGGTGGCGGAGCATTTACGAGTCCGTTAACAAATTGCAATCCGGATCCTTACACTGCATCCATGAGTTTGGCACCGGGAACCTGGTTGATTAACGTAGCGGGTCTCCCTGCAGATTACAGCGTGGTTTCAGTTTGGAAACCGGATACAAGTGATCCTACATATACAGTAAATTCTGATAAGTCATTAACGGTAACTGGAACTGCGGGGGCCCAAATAAACCCGTATTTCGGTATCAATAGATGCACAGCTTCAGGCATGGCTTTTAGTTTGAGTCCGACATCGGTTTATCCTTCAGGATCAACCACACCTAGTGTTTCTGGAATATTGAAGGCATGTAGCGGTAGAACTCTTTATATTAAAAAAGACTCATGTACTGGAACACAATTCAGCACTTGCGTGCTAAATAGTGCTGGGGCTTGCACTTCTGCTCTTAATGCATTTACTGCTCCATCTCCCACCGGCGATTATTGGTATTACGGTTGCATTGACGCCAACAAAGACGGGGATACTGCTGATTCTGGCGAGGCTGGTGACTGGGATATTCTGACTGTCAAAGATTTGACTGTCAGTTTTAGTTGTTCGGGAAGCGATAAAAAAGCAGATCTTTCATGGGTTGCTGCTCCGGGTTCTCCTACTTATTATCAATGGTATAAACTTTCTTCAAGTGGTACTTACACTTCATCTGGATCAACAACAGCAACTACAAAGTCTGTTCCAACTACAGGCGGATTGTCTGCTTCCACAAATTATGATTTCAGGGTGACGACTTCAAATTCGGCCACTGCTAACATCTGGGTGGATAAGAATACTCAAAATTCAGGTTCCGCTTGCCAATCTTGCGGAAACAGCGTCAGAGAAGGCACTGAGCAATGTGATGCTGGTCCAACTGGCGGCGGGTGTTGTACAGCGAGTTGCACATATGTGAGTGCTGGTACTTCGTGTCGTGGTTCTGCTGGTTTGTGTGATGTTGCTGAGACTTGTTCTGGTTCAAGCGCTGCTTGT
>JBBSVZ010000056.1:0-1157 GCA_038046545.1 Nanobdellota archaeon | reverse complement strand
TAATACTGGTAAAATATTCTATCTGCTACAGACATTTCAGCTTGGGTAGCAGGAACATAACTTCCTATCTGAGCCATTAATTGCATTTGAGCAATGGTTTTACAGAGCGCGGTTTTGCCTCCGCTGTTTGGGCCTGTGACAAAAGTTAGTTTGCAGCCGTCTAATCCTACATCATTAAGCACATAAGATGGATTATCTTTGGCTAAGATAGGGTTGGAGATATATCTGGCCCTAAAATAATGTTGATCCGATTCCGTTACCCTCGGCAATGTCATTGGAACTGGCATTGCTTTTCCATATTCATAAAATGAAACTAATTCATCAAGTTTGCCAATAGAATCTATAGCCAATCCAAAATCCTTATTTATCCAAAGGCTTCTTTGAACAGGCCTGATAATTTTATTCCAATCTATGCTATCTTTTTTAACTTGGAAACACATTTGTACTAATACATTACCCATAGAAGCTAATAAAAGCATCTGTGATAACCAATTTACTGGAATATACCTTGTCCCAATGCCTAAAAATACTGTGCTAGCAGCAACGACTGCCAATTTTGTGCTAGTAAAGAATTTGTCATAACCAGAAACAAATTTCCATCTAGGCGTAAACAAGCTTATATCTTCGGAACTTCCAAGATCTCCGCCAGTGAATCTCAAGTAATATATCGGCCCTCTGACTAATCTGTAATTTTTTGTTCCGTCAAAATTTTGCACAGCATCTACCAATGTTTTCAAATATCTTGTTTCTGGTCGGGGTATTTGTTGCGAAGCATTCGCAAGCCTTACTCCGGTTTGCCTTGCCTCAGCAAACCTTTCATACATTAAGCCGTCTCCATCTTGTTGGCTAAGGAAATCGAAAAGCACTTCTTCGCCATTAAGAGATTTTTCCCAACCTATTTCTAATCTTCCTTTTTTTAATTCTTCAAAGAAATCGATTAAGCCATTTCTTAATCTGTCATTGCTTCCTAGCTCCTGCAAAGATTCTTGCTTGGCTGCTATTAATTCCAATGAAGTCAAGGGCCTTATTAAGGACCTGTACAAAGTGGCTGCTCCAGCTGCTGTTTTTGTATGATTCATTGCATTGAAGAGGTCATCTACTTGTATTTGCCTCAATGTTTCTTGATCAACAACAGATAGGAATGTTTCAGGATCGAT
>JBBSVZ010000055.1:0-4580 GCA_038046545.1 Nanobdellota archaeon | reverse complement strand
ATTTTTCCAGATAATCAGTACCTTGGCCTTTCAGCAGTTGGTCATATTGGTTCCTTCCAGAAACTACGTAGACCGATACAGGACTAGTTGACTTGACAGTTAGCCTCAGAGGCACGGGAATATCAAAGCCAAAATTAGGGTCGTAAAGATAATAAAAACTCAGGTAACCTGGAGGAAGAGTTGCATCAATACTCCTCTCATTTCCGACAAAAACAAGGGTAACATAGCAGGTTTTTTGCACACACGCAACCCCTGCGCCTGCATCAGAAAAAAGACCGTCAGAATCAACAATTGGAGCCCTGTGGCCAGGGCTATTCATCCAGCCCTCCACAGATTTCTTGCTAATATTAGTATCAGGTCTGACATTATCAAAAAAGGAAAGATCCTCAGCAGCAATACTGTAAAACACAGAAGTTTTTTTTAGCCTTTCCCCAACATTAAAACCCTCCGGGCTTGCATGTGCGAAGTAATCTCTCGTTGCCATGTCAAGGCTGTGAGAATAGGCAACATCCGCTGCTTTGGAATTCCACTTTAGAGCCGTTGTCCCTAATTTTTTCCTCTCAACATTCACAAGCTTAACGATTTCCTGCTCAATCATAAAACGGTCAATTTCACTCGCATCAAAAAGCTCATTATCAAGATCGTCGGGCGAAACAACAAAGGTCATTGCAGCGTTTTTTATATCCGACTCGCTTAGTAAAAATTTGAATTCAAAAGGCTTACCTCTGTATGCTCCAATGATTGCAATCTTTCCTTCTCTAATATCTTTGAATGGAACAATAATTTTTCCGTTATTTGTATTTCCCAATTCAATATCGTTCAAAGAAACTGTCCCTTCGAGCTGTTCTTTTGAGCCGTTAATCAAGAAAATCATAGCGAAGCTCTCAAGCGTTGATTGTTCTACACTGAAAGAAAGCTTCCTTGAGTTAAGATTATCAGTACTTATGCTGTACGAATAATTGAAAGGCCTTCCTTGATAATATCCGGCAAAATTCAATGAGCCTTCGCTCATGTTCGAAAGAAGAACTCCAAGTCCTCCATCTCTAGTCCTTCCAATAAAGTTGCCATTAATGTAAACATTGCCATCAACACTCTTTCCAGTTTCTTGAACTGAGAAAAGCAGCTGGTAAGCAGGCTTCTCAACATATGTACAGGCAGCCACCAGTAGCAAAAGTACAATCAACCCCTTTTTCATTCTGGGCAATAAGGACGCAACCTTTAAAAATGCTACTCAACTCCCAAGAGGCATAGCCTTGCACAAGCATTGTGCACCAAGCGCGGGCAATAAAAGCGCAATTCTGCAGGGCTTAGGAGCAAAATGGAACAAAAATTTTTGGTAGCCCAGGACTTATACCTTAAAGCAGGTATACACATAGGAACGAAGTTCAAGACTAAGTACATGGAGTCTTTTATTTACAAGACAAGGCCTGACGGACTTTCAGTTCTTAACTTGCAAAAGATAGATGAGAGAATCAGAATAGCAACTAAATTCCTTTCCCAATATGCTCCAGAAGACATAATTGTTGCCTCACGAAGAGAAAACGGCTGGAAATCCGTAAATATGCTTACAAAAGTAACAGGAATAAGAACATTCGCAGGCCGATATCCTCCTGGAATACTGACTAATTCCTCGCTTACAACTTTCACAGAAGCAAAAGTCATACTTGTAACGGACGCATGGCCGGACAGGAACACTGTTGCCGATGCAATAATAGTTGGCATTCCTGTAGTAGCTCTCTGCGACACTAACAACCAGAGCAACAACATCGATATTGTTGTTCCGCTGAACAATAAAGGAAAGAAATCGCTAGGACTATTTTTCTGGATACTTGCGCGCGAATACCTGATAAATCGCGGCATAATAAAGTCAGAAGAAGAATTCAAGAGCACGATAGAGGACTTTACGGAAGAGTAAAGTCTTATTTTTTACATTGTTGTTTTGTAAAATAATAAATAAATTGTCCTCAATCGCCGGACAGGCTTGACTAATCAAGGCTGTGCGCCTATTGAGCGTTTATTATTAATTAATAAAAACTAAATATTTTCATTCGATAAATATTGGTAAGCCGAATAGCTCGCCAGAACTCCTTCGGCAACTCCTGTTATCGCCTGCTTAAACTCTGTGTCGACCAAATCCCCGCAAGCGTAGACTCCAGGAATGTTTGTCTTTGCGTTCCTGTCAATTATGACTTCTTTTTTCTCGTTTAATTTCACTCCTAACTTTGCAGGAAGCTCAGAAAGTATGTTGTGGCCAATCGCAACAAATATTGCATCAACTTTAAACTCTTTCGAGCCGTTGTAATCCTTGTCAAGAAGAGCGCTCGACACCTTCTTTCCATCCCCCTTAATTTCCTTGATGTTTGTATTGTTGATCATTTCTATTTTGTTGTTTTTCTCAACTCTAGTCATGTTAATTGGCTCAGGATGTATTTTGTCTCCGCGATAAATGATGTAAACTTTCTCAGCCCATTGAGTAAGCAGCAGAGCTTCTTTTGCAGCACTATCTGACCCGCCTACTACTGCCATTAATTTGCCCTTGAAAAAAGCACCATCACACAGAGCGCAGTAATGGACTCCTTTGTTTGTGTATTCCTCTTCACCAGAAACATTAAGCTTCTTGAACTTTGTGCCTGTTGCAAAAATAACTGTTTTAGACTTAATTGTGCGCTCGCTTGACTGAATCTCAAAGTGCTTTCCTGATTTCCTTACATCGCTCACTCTTTCCTCAAAAACATCAACTTTGTAATCTGCCATGTGCTTCTTCAGCTCTTCAGCAAGGTCGAATCCAGTTATTCTTTTGAATCCAGGATAGTTCTCAACAACGTCTGTCAGAATGATAGTACCGCCCATAGTTTCTGCGAATATAGCAACTTTAAGGTTGAACCTTCCGGAGTAAATTGCTGCACCCAGCCCTGCAACACCTCCCCCTATTATCGCTACGTCGTATTCCATTAACGAAAGGCAACCCTTTTCGGTTATAAAGTTTTGCCTGAATGATTCAATCATACATCAGCACGATAAACACTAATCGTGGCTCTATATCCATTTCTTTCTAAATAATAAAGAGCATTATTGTTGATTTTTTCGCTGTTTTTCTCAATTATCATAACATATATTTTTTTGGTCTTGTCCAATTCTTCAATTTTATTGCTTGTTTTTTTGCCGCTGTAATATGCAATAGAAGGATAGTTCTTCGTTGCAAGTATTTGCGCGTCTGTTTCAAGATTTTCGCTTGCATAAATACCTATTTCTTTCGATACTTCCCTCAATCCGTTTTCAAATCCTATCATTGGAATGTAAGCTATTTTGTACATTGGAATGAATGACAGCAAAATAAAGAAAAAGCAAATGTAAGCCTTTTTTCTCTCCATTCTTGATAAAAAAGACGAGGCAAGGATGACAGCAGGAACTAAAGCCGGAAACAAAAATCTTTGCATTTCCCATTCTATCCCTTCAGGCTTTGCGATTCCCCTCTGAGACAATAATGGAAAATACCCCAGACCAAGAGCCAGCCAAAACAACATTAAATAATTCAGCTTTCTATTTTTGCTTTTGTTTATTAAAGCAAAGAAAATAATAAAACCAAAAAACAAAAAAATATTGAAGATAACAACAATGAAGTTTATCGGATCGTACAAAACAACAGCATTTATTGCTTTAATAATTATGAAAAAATAACCACCGAAATATTGTTTGCTAAAAATCATGAAAGGCAACACTGATAATAAAGCACAAAGGAAAGAAAATACGATTTTCTTAAAATCCAACTTGAATAAGAAAAAAAGAACAACTAAAACCCCTATTACAAGAACACTGGTGAATTTCATCAGAATGGAGAGCCCAAGAAATAAACCTCCCAATCCATAAAGTAAAAAAGAATTCTTTTTTATTCCACTTAAATATAATGCAAGGGACATGCAAATAAGAAGAGCCGCTAACGAATCAGTCATCACCCATCTGCTTGCCATGATATGAAAAGGAAAAATTGCAATTATAAACGCTGAAATAAGCCCCGTCTTCTCATTGAAGTTTCTCCCTAAAAAGTAAACCGCAAAAACCATCAGCGAATTAAGAAAAATCATAGAACTTCTCAGCAGAATTTCAGACTTATAGAATGGGGCAATCAAGAGCGGAAGAAGGATTGGCCTGTCATACACCTGGACGTATGGTGCTTTTCCTTCGACGATAAACTGAGAATTCATTATGTAAACAGTTTCGTCCCAAAAGAAATAGGATGTGTCAAAAAAGGTTATCCTGAGGAGCAAAGCAACTAAAAATATCAAAAACAACAACTTTAGATTACTCTTTTTTTTCACTGTTATTTACCCTCCGAAATTAATTTTAATGTATTACTTGATAAGTCAGGCTTTTGACGGTTCAATTGGCAAAATTACTGTGAACTTGCTTCCCTGACCGATTTGCGATTCGACAGAAATTGTGCCCTTGTGCAGCTCGACTAATCTTTTCACGATGGTCAATCCCAATCCAGTGCCGCGATGTGTACGTGTCATGTAATCATCAACTTGATAGAATTTCTCGAATAATTTCTCAATATTGCCTTTTTCAATTCCTTTCCCAGT
>JBBSVZ010000054.1:0-19580 GCA_038046545.1 Nanobdellota archaeon | reverse complement strand
AATTGACATCCCGATTGATTTCACGAGAGAATCGGGAATGGGCAACGATCCGTCAGACCTTATGAAAAAGTTCCTCAAGTCCCAGGGTGTTGGCTTTGAAGGCTTATTTGGGATAAACAAGAAGATGCGCTACAGGGAAGCCTATCTTGCGCCGAATGATTCAGTCTATGTCATGGGATTTGCCGGAGATAACCCTTTTGTCGAGGATGGTTCTGCCAGCAGCAATGAAGCAGATATCATGATCCAGAATGGAAAAGGCTTTTTTTACATTTCTGATCAGCCTGAAAAGAAACTGCTTTCAGCCCTGAGATGGAAGTCCTACGGTTCTATAGTGGGCGGAGGCGCACTCATCTTGTTCGGTCTTTTCTTCATTTTCTTAGAATTTGGAATTCTTTAATCATTCAGGCGTTACACTTAATATTTATATATTGAAATTGATTTTTGTTAATTTATGGTACTGGGAATAGCGTTAATAATCCTTGTAGCTATCATTTTGATAGCTTTGGTTGTAATTGGATATTTGGTTTCCATCTACAACGGTCTAGTCACTCTAAAGAATAACATAAAAAAGTCATGGGCCAACATAGAGGTCTTGTTGAAGCAAAGAAGTGATGAGCTTCCTAAGCTTGTTGAATCTGTTAAAGGCTATATGAAGCACGAAAAGACCTTGCTCACAGACCTTACAAAGGCGAGGACTGCCATCATGAGCGCGAAAACAATGAGCGCGAAGGCAAGTGCAGACAACATGATAACTGGGGCGTTGAAATCAATATTCGCAGTTGCAGAAAATTATCCGAACCTCAAGGCCAACGAGAACTTCATACAATTGCAAGGCAGGATTAGCGGCCTTGAAAACGAACTTGCCGACAGGAGAGAGTTCTACAACGACAGCGTAAACACCTATAATATCAGAATACAGTCCTTTCCTGACATGATTTTCGCAAGAAGCTTCGGCTTCACGGAAAGCTTCGAGATGTTCAAAGTAACGGAAGCAGAAAAACAGGACGTTAAAATCAAATTTTAACCAATCCCTTGATCTCTCAATAAGCTTTAAATACCCCCTGGATATTACCAATTCATTCATAGTTCGGGGTGGATTAAATGAAAAAACTATTGATTTATCTCTGTATTGCATTAATGTTAGTCTCTGCTTCCTTTGCGGCAACTGGAGACTACGTTGCAACTGCGAACTTTGCCACGCCTTGCTCTTCGGGCATCGGTGTCGGATTGGCTTTTGACGGGCAAACCTTTGGTATAGCTGTTATGGATCAAATCCTGACCTTTACCGGGCAAATCCCATAACTGGCGCAGTAACTGCGTCGTATAACATCGCGGGTGGCTTAGGCGCTCTCTCGTACGATGCTGGAAGAAATGGCATTTGGGCGGGTTATGACAGCTTGCCTCGTGATATTACCTTCATTCAGCTGGATAGCAACAAGAATGTTACAGGCTCTAGCCTTGCATTCACAGCAGGTATTGGGGGAATATCTCTTCTTGACGGAATCGCATACGATGCTGAGGACGACTCACTTTACCTTAGCGCGGATGTTGACACCAACATTTACCAGCTATCGCTTAATGGAACGCCAATTAGGAACTTTGCCAAAGCTCCAGGAAGCAACTGCGGCAACAGCGGCATTGCTGTAGGCGGCTGGCTTTTCTATGAGGGGTTCAACGGCTGCAACCAGGTTATCGTTGTTAACAAGAGCTCTACTGCTGATGTGCAATTCAATTTCTCAACAGCACAAGGTAACGACCCAACATTTAGGGATGAAGACCTTGAATGTGATGTTGTAACATTCGCCAGTCAAGGCAAGCATGTCATGTGGAGCGTTGAGGCGTATGACACTAACTTTGGTGCTAGCTACGGGAGCAGGAGAGCTCTCGCATTCGAAATCCCCTATGGGTCATGCGGGTCTGGCGGTCAGGCTGCCCCTGTTTGCGGCGATGAGCAGATAGACCTCGGTGAGCAATGCGACGATGGAAATGCTGATGACAACGATGGTTGCTCATCAATTTGCCAGGAGGAAGAAGTTGAAATTCCTGAGTTTACAGGAATTGGACTTGGCCTTGCAACTGCCGGTGCAGGCGCATTAATCTTCTTCGCAAGACGAAAGAGAAACTAAGCTTTCTCTTTTTTTATTTTTTTTATTCTCTTGAATTCCCGATTTCATCTTCTTTTAGCGATAAAGGTAGCGCAAGCCAAGAACACTAACATTGATTGTTGCTGCACTTTTTAGGACGTTATAAAGCCCGCGCGGCGATTGAGCGCAATTTTATTGTAAGAAGTGTGTTTGTTTGAGCTTCTATTTACCCATTATTTCCGCAACCTTTAAATATACCCCTCTATTCTTCCTCGATAAAGATTTCTTAGGTAAATCAGATGGAAGAAAACACGCTGAAAACAGGAACAACCACTGTAGGCATAAAGTGCAAGGACGGCTTAGTTCTTGCTGCAGACAGGAGGGCAACCGCTGGATATTTGGTTGCCAATAAGAAGGCTGACAAAGTATTCGCTCTAAATGACAGAATAGTCGTTACGATTTCAGGCATGGTTTCTGATGCTCAATTATTAACAAAACTAATAAAGGCAGAGCTTAAATTAAAAGCAATGAGAGGCGACAGGGAAGTATCCATTAAAGAGGCTGCCAACCTTTTAGCAGGCCTTACGTATAGCAACGTCAGAAGGCCTTCCATGATTCCTGGAATTGCACATTTCTTGATGGGTGGTCAGGACGTTTCTGGATTTCACCTTTACGACCTTTTTGCTGATGGCTCAGTAACTGAAATTGATGATTTTGTTGCTTCAGGCAGCGGCAGTGTTTTTGCTTATGGAGTTATGGAAACACTTTACAAGACAGCCCTTTCGGTACAGGATGGAATTGACCTTGCTATAAAATCTGTCAATGCAGCAATGCAAAGAGACATAGCTTCTGGCCAGGGAATCGATGTGATGTCAATAACGAAAGATGGCGTCAAGAAGGTTTTCGAGCAGCAGCTTGATACGAACATAAAAGTAAAGTAAAGATTCTCACGGTTTGAGAGAGAACAAATGTCCAAGATTATAAAAGAAATATTAAAGAGCCTTCCTGAGGACAAAATAAGCGACGCCCAGTTCGAAGGTGCAAATATTGTCCTCTATACAAAGGACAAGGAATTTTTTTTGAATAACGAAGGCCTCATCAGGAAAATAGTTGATGACATAAAAAAGCGAATTGAGCTTCGCCCAGATCCAAGCATCACATGTGAGCAGGGCAAGGCTGAAGATGAAATAAAAAGAATTATGCCTGCTGATGCGGGGATGGGCAGCATTATCTTTGACCCCCAGCGTTCGCAAGTCGTTATTGAGGCTGAAAAACCAGGATTGGCGATCGGCAAGCAGGGTTCAATTCTCAGGGAAATTAGAGAAAAAACTTCTTGGGTTCCCTTGATTAGAAGAACTCCAGCTATACGCTCTGTTCTTATAGAAAATATTCGGGGAGTTCTCTACCAGAATTCTGATTACAGGAGAAAATTTCTCCACAAAGTTGGAGAGAGAATTTATGACAGCTGGGTGCGGGAAAAAAAAGAAGGCTGGGTGAGACTATCCTATCTTGGAAGCGCAAGGGAAGTCGGCAGATCATGTATTCTGCTGCAAACTAATGAATCGAGAGTATTGCTGGATTGTGGCATCAATGTTGCTGCTTCCGCTTCAGAGCTTGCTTATCCCCTTCTGGAGGCTCCCGAGTTCGACATTCAGAAACTCGACGCTATAATCCTCAGCCACGCGCACACGGACCACTGCGGTTTCATTCCTTACCTTTACAAGTACGGTTTTAAAGGTCCGGTTTACTGCACTCCCCCGACAAGGGACATTTCTGCATTGCTGATGCTGGATGCAATTAAAATTCAAAGAGGAGAGAACAAGGAGCCCCTATTTACTTCTGAGGAAGTTAAGGAGTTTGTCAAGCACACAATAACTCTTGATTACGGTGAAGTTACTGACATCACGCCAGATATTAGAATCACGTTTTACAACGCAGGCCATATTTTGGGGAGTGCAATGACTCACCTTCACATTGGCAACGGCCTGCATAATCTGCTTTACTCAGCTGACTCAAAATACGGAAAGACTTCATTACTGGATCCAGCTGTTACTGACTTCCCTCGTTTAGAGTCTTTGATGCTAGAATCAACATATGGGGGAAGAGACTGTGTCACTGTTAGCAAAGAGGAATCTGATGAATACATGGGCGTAGTCATAAAAGAAACTGTAGCTCGAGGAGGCAAAATACTGATTCCAACTCTTGGAGTTGGACGTTCACAGGAAATCATGATGATTATTGTCAACCTGATAAAGCAGGGTTCAATCGAACCAGTTCCTGTTTATATTGACGGAATGGTTTGGGATGTAACAGCTATTCACACAGCATATCCAGAGTATCTTAATGCTGCGATGAGACGGCAAATCTTCCAGAAAGACCAGAATCCTTTCTTGCACGAGGTTTTCAGGGAAGTTGGAAGTGTAAAGGAAAGGATGCAGATTATCGAGGAAACTGGGCCTTGCATTATTGTTGCTACGTCAGGAATGCTTACAGGAGGTCCTTCAGTCGAATATCTTAAGCACTTGGCTGTCAATCCAAAGAACTCTCTTGTATTCGTTTCTTATCAAGGAGAGGGCTCGTTGGGGAGAAGAATCCAGAGAGGCGAGCGCGAAATTAATTTCCCGGGTTCGGGTGGAAGACAGGAAATGATGAAAGTGAACATGGAAATCCACACGATTGAAGGTTTTTCAGGCCACAGCAACAGGCAGCAGCTTCTCAGTTTTGTCAATAGGTGCAGCCCAAGACCTAAGAAAGTACTTGTTAATCACGGCGAGAACAGCAGATGCCTCGACCTCGCAAGCTCAATCCATAAGATGTTCAGGATAGAGACTGTCGCGCCAAGAAATCTTGATGCTGTACGGTTAAAGTAATCATAAGCAGGCATAATCCGAATCCGATACCTTTTTATATTACAACCTTTGTAACGCTTTACATGGTAAAACAAACTTTCACGGTCAAAGGGATGCATTGCAAGAGCTGCGAAATCCTAATAAACGACAATCTGGAAGAGTTAGGTGCCAGTAATATTAAAATAAAAGTTGACATACAAAAACAGATAGGGGTTGTAAATTGTGATTCGGATCTTCCAAGGGGTAAGCTCGCGGCAGCAATAACAAAAGAAGGTTACAAAACCTCATGAGCGAAACAGAAATTTACGTGCCTGACCTCGAGTGCGAGAGCTGCGAAAAAGTATTGAGGAAAGCGCTTAACATAAAAGGTATTAATAACATCTCTTTCAAGTCAGACAAGGTGTTAATTTCCCACGATGAGTCAGTTGCCCTCTCGTCTTTGCTTTCTGCAATTAAAATGAAGGGATACAAGGCGTCTCTTGAGCCGATAAAAAAAACAAAGTGGCACAGCCATGTCGGCGACATGGAACGGCTTTTGCTTCGCCACGTTGCCATTTCATTTATCGTTCTTTTGATTCTCGAAGGCATTGTTGCCTTTATTTTCAAAGATGCCGAATGGCTGAAAAAATATGCGATTTGGCTTCTTTTGAATGCAGTCGTATCTGTTAGCATCGTCGCAGAGCTATTTCATCTTCGCTCTTACCGAACTACAGTCACTCAAATGTCAGGCATGATGCTCGGCATGATTTTGGGAATGCAGTCTGGAATGATGATTGGGTTTATCATCGGCGCAACAACTAATTTTTTCCTCGGCGCATTAATCGGCTCGATAGTTGGAGTCCTTTTTGGTTTCCTTGCGGGCAGCTGCTGTGGTAGCATGGGTGTTGTTCAGGGGATGATGTCTGGCTTTATGGGCGGCACGATGGGTCCAATGATCTCAGTCATGATGGCGGCTAATGGCTTCTGGATTTTTCTGCCATGGTTTTTTATTGCAAACCTCGGGATGCTCTGGGTTTTCTCGGTGCTCCTTATAGAAAACGTTGTCGCTGATAGGCCAGGTGTTGAAAAATCTCCTATTTCCCTCTTAACGTTCCTTTCATATACGCTTGTTTTGAGCTTGGTTGTGCTGTTCACTATGATTTTTGGCCCTACAGGGTCGGTGATTTCATGAAAAAGAATGAACAAGTTGAGGTCGCTCTAAAAGGTGACGTGATTGTCAAAGTAATTGCCGCACTTGTAGTTTTGGGTATAATCGGTTTCGGCGCCTACAAACTTGTTTCAGCAACATCAGTTGACATCCAACCTAGCGGTGCTACGCTCCAGCAATTAGCTGCTAAGCCTGATGGTGAAGTGCAAAAAATCCTTGTCACCGTTGATGTTTATACGGGAAAGTACTCGCCTTACCCTGCAGTTATGAAAAAGGGAGTTCCAGTTGAGCTGACTCTCGACCCAAACATCAGGGGCTGTTACAGAAATATTTATGCACCAACTCTTGGTGTGCAGGCAACAGCTCAGCTTGGGCAGAACGTGCAATATTTCATTCCTCTGAAAATCGGTAAGTACCCCTTTTCCTGCAGTATGGGGATGGGCAAAGGATTATTTCAAGTCGTCTAATTTGCTCCAGCGAATCATAAGCTGATTCATTGCAGACTCGGCATTCGAAATACGCGATTCAGCGTCGCCTGTTCCTTGCAACCGCATTGTTCTTTCAAGAATTACAAGCTTTTGAATAGATGTTACAGCTGGCACGAAATCCTTAGCATTAACGCCAATTTTATCGAGCTGCTGTGCAGTACTCGCCTGAATCATCAGTTTCGTATGCTCATAAAGAATATTTATCCGCTGTTCCTGCTTTTTTGTAATTTGCTGGGTGCAGCCTATTAGTAGAAGCATCGTTAAGATGATGATGATAACTTTCATAACTAATGAATTATAGTAATATTTTATAAATAATCGCTTCCTTAGTCCTGGCATGGAAGATGTTGAGAAATGGATAAAAGCAGGAAAGCTTGCTGCTCAGGTTCTGGAATACGGCAGAAACCTTGTCGAGCCGGGAAAAACTGTTCTTGAAATTACCGAAGCTATTGAAAAGAAAATCGCAGAATTAGGGGGCAAACCAGCTTTTCCTCCCCAGCTTTCACTTAATGCCGCAGCAGCACATGAATGTGCAGACCCAGATGAAACAGTTGTTCTTTCAGATCAGCTAGTTAAGGTAGATGTAGGTGTTCACATCGACGGTTGCATGTCAGACAATGCTGTAACGGTAGACCTTTCTGGAAAATACGGAGATCTGATTAAAGCGACCAAAGAAGCGCTAGAGCGGGCAATTAAAGAGGTCAAGCCTGAAGTTGAGGTAGGGAATATTGGAAGAGTAATTGCTGATGCAATCCAGATTTATGGCTACGAGCCTGTAAGAAATCTTTCTGGGCATGGATTGGATAAATTCCAAGTTCATGCAAGGCCTTCAATTCCAAATTTTGACAGCCGCGACAAAACAAAGCTAAAGAAAGGGATGGTAATCGCAATCGAGCCTTTCGCAACGCCTGGAGACGGCATGATTGCTGAGCGCGGGGCACCGAGAGTTTTTATGCAGGTAGATAAAAAACCCATTCGCGATCCTTTCTCTCGCGAAATACTGCCTTACATAGAATCAACCTACAGAAGACTTCCTTTCTCAAGGCGTTGGCTAATTCAAAAGTTTCCAAAAGCAAAAGTCGATTTTGCATTAAGGCAACTCGTTAATGCAGGAATTCTTGAAGCGTATCCTCCACTAGTCGAAGTGTCAAATAAAGTGGTAGCGCAGGCAGAGCACACAGTCCTCGTCGATGATGAGCCGATTGTGCTGACTAGATTATAGGGATTAATTAAGCCCTCGCGGCAATTGAGCGCAAATTATTTTTTTTATAAAATTAAAAACAATATCCAAGAATAAAACTTAATAAAAAAAAGAAAAAATAAGTTTAAAGGATTATCTTCGACCGCCGCGTGCCATCTTTGCTCGCGAAACGTCTCCTTTGCTGTCAACGAAGTAAAGGTAGCCCTTTGCCTTGCTGACGCCTGTCTTGGCGACGACTTCGATCTTTTGCTTTCCTTTCTTTCTGCCGCCTCTTGCCATCTTTGCGCGTGCGACATTGCCCTTCTTGTCAACAAAGTAGAGATATCCTTTTTCCTTCTTGACACCTGCTTTTGCAACTTTTTCAGCCATTTATGAATCCCTCCTTTTAGTTATCTGTCCCCGTATTTCTCGACGGAGCATAACAACCAATAATAGACCCATATTTAAAGTTTATTGAATTATGCAGACGGAGGCAGCCGTTTTTTTGAGAACTCAGCGTCGGCAGCTGCCAGATATTCATCTATCCTGGCAAGTGTTGATGAGAGAAGATAGCCTTTTATTTTTTCAGAAAATAAAACAGAGAGTTGTTCTCCTTCTGTTATTCTGTACTTTTTTTGAGTCTTATCGACGAGAAACAGCGCCCTTAGCCGTCTTACCTGCCGTCTTATATTTGAGGATGCTATGCCGTGAAGCACCAGCTTATTCTGTTCTCTGAACTTGATTACTTCTTTTTCCAGCTCCGGGGATGTGAATCCCTTTGGCCTTCGCTTTAATAGCACATATAGAATATCCACAATAATGTCCCTTGAGTCGCCAGGTTGAAGCAGCCCGAGGCTGAGGCAGATTTTCTTGACGAGTTCTCTGCCTGAAACTGACTCTGGCTTCTCATATTTCCGTAGCGTCAGCTCAAAGACTGGCGTTTCAGTCGAGACTTTGCCCATCAAAGCCCAATTTTGGTGAAAATATAAAAAGTTTCTTGTTTTTGTGAATAACAATTGAATAACGGCAAAAGATTTTTAGCGTTTTTTAACAAACATTATTGCCGCAAGAGGCTTATCAAAGATATTTGCGTAGCCTAAGGTTTTTAGAACTCCCAATTTATCCATCACTCTCTTTGGCTCTTCTTGAATCCCGCAAATAAGTATCGTGCAGCCCTTCTTCTTAGCATCCTTGATGAAATCGTTGAGGGCTAAAGCTCCACTTTCGTCGACAGAAATTACTCCGAACAATTTTAGCAAGATATATTCAGGAAGATAAACTTTGGAAAGCTCCTTTTCAAATGAAGAAACTGCGCCGAAAAAAAGTGGGCCGCTAAGCTGGTAGATTGCAAGTTTTTTTGACAGCTTTTCAGCAAATGCTCTCTTTCTTGGTGGCAGCTGGCTCTCAACGCTGACTTGCTTAAAAGATAGTTCGGTCATTCTCTTAATAAACAGAATGGACGCTATTAATACGCCGATGATTACAGCAACTACTAAATTAAAAACAACAGTCATGACCGTGGTCGAAAAAAATATCAGGGCATCGCTCAAAGGAACATTTTTGATGTTTTTTAGAGCAATGTAATCAATGATGGTAATGCCCACATAAAGGAGTATGCCGCCAAGAACTGCAAGATAAATATGTTTAAAAAAAGATGTAAAGAATAGAGCAATCAATAAAAGTATAATTGAATGAACTGTGCTGCTAAGTCTTGAAGATGCTCCTGATCTTACATTGATTATGGTTCTAATTGTGGCACCGGCGCCTGCAAGGCCGCCGAGCAGACCGGCAGCAGTATTTCCTAGGCCCTGCCCGATCAATTCCTTATTGCTTGAATGCCTGGTTCCTGCCATTCTGTCGACAATAACAGACGTGAGAAGTGTATCGATGGAGCCAAGAACGGCCAAGGATATGGCAGGTAGAAGAATGACCTCCAAGGAAAAGTTTAAAGGAAAAAATATTTCAAAATTAATTGGCGGAATTTCACCTATTGCGGTAAGTGGGGTGCCTATGAAAAACGACCAAATTATTGAAGCAACAACAATAACAATTGCACCAGGGACTGGAAAAGAGAAGCGCGACCATAGAATTAGGAATAGTGCGCAAGAAGTCATTACAAGAACTGCAAGATAACCAGTTGGGATGAATTTTTTGAGTTGCTCAATTATGATAAGCAAGGCAATTCCGGTCATAAAGCCTGAGACGACAGGCCTTGGCAGATATTCTATGAGTTTTCCAAGTTTGAGGATACCGAATGCAATTTGAAACAAGCCAGCGAAAGCAATCGTTAGCAGAGCGATACCTGCGCCGTGGCTAGCAACAATTGTTGCAACGAGAATAGTCATTGGCGCTGTAGGCCCTGTTATCTGCAAAGGAGTGCCGCCAAACATAGAGGCAATAAATCCTGCGATTATCGCACCGAGTAAACCTGCTCCAGGTCCAAGTCCAGACGCTATTCCAAATGCGAGAGCGAGCGGGAGGGCAACCAAGGCAGCAGTTGTGCCAGCTATCAAATCGCCTTTTAGGTTATCCAAAGAATAGTGCATATGAACAAGACTATCTTTCTCATCTTAAAAATGTAACTTATTTATAGAATTAAATCGCTTCAAGCCAGTGCTTCTTGGTTAATTGCTTCCCAAGGTTGACCAGCTTGGAGTTGCGCTCGCATCTTTAAAGGCATTTCCTCGATGCCTTCTGAGCGACTTTGGGATGATGATTGATTATCCATAACCCATATCACCTCTCTTGGTTATGAACTTTCTCTCACATCCCTTGACAGATTATATGTCTGCCCCCGTATATATTCATTGTTGAACGATTTATTCTTATCTGAATAAAGTATATAAGAACGGACAAACCTCTATTCACATGAACTTCAAATATATGGCTGCGCCGCTTGAAGACACTTCTGATGCGGCTTTCAGAAGCATTTGCCACAAGTATGGTGCAGATCTTGCATTTACTGAAATGGTTCATGTTACTTCTCTCGCAAGAGGGAATAAAAGCGCGTGGAGAAGATTGCAGTTCCCTGATGATACGCCGTGTCAAATCCAAATCCTCCCCGCTCATGAAGCGGAGCTTGAAAATTTTCTCGCTGAATTCAAACCATTTCCGGGATTTGAAGGAATAAATTTCAATCTCGGCTGCCCAAGCCCCAATGTAACTCATGCTGGCCTTGGCTGCGCCATGGTAAAGCGGGTGAGTAAGGTTTCAAAAATGATTGAAATTGTTAGGAAGGCTGGATTTCCGGTCTCAATCAAGATGCGCCTTGGGCTGAATAAGTTTGAGAAAGATAAAAAAGCATATCTGAATCTCATCAAGTCTGTTAATCCAGATTTTTTTGTTGTGCACGCTAGACATGGTATGGAAACATATGGCACGCCTGCTGACTTTTCTATTTTCGACGAATGCATTGCCGCGGGAAAGCCGATAATAGCGAATGGGGATATAAAAACGAGAGAGCAGGTCGAATTGCTTAGACAAAAAGGCGTTGCTGGCGTCATGATTGGCAGAGCCGCAGTCAAAGATATGGGGGTATTCAATAGGCTTAAAGGGCTGGATGCTCCACATGCAGTACAGCTTCGAGCAGAATATGTTGAACTGGCAAAAAAGTTCGGTATAGATTTGCGGTATGTGAGAAATGTCCTAAAGCGGCTGGGAAAAGACTCAACTTCGATTGATAAAAATCTTTTAATCTAAATGTTCTTTCTTAGCTCTTCAATGTCGTAGAAGAGTGCGCAAAATTTCTTGGTGGCAATATCGACTTCTTTTTTGCCTTTGCGAGTTATCTTGTACTTCTTTTCTTTTTTGCCTTCGGTTGCTTCTTCTATGAACCCTGCGATTTTGAGCGACTTGAGCACAGGATAGATTGTTCCAGGGCTTGGCTTTTGGCCTTTCCTTTTCTCTATTTCTTTTCTTATCTGTTCGCCAGACAACTCTTTCTTGCTAATCATTTTTAGAACAAGGAATGATAGAAAGCCTTTGAGATCGCAGCATTCTTTCATCGTAGGCAAAGATTGTCTTTTAGCTATATAAGCTCTGCGCTCCTAGACGACAAAATATCGGGTTTCCGATACATTTATATATTTGTATCGCATAACCGACACACCCTAAACGGGAGGTAAAAACAATGCAATGCGAACAGGAATGTGCAACCGAAAGTGAACAAAATTGGGCCGAGCTTGACATTATGTTTTTCGCTGCCAAGAAAGCCAAAATCGAATTGCTGAAAGAAAAGATGAAACAGCATTGGCAGGCAAAAGAAGGGCAGAAGCTCGACAAGGCAGCCGAATTAGTGGTTGATGCGTTAATAGCGCATAAACAGAACAACCTTGAAACATCTGAAAAATGGCAGGAACTGAAAGACAAGTTTGACCAGCTGTGGAATTGAAAGAAAGTAATTTTATTTTTTTATTTTTAATAACATAAGGCATCTATATAAATGACGAGTCATTATCTCATTTAATGGATTTTTTACCGACAAACCTTGCTGAAGGCAAAGAAAAGTACAAAGATTTTGAAGAGTTTGATGTAGTTTTCATAACGGGTGACCCTTACTACGACCATCCGTTAAGTGGGGTTGCAATACTTTCGAGGCTGCTCGATTCAAAAGGATATAAAGTTGGCATAATAGCCCAGCCTGAATCAGATGCAGAATTCCATGCCTGCGGTAGACCGCGTTATTTTTTCTGCATCACCTCTGGATTGTTGGATTCTATGCTTGCCAATTACACACCGATGCTGAGGCAGCGCCTTGATGTTCGCGTGCCAGAAAGGGCGCTGATGGTTTACACGCAAAAAGTGAAGCAGCTTTTTCCTGACTGCATCACCATAATCGGAGGTGTTGAGGCGACTATTCGTCGGTTCACTCACTTTGATTACAAGGATAATGCTCTAAGAAGGGGCATAATAAATGACACTAAAGCGGACTTGCTTTTGTTCGGCAACGCTGAGCGACCACTACTGAACTTGCTGACCAAGATGAAAGGCCTTGAAGGGCATTCTTTCAGCAAAATTCGCGACAAACTTGGATTGAGTTCAATTGATGGAGTATCTTATCGGATTGGAAAAGAAGAGATTCAAAAATCTGTAAGGAAGCTTCCGAGTTTTGAAGAATGCGTTTCAGACAAAAAAAAATTCAGCCTTTTGAGCAGGATTACTTGGCTTCTTCCAGATGATGCGTTTATTGAGCCTTGCGGGCTTGGTCTGGTCATGCACAACAGGCGGTCGCATGTGCTTCAGGAGAAAGAAATGGACTTGATTTACAGTTTGCCTTTCATGAGAACTATTCACCCTTCGGCGAAGGACTTCGAGATGAACTCGCGAATGACAGATGGACTGAAGAATTCGGTGATAATGGGGAGAGGCTGCTGGGGAAGCTGTTCTTTCTGCATAATCCCGCTCGTTCAAGGCAAGGAAGTTGCTGTTAGGAGCAAGGAAAGTATAGTTCGGGAAATCGAGTCTCTCTTCATTCAAGGCGAGAAAAAAATCAATGATCTTACGCTTCCGACGATTAACATGTATGGTTCCCACTGTGCTCTGTATCGTGAAGCAGAAGAAATTTTTTCGCCGATCATTAATGAAAAGATCACTGTTTACAACAAGAAAGAATATTGCAACCAGATTTGTGTTGGCTGCAAATACAGGGTAATTTCTGACGACCTTTATCCTCTGTTAGAAGAAGTTGAGAAACTGAATAGAAAATATGAAGGCAGTTCTCTTGAACTTCGTTCTGCTATCCGGCACGATATTATTCTCGGCCAAAAAAACCTTTTCAGGAAGATAATGCAGTTCGTAACCCGCCTTAAGATTGCACCTGAGCATCTGTCTGACAAAGTGCTGAAGCACATGAACAAGGCCAATAGGGAAGCATTTGTTGAGTTCTTGAAAGAGTACGAAATTGTAAACAATGAGCAGGGAACAAACAAGAACCTGGTGCCTTATTTAATCGCTGCTCATCCGGGATGCACAATTGAAGACATGAAAGAGCTCAAGGAATTTTGCAAAGAGCAGGGAATATTCATCAATCTCACTCAGGTTTTCACGCCGACACCAGGGATTCTTTCGACTGCCATGTATTACACTGGCGAGAACCCCCTTACTCGTGAACCGGTTTACGTGCCTCGCTCATTTCGGGAAAAAAAGGACCAGAAGGCGATTTTATTCAATCCCGAAGAGGAGATGGTTGATGATAATGCATAACGTTGGGTTTGTTGAATCTGCTAAGGCTATGCCATTTACCAGTATTAATTTGCGCTCAAACGCCGCGCAGGCTTCAAATGCTCCTGCGCGTTCTAGTCGTAAAACGACCTTAATGCGCTTGAAGTGCAGTCGTGGCCTGTCGGAAATCATGAAGATTTCCGATCATGCTCGTAAGCTTAGCTTACGACATGCACGGCCAGGAGTGCAAATAATTGTTTATCAGTGAGTTTGAGGCAAACATAAGGCATAATGGGGAGAAAGCTCATAACGTTTAAAAACTCTCAATAAACTCCAGAGGAAACATGGATATCTTATCCGCCATCTTCATAATTTTTGGCCTTATACTTTTTGAGATCATAATCAGCGTTGATAATGCCATTATCAATGCTGAAGTCCTTTCCACGATGAGCAAAAGGGCTAGGAGATGGTTTTTGTTATGGGGAATTATAATCGCTGTCTTCGTTGTCAGGGGCGCTCTTCCCTGGCTGATAATATGGGCGAATAACCCTTCTCTGGGCCCAGTTGGAGCATTTACTGCATCGTTTAGCAACGACCCTCATGTTAAAGAAGTGATTGAGCAATCTGCGCCTATCTTGCTTATTGGAGGCGGGCTTTTCCTTGTTTTCCTGTTCTTCCACTGGCTCTTCCTTGAGCCAAAACATTATGGCCTTATCGGTGAGAAGTTCATCCATCGGCAAGGGGTGTGGTTCTTTGCTGTGGTCTCCCTGATTTTGTGCGTTGTTGTTTGGCTCGCGATAAATATCGATCCTTTATTGGCATTTGGAGCAACTGTTGGTTCTTCTGCTTTTTTTATAGTTCACGGATTCAGGGAAAAAGCGGAGCAAGCGGAGATACAGCTTCTGCAAAAAAGCAGCAACATGACCGACCTAAGCAAGATTATGTATCTGGAAGTCATTGACGCCACATTTTCGATTGACGGCATTCTGGGTGCATTTGCGTTTACTTTCTCTATCCCCCTGATTTTAATTGGTAATGGTATTGGCGCTCTGGTGGTGAGGCAGCTTACTGTGAGTAACATCGATAATGTGAAAAAATACAAGTATCTGAAAAATGGGGCCATGTACTCAATATTCTTCCTCGGTGTGATAATGCTGCTGCACGCATTTGGCAATGATGTGCCTGAATGGATAAGCCCACTTGTGACGTTTTCAGTCGTTGGCTATTTCTTCTTCAAGTCGCACCGAGAGCTTGTGAAGGAGAAGAAAATAAGTAGCTAATTCGGGTTTATCGGCTTTGTTTCATTATCGTATCTCTCATCTCTTCTGAGAAAAAGTACGAGTTCAGGCACCTGCTGAAGTAGTTGGTTGCCCGTTTCCTCGTGTCCTCTGCATTCTGGGTCTGTGAATGAATAGTATGCTTGTCGGTAAGCTTGGATGGCCATGTTTCGCTTGCCAATATCGTCGAAGTAATTTCCGAGTTCTATGAGCGCCCATCCTCCGTGAGCCAAAGCTTGCGGGCCTTCATCGTCGAATTTCATAAGGTAATGGTCATAGACTGTTCTTAATAGGACTATGGGGTCATATTCGGTTGATTGTCTGTCCCTTATTTTTTGGGGCAAAGATTCATCAATCTGGCCAAGAAGGATTTCCAGCGATATTTTAGATTCAAGTCGCTTAGTCATGATTTAAGTAAGCTCTCATCATTTATAATTCTTTTGTCACTCGAAAGTAATAAATAGTAGTTCGTCTTGCGGTTGATTATGGGGCTGGAAGAACATTTGAATGATGGTCAGTTACATGTATTGAATCTGCATGAGGCAGTATTCACTGCTGAAGTAGATACTGCACCCATCAATGATGATCTCGAGTCAGAATTCCCTGCGGCACGAGACTATGAAATAGCATGGAAGGATGCCATGCAGCACTTGGGTTCATGCTATGATTGTTCTGATAGGTATGCTTTTATGAAAAGAGAAGATACGCCTGTTTTGCTATCTCTTTTAGAGATATCCAAAGCAAGACGCCAAATTTCCAGTGTTGAACAAGAAGCGAAGCTCGAAATATATAAAGCTCAAATAAAATATTACCGAAGTAAGTAACTTTCAAAACTGGTTAATAAACTGCCTCTTTAGTCGCTAATTTTAAAAAGCCTTATTGAGAAGTAAGTTTTATGGTTCAAAATGCTCGTGGTACAAGAGATTTCCTACCGCAGGATCAGATTCAGCGGCAAAACCTAATTGGCAAACTGAGAAAAACTTTCGAAAGCTTTGGTTACAGCCCACTGGATACTCCTGCTCTTGAAAGATTTGAAACACTTTCTGCAAAATACGCAGGTGGCGAAGAAATACTGAATGAGACTTTCAAGCTGAACGACCAGGGAGAGAGAAATTTAGGATTGAGATACGACCTTACAGTTCCCCTAGCCAGAGTTGTTGCTTCGCATCCTGACCTGAAAATGCCTTTCAAACGGTATCACATTGACAAAGTGTGGAGAGACGGCCCGGTTTCTGCAGGCCGATACAGGGAGTTCATGCAATGTGATATTGACGTTATAGGTTCTTCATCAAAAGCTGCAGACGCAGAGATGGTTCAGGTAATTGACAAAGGATTCAGTGAGCTCGGCCTTAATGTTGAAATCCGACTTAACAGCGTCCATGTCCTTAACGGCATCATGTCTCAGGCAGGAATTCCTCAGGAAAAGAGGCAGACAGTCATTTTGACTCTTGATAAGCTAGCTAAGTCAGGAGAGGAAGCGGTCAGAGCTGAGCTGAAAGAAAAAGGTGTTAGTGTTGAACAGGTGAACCAGCTATTTGAACTCACTAATGTTTCGGGAAGCAATGCTGAAAAACTTAATGTATTGCGTGAGCGTATTCACGGTACTGAGGAGAAAAGAGGTTTGCAGGAAGTTCACGAAATACTTGGCTCGCTCCCTGAACTGAAAAATAAAGTTGTTTTCCAGCCAAGCCTTGCAAGAGGGCTTTCTTATTACACTGGAATGATTGTAGAAACTTTTCTTTTGGATTCAAAAATAGAAAGTGCTGTCTGCTCTGGCGGAAGATACGATGGTCTGATAGGCGCCATAGCAGAAACTGGGAGAGAGCTTCCTGCTGTCGGAGTTTCTTTTGGCATTGACCGGATTTTTGATGCAATTCAGCGCCATGGTGCTAGAACAGTCACACAAGTACTGATTATTCCTATAAATACTGAAAAATATTCGCAGGCTTTGGCAACACAATTAAGGGTCGCAAGCATCAATACTGAATTAGCTTATGAGAAAGGCATTAGCAAATCGCTTGATTATGCCAATAGTCTTGGAATTCCATTTTGTGTCATTGTAGGTGAAAGGGAGATTTCAAAGAATGAAGTCAAGCTGAAGAACATGGTGTCTGGTGAAGAAAAATTTCTTTCTGTGAACGAAGTTATAGACTATATAAAATCTATTCAAAACTAATTGAGCTGTAAAGTTAACGTTTGGTCTTAGAAAGGTATTTATAAGTCTAATTTATTGCCGTTTTGATGATAAAAGGGGGTAAAGGTGGTGCCAGAACTCTAACTGGACTTAAATTTGAGAGTAGAATCAGCTTAAAAGAACGTTTTAACACTTTGAAGGGTTATTCCGTTAAAGATGGAGTTCTGACTTTCAAAGGCAGGGAAGTAGCCCAGTTATACAAAAAATACGAATTATATTCAAAATTATTAGATAAACAAAAGATAAAGTGGAAAGAAATAATCGCAAAAAAGCTACTACCTGATGATATGGCTTTGGTCTTTTCTAACAAAACACTTTACATTATTGAAATGAAATTTCAAGCGGTTGGAGGTTCAGTTGATGAAAAACTACAGACATGTCATTTCAAGCTCGGACAATATAAGAAATTGTTAAGTGGCACAGACCTAAAGGTTCAGTATGTTTATGTTCTAAATGATTGGTTCAAAAAGCCAGAATACAAAGACGTCTTAAATTATATCAGAGAGGTAGGTTGTCATTATTTTTTTGAAGAATTGCCTTTAGACTTTTTAGGATTGCCGATACCAAAATAAAATTAGTAATTTCTGACGACTATCTCGTTTATTTTTCCTCTCTTTGTTCCTATGCAATTAATAGCCCTTCTCGCCCTGACATTAACGATATCAAAATCATCGTATAGTTCTTTTATTAAAGGCATATCGCTATTGCTTAACATGACTTTAACTCCTCGCTTGTCTAATGCCTCGAATACTTCAGCTAAGTGTCTTTGTTCTTTTTCAAAGAAGCCATCTTTTTGGTATCCTGTAAAATTCGCTGTTTTATTGAGAGGGAAATATGGCGGGTCGAAATAAACAAAGTCATTCTTTCTTGCACGTTGAAGAATTGATGTAAAACTGGTAGCATAAAGGTTCGCACCCTGCAAAAATGCAGATGCCTTCCTTATTTTTTCTTCATTAACAATTGCAGGATTCTTGTATTTTCCAAAAGGAACGTTAAACTTTCCATCTGCATTTACTCTGTAAAGACCATTAAAGCAGGTTTTGTTAAGATAAATGAATATCGAGGACTTTTCTAAGCCGTGCCTCATTATATTGAATCTTTCTCTTTGCTCATTGAAATATTCTCTATTATTATCTTTTTCTTTATGTTCTATCAACAATTCAATAAGTTCTTCTGGATAATCTCTAACGCTAACAAAGGTTCTGATTAGTTCTTCGTTTGTATCTGATAAAAATGAACGGGTTGGCTTGAATAATTGTTTTATCTGAAAGAATACTGCACCGCTTCCTAAAAATGCTTCGTGGTAATTGTTGAAATCTTCAGGATAGAGTTCCGAAAATTGTTCGAGTAATTGGGTTTTCCCCCCTGCCCACTTAATGAAAGTAGGCACCGCAAATGCTGATTTAGTCATCATCTTTTTTGATTATTAGCTTGTCACCTTTAACTTCTGCGTCGAGGTCTTCGCCACCTTTCCAGCCGAGCTTTTCCAATAGCTTATTGGGAACTACTAAGAGGTATTTGAAGTATTCTTTATCGCCATAATCCCTGCCTTTTTGCTTTATAAGTCGCATAATGGGGTTTAGGTTCCTATTCCTTTATAAGTATTTCGGTTCCTAAAAATATAGGTTCCTAAACTATTATTTAGGTTCCTAATTATTTATATACTTGATTAGGTTCCTAAAGCATATGGATACGATTCCAATAAAGTGCAAAAATTGTAAGGCTTCCGAGTTCATAAAATGGGGAACTCGAAAGACACAAAGCAGAGGAACTATTCAGAAGTATAAATGCCTCAAATGTAATAAGCACTTTACGAATGATGAGGGCTTCTATCGAATGAGAAATAGCGAAGCCAAGATAACGGTAGGAATAGACCTTTACTTTTCTAATCTCTCAAGCAGGAAGGTTAGGAATCACTTTAGAAGGCATTTGGAAGCAAACGCTTCTCACGTTTCAATATTGGATTGGTGCAGAAGATACACTATGAAAGTAACCAATTTTACTGACAAGTTAAAGCCGACGCTTTCGGGCAAGTATTACATGGATGAAACGGAAATAGACTGTGCAGGGCGTAATGATTTCTTCCACGTTGCAGTGGATTGGGAAACAAGATTTATACCGAACACGCAATACGAATTATTCGCAGATGTTAGAAACGCTACTGAATTTTTGAAGAAAATAAAAGAGAAGAATATGCCCAAA
>JBBSVZ010000053.1:0-11094 GCA_038046545.1 Nanobdellota archaeon | reverse complement strand
TCTTTCAGTGTTCGCGCGCCAGACTCGTCTGCCATGTACTCGCGCGAGCGGGATAATGCCATTTGCAAAAGAGTCGCGATTAATGGTGTGACTATCATTATGATTAGCAGGCTGATAATATTCGGTCCGTTGTCATCATCCCTGCCACCGCCGAATAACATCGACCACTGCGCCATTGTTGCCATGTAAGAAATTACTCCTGCAATCGTTGCTGCAATTGTCGTGATCAGAATGTCTTTGTTCTTTACATGAGAAAGCTCGTGAGCAATTACCCCTTTGAGTTCGTCTTTATTCAGCAGTGTAAGTATTCCTGTTGTGAATGCCACGACTGCATTATTCTCGTTTCTTCCGGTGGCGAATGCATTTGGCTGTGCTGACTCAACCACGTAAAGTCGAGGCATTGGAATTTCTGCCTTGTGTGCAACATCTTTTACAATCTCAACGATTTCTGGATACTCATTCTTCTTGAGTTCTCTTGCTTTGTACATCCAGAGCACTATCTTGTCTGAGAACCAGTAGCTGCCGAAGTTCATGATTAGCGCAAAAATAAATGCGATTACTAATCCTCCAGTGCCAAATAAGCTTCCTGCAAACAAGAGCAGGGAGGTGAGTAAACCGAGTAAAATTATTGTCTTGAATTGATTGAATACACCCGTCATGAAAAAAGATAAAGGCCGTCCATATTTAAAGATGACGCAGGATATTTATACTCATGGGGGAAATTATGCCCTATGGTGGGGGATATTGTTAGTTGGATAGATAGGAATGTTACCGATCCTTCTGTCCATCAAGCTTTGGAAGAATATGATGAATTAATTAAAAAAGAGAGCGGGAAAGAATATTTACTCAATACTACGAGACTTTGGCGTGATATTGGCCGCGATATCAGAAGCGCCCCAACCAGATTATTTGTCGAATCAGACCTTGAGAAAATAATACGGAACATGATGCCTGCGGCAGTCCTTGGGACTGTGATGCATTATGGTGAAAAAAGAAAGGACAAAAAAACAGACTATATAGAGCATCCTGCAGGAGTTGCGAGAGGGGCGGTAATGGCTTGCTTGTATGATGAGGATGCACTTCCAGATTTTCTGGTTAAAATCGCCCGAAGGGCAGGAAAGAATAGCAATTACAGAAAAGGCCTTTTGAAAATTGCCAGAATTGAAAGCAAACTCTGCCCGATTCATGATACGTCAGAATCATGGAAGAAAAAAAATAATGAAACACGGGAAGCCGGCGTTGCTCATGTAATGGAAAGATATGCAAAGCTCAATCCTGATGATCCTGATATGGCAATATTACAAGAACTTCAGCACCACATAACACCAACTGGCGGGCATTTTTTCAGAGACATAGATGAAATTGTTGGTATTGAATCAAAAAGAAGCAAGGCATACTTGTATATTGCCAAAGCACATGACAGAATCTATAATACGCAAGACAACGAATACCTTTTCGATTTGGATAATAGGATAGATAATTTGATAAAAAACTTGTATGTTGCTAATACTATCAAGCAATTTCTGATTGACAACGACCCACGCTCAAATGTTAGACAATTGCCATTTGGCATAAAGCTGCCTTTTGATATTCCGTTTTCTTCTCCAGATGTTCCAGTGTGGTATTTCCCTCTGTTGCAGAGTTATAATGACCTTGTTTTAACATCAGAGATCGAGTGCAGACACATCGCTTCAGATGTGCTGCCAAAAATGAGCAAATACGCCGCTACATTAAATTCACCAAGGGGAAGAAAGCAGGGATTATCTGGCCGTAAATTTAAACAAATGATGGGAAGCTTAATGAGCGAAGTCGATGACATTCTTGGCGGAAAAAATTCGCCCACGTATTTGCAAGTTACTGATGACCGAAGAACAGCCGAAGGAAGGGTAAGGGAAATGCAGCAATTAACAGGAGTTGTTCTTTCAAATTCAAAAATGCCTGCAGAAGAAAGATTGAAAAAGGTGCTTTATGATGGTGTATATTCTGTATTTGGGCAGTTAGTTACAACGCCTTTCGACTCATCTTCTTCTGAAGCCAGAGAAACTGTTTCGCCTGATTTTAAAATGGCTCATTTGGTTATTAATTATTCTGATGCAAAATTTTTGTTAAATACATTTAGACATTTAAGGTACGAGACCGGTGAATACATAAGAAATCTGGACAAAGCAGCATAAGTAATCACAACATTTAAAAAACACTGCCCGTTATTCTTTTTTTTAATGAACTTCAAAGGCAGGGACATTATCTCAATCCGTGATTTCTCTAAGGAGGAGATTTTATTCATTCTTGAGCGCGCTTCATTCTTCGACAAGAACAAGACGAGCGACCACTTAAAGGAAAAGGTAATGGCCACCTTGTTTTTTGAGCCATCAACAAGAACACGGCTGTCTTTCGAAACATCAATGGCTCAGCTTGGAGGAAAAGTTCTCTCGTTCGACGATGTGAATTCATCTTCAATTGTCAAGGGCGAGTCTCTTCACGATACTGTGAAGATGGTTGAGGGATACTGTGATTTGATAGTTGTGAGACACCCGAAGGAAGGAGCGGCAAGATATGTTGCTGAAGTCGCTTCAGTCCCTGTAATCAATGCAGGAGATGGCTCTAACCAGCATCCTTCGCAGACTTTCACCGACCTTTACACATTGCAAAAGGAGCTCGGCGACATAAGCAAAACTAAAATTGGGTTCGTCGGAGACTTGAAGTATGGAAGAACCGTACATTCTTTATCACTTGCATTGGCAAAATTCGGGCTTCCGATTGTTTTCATCTCTCCAAAAAGCCTGCGGATGCCGCAAGACCTTATTGAAGAATTGCAGAGTTTCAATATAAAAATTATAGAGGAAGAATCTATCGAGAAAGTAGCAAATGACATTAATATCCTTTATGTTACTCGAATACAAAAAGAAAGGTTTTCTGACCTTCTCGAATACGAGAGGTTGAAAGGAGTTTACCAGATTGACCTCGACTTAACATCTTCATTTCCCCATCTTAAGATTATGCACCCGTTGCCCAGGGTTGGGGAGATTTCTCCCGAAGTTGATGGCTTTGAAGGCGCGATTTATTTCAGGCAGGCGCATAACGGTGTCCCGGTGAGGAAAGCTTTGATTTCAATGGTGCTTGGAAAATGATAGAAAAAAGAAAGACCATGGAAATACCCGCCATCGAATATGGCACGGTAATCGACCACATACCAGCTGACGTAACATTGAGGGCCATGGATATTTTGGGGGATTCTTTCCATAATTACACAGCGACTTTAGGAACAAATTTTCCTAGCAAGCGCATGGGCAAGAAGGGATTCATAAAGATTGAAGGAGCTGTCATTTCGCAAGACCAGGCAAACAAAATCGCCATTATTGCTCCGAAGGCAACTTTTAACCTGATAAAAGACGGCAAAGTCATAAAGAAATCTACGTTGGAATTGCCTGACATAATTGAAGAAATTCTGAAATGCCCTAATCCTGAATGCATAACTAACCATGCGCAGGCTAAGACCAATTTTCATGTTCTAAAGGAAGAGCCGTTATCTCTGAGATGCCATTATTGTGAAAGAACGCTGCAAAGAACTGATTTGGTGTTCAAATAATTATGGAAGCAAAGCTCGTGCTGGAAGATGGCACAATGCTGAAAGGCCGCTGTTTCGGAGCGCCTTTATCTCAGGCTGGTGAAGTTGTTTTCAATACTGGAATGGTTGGTTATCCTGAATCAATGACAGACCCTTCCTACAATGGCCAGATACTTGTCTTTACTTATCCTTTAATCGGGAATTACGGAATTCCTGCAATCGGGAAAAAATCCAGCTCATTTGAATCGGATAGGATTCATGTATCTGGAATAGTTGTTTCTGATTATTCAGAAAAATATTCTCACTGGGCTGCGAAAAAAAGCCTTGCAGAGTGGATGAAAGAAAATGAAATTCCAGGGATTACAGGAATAGACACAAGAACACTCACTAAAAAATTGAGAGCCAAAGGGGTTATGCTCGGAAAAATAATTATTGACAAGGATATTAATTTTGATAATCCAAACAAACGTAATTTGGTATCTGAAGTTTCTGTGAAAAAAGCGATTTTGTACAAAAGTGGAAAGAAAAAAGTTGTGCTTGTTGATTGCGGCGCTAAGAACAACATAATTCGCTCTTTGTTAGCTAGAAAAATTAGTGTGATAAGGGTTCCTTGGGATTATCCATTCCAGGACTTGAAATGTGATGGTGTGATGCTGTCAAACGGTCCAGGCGACCCAAGGATGTGCATTGAAACAATACAAAATATACGTGCTGTCATGAAAAAAGATATTCCTGTTTTCGGAATCTGCCTCGGGAATCAATTGCTCGCTTTAGCTGCAGGAGCTGATACATACAAGCTGAAGTTCGGTCATAGAAGCCAAAATCAGCCTTGTATTGAAGTTGGAACGAAGAGATGCTACATCACGAGCCAGAATCATGGTTTTGCTGTCAACCCAAAAAAACTTCCGGGAACATGGAAGCAGTGGTTTGTTAATGCAAACGACGGAACGAATGAGGGCATAAAGCACAAGAGCAAGCCATTCTATTCAGTTCAGTTCCATCCGGAAGCATGTCCTGGTCCGACTGACACTAACTGGCTTTTTGACAAATTCGTGAGGGACATTTCATGACTGAATATGGTGATGTAATTGATGAAAAGGACAAAGTTTTAAGAGTTGCTGAAAGGAAAGATATTGAAGATAATGCATTGCTGCACCGCTCTGCTTCTGTTGTTGTAAAAAATTCCAAAGGCGAAATCCTTGTTCACAAGCGAGATTCATCGAGAAGGCTTTATCCTGGACTGCTTGATATCAAGTTTGGTGGAATGGCGCAAAGTGGAGAAGGATTTGAAGAAACTGCGCTAAGAGAGCTTGAAGAAGAATCAGGAATAAAAGGAGTTGAGTTAAAATTTCTGTTTTCTTACAGGTTCAATGGGGATAACAACAATGTCTCAGCTAGAGTTTATTTGTGCACTTACAACAGTCCTTACAAAATTGATAATTCTGAGGTTGAATGGGCTAAGTTCATGTCGATTGATGAAATAAAGAAAACTGAAAATGAGCTTTCACCAACTGCAAAGTTAGTTTTTCAAAGGATTACAAAAAAATGAAAAAAATCCTCATCCTAGGCTCAGGTGGCCTGCAGGTAGGCCAGGCTGGCGAGTTTGATTACTCAGGAAGCCAAGCAATAAAGGCCATAAAAGAAGAAGGCTACGAAGTTGTCTTGATAAATCCAAACATTGCGACCATACAGACAGATCCTCAGCTTGCGCACAGCATATATTTCCTTCCTGTCACGCCTTATTTTGTTGAGAAAGTTATCGAGAAAGAGAAGCCTTCAGGTATTCTTCTTGGCTTCGGCGGGCAGACAGCGCTTAATTGCGGCCTTGAATTGAGCAAGAATGGAATTCTTAGGAAACACAAAGTTAAGGTGCTTGGCACACCTGTAAAAACGATTGAAGAAACTGAAGACAGGGAACTTTTCGTGAAGAAGCTTGGTGAGATTAATGTTTTAACTCCAAACGGCAGAGCAGTAAGAAACGTCAAAGATGCGATAAAAGCTGCAAATAAAATTGGTTATCCCGTGATGATCCGGTCAGGCTTCGCGCTAGGCGGGCTTGGCTCAGGGATTGTGAAGAATAAACAACAGTTAAAGCTTATTGCAAATCAGGCACTTTCGCAAACACATCAGATTCTCGTTGAAGAATGCTTATCGGGCTGGAAAGAAATCGAGTATGAAGTTGTGAGGGACAAGGATGACAACTGCATCACTGTATGCAACATGGAAAATGCTGATCCGCTCGGCATACACACTGGCGAGAGTATTGTTGTTGCTCCTTCACAGACTCTCAACAATGAAGAATACCATCTGCTGAGAGAGATTTCAATAAAAACTATCAGGCATCTTGGAATTGTCGGTGAGTGCAACATTCAGTTTGCTCTTGACCCAAAATCAGTGCGGTATCGCGTAATAGAGGTTAATGCTAGGCTTTCAAGAAGTTCTGCTTTGGCATCAAAAGCAACAGGTTATCCTCTCGCGTACATTGCTGCAAAACTCGCTCTAGGAAAAACATTGCCTGAGCTGAAAAATCAAGTTACAAAAGTTACTGCTGCTTGTTTTGAGCCTGCTCTGGACTATGTTGTTGTCAAGATGCCGAGATGGGATTTGAAAAAGCTCAAAGGCGCGCACCGTAGCATTGGAAGCTCGATGAAAAGCGTGGGAGAAGTTATGTCGATTGGCAGGACTTTTGAGGAAGCGATACAGAAGGCTTGCCGCATGATTGATGTTGGCAAAGCCGGGCTTGTCGGGAACAAGCAGGATTTTGATAATTTGGAAGAAGAGCTTAGCTTTCCTACTGATGAAAGGATTTTCGCTGTTGTTGAAGCATTAAAAAAAGGATTTTCTGTGAGCAAGATTTACAAGCTTACTGGAATTGATCCTTGGTTCCTTGAAAAAATGCAGAATCTCATTAGCCTGGAAAAAAGATTGCTAAAAACAAAAGCAATTGATAGAGAGTTCATGCTCGAGCTTAAGAAAAATGGATTTTCAGACCTTCAGATTGGGAGAATTATTGTAAAGCCGTGGAAGTCCATACTGAAGTTGCGACTAAAGCAAAAAATTCGGCCTGTGGTGAGGCAGATAGACACCCTTGCAGCTGAGTATCCAGCCAAAACAAATTATCTTTACATGACTTACAACGGCGACAAGGATGATGTCACCTTCAAAAAAGAAAAGAAAGCGATGGTTATTGGTTCTGGCGTGTACCGAATAGGCAGTTCTGTCGAATTTGATTGGTGCTGTGTGACTGCTGCCCGCAGGTTTCAGGAGAAAGGATACAAGACAATAATGGTGAATTACAATCCTGAGACTGTGAGCACTGACTACGATATGTGTGACAGGCTTTATTTTGACGAGCTCAGCTTCGAGACTGTATTTGAGATTTACAATAAAGAAATGCCTGAAGGGATACTTCTTTCAACCGGTGGCCAGATTCCAAACAATCTTGCGATGAAATGCCTTGATTTCAAGCTTAAGGTTTTCGGGACTTCTCCAAAAAATATAGACGCTGCCGAAGACCGTTTCAAGTTTTCAAAACTTCTTGACAGCCTCGGAATTGACCAGCCTGCATGGAACGAGCTAAAAAGCATAAAGGAGGCAGTGAACTTTGCAAGAAAAGTAGGCTATCCCGTACTTGTCAGGCCATCTTATGTTCTTTCTGGCGCTGCGATGAACATTGCTTTTGATGATAATACTCTGGAGTCTTTTCTCAAGTCAGCGGCTGATGTTTCTGAAGAGCATCCAGTTGTAATCAGTAAATTTGTTCAGAACGCAAAGGAGCTGGAAATTGATGCTGTGGCCCAGGCTGGAAGGATTGTTGTTTATGCAATTACTGAGCATATAGAGAATGCTGGCGTGCATTCTGGGGATGCGACAGTTGTTATGCCAGCCCAACGAATTTACATCGAGACTTACAAAAAAATTTTGGAAATCAGTGGGAAGATTGCTAAGGCACTTGACATTACAGGCCCTTTCAACATCCAGTTTTTGGCAAAGCGTAACGAGATGAAAGTGATAGAGTGTAATTTAAGGGCTTCTCGGAGCTTTCCTTTTGTCTCAAAAGTCGCAAAACAAAACTTCATTGAGATTGCTGTAGATTGCCTCGAAAAAAAACAGCATCAAAGAATCGTCTCGTCATTTGATTTTCCTTATGTGGGAGTCAAGGTTCCCCAGTTCTCTTTCACGCGATTTAAGGGAGCTGACCCGGTTCTGAAAGTAGAAATGAGCTCGACTGGAGAAGTTGCAACTTTGGGCCGAAGCGTGCAGGAAGCCCTGCTCAAATCAATGCTGTCAGCTGGAATGAAATATCCTGAAAAAGACATACTTCTAAGCATTAGCGGAGAGGAAAAAAGATTTTCATTCCTTGAATCTGCAAGGACGCTGTCAAGAATAGGATACACAGTGTGGGCTACTGGCCATACTTGCGAATTCTTAAGGAGAAACGGGATATTAGCGAAAAAGATGAACAAGATAAGCGCCAACAAAGAGCCGAACCCAGCAACAATGATAATGAGGAAGAAAATAGATTTAGTAATAAACATCCCGAAGGACATTCAGGACAAGAAAGAAGAAATAGATCTTGCCACAATGAGAAGGCTTGCAGTTGACTTCGGAGTTCCGCTTATAACCAACCTACAAGTTGCAAAGCTTTTTGTAGAAGCGATCTCAACGAAAAAAGAAAAAGACCTAGAGGTGTTATCCTGGGATGAATATTGACAAGGAGGAAATCGCAAGAACGCTGCTTAACGCATGTGCTGTCACTCTGCGGCCGACTAAGCCATTTATTTATGCTTCAGGAATAAAAAGCCCTATTTATACTGATAACCGCGTTCTGATTTCTTCAGTTAGCGACAGGAAGAAAATAATTTCAGCTTTTTGCGAGGTAATCCGCTCTAATTGGATGCCTGATGTAATTGCAGGGGTTGCAACAGCTGGAATTCCTTGGGCTGCATGGGTTTCCGCTGAATTAAACCTTCCAATGATTTTTGTTAGGGCATCTGCAAAAGATCACGGCAAGAATAACCAGATAGAGGGAACTCTTTTCAAAGGTAACAAGGTCGTAGTTATTGAAGATCTTGTTTCTTCTGGAGGCAGCACGCTTGGAGTCGTACAGGCAATACGCGATTCAGGCGCCACTGTAGATGGGTGTGTTGCAATTTTTACTTACGGCCTTAAGAAATCTGTTGACACTTTTAAATCTGCAAAGGTCGAATTAATCACGCTCACAGACTTAAAGATCCTTCTCGATGTTGCTCTCCAGGACAATTCTCTTGATAAAAAACAGGCTAAAATGGTACTTGAATGGGCAGAAGACCCTGAAATGTGGGGTGCAAAATGAAATACACTGACAGGCTTGCAGAAGCATTTGACAGGACTGGCAGCATTGTTTGTGTTGGCCTTGACCCTGATTTAGAGAAGATTCCAGTGCAAGACCAGGACAGCGAAGAAAGGATTGTCCGTTTTTTTGCCTCGCTTATTGATGGAATGTCTAAGCAGGGAATAGTTAACACTGTCAAGCCGAATTACGCTTTTTTTGCCCAGTATGGTTTTGAAGGATTGAGGGCGTTGAAAGAAGTTATCGAGATTGCAAGGGAGAGTGGAATGCTTGTTATCCTTGATGCAAAAAGAGGCGATATTGGCGCAACCGCCGAGGCTTACGCCAAGGAAGTTTTTGATTTCTGGGAAGCTGATGCAGTGACTGTAAATCCTTATCTTGGAAGGGACAGCATTGAACCTTTCCTGAAGCATTGCGAGCGAGGAAAAGGTGTTTACGTGCTTGCTAAGACATCAAATCCAGGGGCTGGTGACTTTCAGGACTTGCAGGTTGATGGAATGCCTGCTTATGAGCGCCTGATGGAGAAATTTCTTAATCCGTTGGTTGAAGGAACTGGGTTTGTCATGGGCGCGACTTATCCTGAGCAGCTGAAGAATGCGCAAAGGATAATTAGCGGGAAAAATATCCCTCTGCTAATCCCTGGTGTTGGCTCGCAAGGCGGATCTGTAAAGGAAGTTGTCAACGCATTAAATCAAAGTGAGCTTTACCTCAGCAGGATAAACAGCGCCAAGGGAATTATTTACGCTGAGAGCAAAGGGGATTGGCTAAAGGCATCTCTGGATGCAATTAAAAAGCTGGATGCCGAGATAAAATGATAATCAAAGGAATTTATGTTGACGAGAAAGGAAGGAAGAAGAAAGGAAGGATAAGTTTTGACAAAAAGGGAATAATAACAAAAGTTGATTCAAAGAAAGGAAGGGCTGACATTGCTTTTTCTGATGACTGCCTCATTTTTCCTGGGTTTGTTGACATGCACGTTCACAGCAGGGAAGACAGAACCAAAGAGTGGAATTACAAAGAGGACTTCAAGACAGCAGGAGAGGCTGCAGTAAATGGAGGCATTACAGCTTTCATGGAAATGCCTAACACTCCTGAACCTGTGCTGAAAGCTGCGCAGGTCAATAGCAGGCAATTGCTTGCTAAAAAATCAAAAGTTCCTGTTGTGATTGCCTGTGGGATTAACAATGACAGCAGGCCTGTGAAAGGAGTCAGTAATTACAAGGCTTACCTTACTAAGAGTGTTGGCGACCTTTATTTTGAGAGCACCAAGGATTTTGAAAATCAAATTGAGCTGTATAAAGACCTTCAGATACATGTTCATTGCGAGGACCACAAGATAATCGAATGGGACCCGCTGTCAAGGCCAGCAAGCGCAGAGATAAAGGCAGTTCGCGAGATTGTAAGAATGGCAAAGAAGCACAAAGTGAAGCTGCACATCTGCCATGTATCAACATCTTCAGCAGCAAAGATGATTGTTTCTTCTAGAAAATATGGCTTGACAAGTGAAGTTACCCCTCACCATCTTTACTTTACTGCAAATGATAAGAAGAAAGACCCTTTGCTTAAGATGAATCCACCGCTAAGACCAAAAAAAGACAGGGATGCTTTGCTGAAACTATTCAAGTCAGGCAAGATTGATGCTCTCGCAACCGATCACGCCCCGCACACATTGGAAGAGAAAGAGTCAGCAAATCCTTCAGGCGTTCCTGAACTGGATACTTACGGACCGTTTGTTGCGTGGCTGATTAAGGACAAGAAAGTTTCTTTGAAAAGAATTGTTGATGCCTGCGCAAAAAAGCCATCACAAATGTTGAAATTGAATCAAGGCATCATAAAGAAAGATTATGCTGCATCTTTCACAGTCCTAAACTTTGGCAAGCCAATAACAATCACAAAAGAAATGCTCAGAACCAAGTGCGGCTGGAGCCCATTCGAAGACATAATTTTCCCTGGCAGAGTTGAGGCGACGATTGTGAAGGGGAAAGTGTATCGAAATAAATCATAAGTAAAACTTTAAGAATTAAATTCTTGCTTTGCTCTTTTTTTGAACCATATAATGAATTTATTTAAATCGCATTTCGCCATAATCTCTGCGATATCAATCCGATATAACAATCCATACCTTGAATAATAAATTCCCACGAAATCTATTTTTATGTTTTTTGGGGCATTATCTATTCCACCAATTAGTGAAAGG
>JBBSVZ010000052.1:0-14743 GCA_038046545.1 Nanobdellota archaeon | reverse complement strand
AAAAGAGGGAGACATCGACCATGCGATTTCTCATGTTCAAATAAGAGTTGGCAACACTGGCCCCCTTGAAGAAAGGCTTTTTCACAAAGCTGCCTATTTTATGAAATATTTTTTCATAGCGCATGCTTTTACTGACGGGAATAAGAGAACGGGATATATAATCGCATTACTATTTTTAGCTATGAATAATCATCCTCCTTCAATAATGGCTGCAGATTATCAGAAACATGTCAATTTTTTCAAGAGTATAGCTAGCAGGAGAATGGAGGACAAGGATATCCTTCCTGAGATTTTAAACTGGTTTAAAGAGAATTCCTAATTTTTAGCTAATTCTTTCAACAGCTTATCGTTTTTAACTAAAATTTTAGCCAAATCTTTAGAGACGTCTCTAGTCTCGAATATTCTTTTAGATGCTATTCTCTTTTTCATAATCTTTCTCCCCCTCTTCAAAGGGGCTGGAAAGTATATAAAGGTTTCTTACCGATTTATGCTTAAACCTTCACTTCTATCCGCTTGCATAACTTTAATCCAGAGTCGTTTAACCATCGGACTTTCGGCAGCAACGCATAATAAACACTTTAGACTTCATAAAAATACCATGTGCCAGCGATGTTATGATGCACTTCAAGACTGGGCCGAATTAAAGCTAGATAAAAATAAAAGGGATGAGATATTGATGGAATGTGAAGAATAAGTATTTAAATTACAGTCTTAAAGTCGTGAATATGGGGGGTACGAAGTTATCTGTGCTGTTCAATCACCCGTTTTTTCACTTTATAAAATGGGTTTTGATACATTCTTTTAGCGTAGCGGTTGCTTTCCTTTTATTGAACTGGCAAGATATAACCAACCCTTACGTAATAATTGCAATAGTCGGTTTAATCGTCACTTTTATAGCAACTATTACAAGAAACTCCATATATCATAAAAAAATATTTTTTTCCCCATCTAATAATTTCCTAATTTACTTTGTTATTAACTCGGTGACTTACGCAATTGTAAGCTGGGCTTTAAACCGGAAACCTATCGGTGACCAATGGTTAAATATTTTGATAATCGGTCTCTCAATAGCTTTTATCGGTAAGATATTGGTAACTGGAGGACATTTTGAAGGATTTTCGGTTTTTGGAATGCCTTGGTGGGTACTTTTAATAATCGGTATAATTGGTTATGCTATTATAACTCAATCTTCTACACAAAATTTATTTGCCGACATTTCAAAAAACACAGAATTGCCTTCAAATTCAAACAAATTAACTCCTTCAAACCCTTTTGACCTCTTCTCTAATATTTTCAGCAAATCACCACTTTCACAAATTGGTAAAAACAACGGGTGTCCTCAACTTGGAACGCTACTTATAGGCGAAAGAGGCTATGGAATAATACGGTCTGATTCAAGTAAAGAAATAAATTATAGGTGCCCCCAAAATATTGACGGGTATAATGACTGCATTATATTTACTGGTAAAAATGATATTGAATTTTCTGTATCTTATTTTTCCAACCAAACATGGACTTCGCCATACGAAATTGTCCTTTGCAGAAAAGGCAAGTTAGCAGGTGAAAATAGAAATAACTTTTATTGCGACCAACAAGCCCCAAGCATAAATAGCCTATATAACCTAGATAATCTCAACACTCTTTTCAATAACGATATTCCATACATAGTTAAAATTCCAGTTTCACAAGGAGAAATAATAAAAAATGAGAACATCATCAGAAAAAGTTTCGTAAATGTGTATGATTCGAACCGCCAATTCGTTGAAACAAAATGCGGTGAAGACCCCGAGGTCTTATATGCTCGGAGAAGCGAAAAAGCAAAAGAAGAGTTTAAAGCATTTGCAAGAGAATTAGAATCTTGGAGCCCATGATATTATGGTATTTTTTATTTTTTAATGCATAGAATATAATCGATAGTCTTCAAATTGATTGATAATTCCGAATCACTTTGGTGGTGTGGAATTTCTATATATTCTCTTGAGTTAGCATCAATTTCCAAAGAAAATGGTCTACCGGGCGATTCACCAGTGGCATAACGATTTTTATATATTAACGGAAAGGTAAAATTGATTAAAATAGCCTTGTTAAAACGATTTTCAATTTTATATTTATTTTGTGTTTCGGTTGCAGAATCAAATTCAAAAAATGGTGCCTCCCCTAGAATTTCTTCATTAAAAATTTTTGAAACATCTCTCGTTGTAATGTCATTTTTGTTAGAGCAACCTTGTGCTAATTTTGCAGGGGGTGGAGGAGGGAGTAAAGGGGGAATCAAATCAAAATCTAATATTGAAATCGTGTATAAACCTCCGTTTGAACAAGCACAAGACACGAACAACTCACTTGTACTATCTTCTTTCCACAATGCATAACCTTTACCTCGTTCAGAGAGCCCTGTATTAGTATTCAAGTTACTTTTGCACAATTTCTCACATGCTGCCTTGTATTCTGGAACGTCGCCTATTTTGATAACGGATAATTGCCCTGAAGCTTGTCTTGGACTGCGTTTGATTGGTTGAATATTATTGTTAGGATTATTATCTGCAAATGAACCCTTTATGTTATTGGCTTTCAACGGATTTTGAATAAGATTACACCCTTCTATCAATAATATCAACATCAATAATACCATTATTTTCGCAATACTTGCCATTAATACCTTAAATTTCATATTTTCTATTGTCTTTTTAATTGTTTTCAGAATTAAACCGTCTTTTAATTGACCAATTAAGCTAGTTCCGCATGGTATCTCCTGCCCTTCCCGTAACTAATCAATATTTGGTCGATAGGCAAACAAAAAATCTCAACATCAAAACCTCTTTCCTTTATTCTCGCATGGATTTCTTTCTGAATTGGTTTAATACCGTCTAATTTTGACTTAGACTCTACAAAAAACGCATTAGTAGAGTTTATTACTAAGAAATCAGGCAAACCTGCAACTGATTCCTTTGCGATTTCCTTTAAAAAAAACCATTTTGACCAAATTCTTGGAAAAAGAGCCATTCAAAGATTTAACACATGACTTAGTTATTAAAAGTCAAAAACTTGCGCTTTTATCGTTTTTACATCAAGCAGAAGAAGACATATTAAAAAAATCAAAAGCTTTGTTTTTCTATCGACATTTATACTCTTATTTGAAATAAATAGTGTATTTTAATTGATCGATTAATTACAGCTTGGCAATATTCTGCCCCGAGTATATCATCCAAACCCTTTTAAACAATAAATTATCTTGTTTATTGCATGGAATCTATTCAAAAGCCTCCCTGGATTAAAGTCAGCTATCAAGAAACTGACACCTTTCAAGCCATTAAAAGCGACATAAAAGAAAAAGGGCTTGCAACAGTTTGCCAGGCAGCAAGGTGCCCGAACATCTCAGAGTGCTGGAACGGCGGAACAGCAACATTTCTTTTAATGGGAGATACTTGTACAAGAGGTTGCAGATTCTGTTATGTCAAGACGAGCGGTAAACCTTTACCATTAGATAAAGAAGAACCGGAAAAACTATTAGAATCAATAAAGAGAATGAAATTATCATACGTTGTTTTAACATCAGTTGACAGGGATGATTTGCAAGACCAAGGTGCAACTCACTTGGCCAACTGCATAACATTTCTAAAAGATAATCTTCCAGAACTTAAAATAGAAATTCTCATTCCAGACTTCAGGGGAAATAAAGATTTAATAAAAAAAATCGTTGATGCAAAGCCTGATGTCATTGCACATAACATTGAAACTGTTGAACGTCTAACGCCGAAAGTAAGAGACATCAGAGCAAATTACAAGCAATCATTAGCAGTATTATCAACAGTCAAGCAATTCAGCAACATCTACACAAAGTCATCAATCATGGTTGGCTTAGGTGAAACAGAAAATGAAGTAATCAAAGCAATGGACGACCTTAAGGCTCAAGGAGTCTCTTTCATCACTATCGGGCAGTACCTTCAGCCGTCAAAAAAACACCTCCCAGTAGCCAGTTATATCCCATTAGAAACGTTTAAATATTATGAACAGGTTGCCTACGATAGAGGGTTTTTATACGCAGCATCAGGGCCGTTAGTAAGGTCATCATACAAGGCTGGAGAGCTATACATTTCAGCAGTTATAGACAAAAAGAGGTGAAGCTTATTGCCAGAAGATAAAACAGGAGAGTTCTCAATAAAGCACACCTCAATACTTGACGAGAACGGTAATGTTGATTCTAAGCTTATGCCAAATATAAGCGATGATGATACCAGAACCATGTACTGGCATATGAACCTAGCAAGAGTCCTTAATGATAAAATGCTCAACCTGCAGAAGCAGGGCCGACTAGGCACTTTCGCTTCAGTAAGAGGCCAGGAAGGAAGCCAGGCAGCAGCAATTCAAGCGATTAAAGGAATAAATAACATATGGATTACTCCAACATTTAGAGAAAATGCTGCCCTTGTTGCAAGGGGAGTACCGTTAGTACAAATTCTCAAGTATTGGGGCGGCTACGAAGCTGGCTCAAAAGTTGATGCATCCTTAAACGTGCTTCCAGTCAACATAGCCTTAGGAAGCCAGTTAACCCATGCAGTAGGCCTTGGCATGGCAATGAATATTAAAAAAGAAAAAGGTGCAGCAATAGCATTCTTTGGAGACGGAGCAACAAGCGAAGGGGAAGCTCATGAGGCAATGAATTTTGCAGGCGTATTCAAAACACCAACAATATTCTTCTGCCAAAATAATCAATACGCAATCTCAGTCCCAAGAGCTAAGCAAACTGCAGCAAAGACGCTAGCGCAAAAAGCGATCGCTTATGGCTTTGAGGGCTTGCAAGTTGATGGAAATGATGTATTTGCAGTTTACAAAGCAGTCAAGGAAGCAGTTGAAAAGGCAATGAGAGGAGATGGGCCAACGTTCATCGAAGCACTAACCTACAGGCTTGATAACCACACAACAGCTGACGACTGGAAAAAATACAGGAGCGAGGCTGAAGTGCAGGAATGGCAGAAACGCGACCCAATACCAAGATTGCGAAAATACATGATTTCAAAAGAAATTTGGAATGAAGAGCAAGAAAAAGCAATGCTTGCAGACGCAACAAAGAAAGTTGAAGAAGCAGTGCAGGCCTACGAGGCAACTCCGAAACCAAATCCAGGCGAAATGTTTGACTACACTTACGAAAAACTCCCCGCAGATTTACAGGAACAAAAAGAGCAATTCATGAAATTCTGGGGTGCTAAGTAATGGCTGAACGAAACATGGTCGAAGCCCTGAACAACGCCTTATTCCTTGCTTTCGAAAAAGATGAATCTGTAGTCATGCTCGGCGAGGATGTTGGAGTTGACGGCGGAGTTTTCAGAGTTTCAGACGGCCTGCTTGCAAAGTTCGGCAATAGGGTAATGGATACGCCCGTAGCAGAAGCAGCAATCGTCGGAGTAGCAGTTGGAATGGCAATAAAAGGGCTTAAGCCGATAGCAGAAATGCAGTTCTCAGGATTTATTTACCCTGCATTCCAGGAAATAATATCTCACGCATCAAGGATGCGAACAAGGTCGCGAGGACTCTATACTGCTCAAATAGTTATCAGGTCGCCTAATGGTGGCGGAATAAATGCTTTAGAACACCACTCCGAAAGCCTTGAAGCAATTTACGCCCACATTCCCGGATTGAAAGTTGTCATACCATCCAACCCTTACGATGCTAAAGGATTATTGTTGGCAGCAATAAATGACCCAGACCCAGTTTTGTTCCTCGAGCCAACAAAACTTTACAGGGCATTTAGGCAGGAAGTGCCGGATAATTATTACGAAGTTCCTTTAGGAACTGCAAGCGTTATGCTGAAGGGAAATGATATCACAATTATTGCGTGGGGCGGAATGGTGCCAGTAGCACAGGATGCTGCAAGCCAGGTTGACTTTTCCTGCGAAATAATTGATTTGCGCTCAATAAGCCCGTGGGACAAAAAAACAATAATTGAAAGCGTGAAAAAAACTGGACGCGCAGTAATAATCCACGAAGCAATCAAGACAGGCGGGTTCGGCGCAGAAATAGCCGCATCTATCCAAGAGGAATGCTTGGAATCGCTTCAAGCCCCAGTCGGAAGAGTTGCCGCTCCAGACATCATTGTGCCGCTTCTAAAATCAGAGCCGTTTTACAGGCCAAACAGCGAAATGCTAGTAGCAAAACTAAAAGAATTAATGAAATTTTGAGAGAAAAAATGCCAATTGAATTCAGGTTGCCGGACGTAGCGGAAGGAATCCACGAAGGTAAGCTCATAGAGTGGAAAGTAAAAGAAGGAAGCAGCGTTGAAGTTGACCAAGCATTGTGCGATATAGAAACCGACAAGTCTGTAGTTGAGCTTCCCTCGCCAAGAAAAGGAAAAATAATCAAGCTCCACTTCAAAAGCGGCGACATGGTGAAAGTGGGCGAGGTTCTTGTGACATTTGAAGGAGAAGGCACTTTATCAACATCAATTCAAGCGCGCGTTGCAGAAAAAAAAGAATTTCAACAGGAAAAAACATCTGAACAAAACTCAGAAATCAAAATTCTGCCAAAAGAACGAAAGCTGGCAAGAGATTTAGGTATCGATATAACAAGAATAAAAGGCACTGGTTCTGATGGAAGGATAACCGCCGAGGATATTCAGGGCAGCAAGGGAATGAAAGCAGTAGCAAAAGAAGAAAATGAGGAGCAAAAAAATATTCCTCTGCCTGCGGCAAGATTACGCGCGCCGCCATCTGTGAGACAGCAGGCTCGCGAACTGGGCGTTAGAGCTGATCAACTTATGGGAACGGCTCAGACACAGCCAATTAATCTGCAGCCTCTTTCCATCGACGGTGAACGAATAAAAATTGAAGGAGTTCGAGCAACCATAAAGAAGCATTTGGAAACTGCATGGCGCATAATACCTCATGCTGCAGTTGCAATTGATTTTAATGCAGACAATCTTGTAGCTCATCGCAAGAACGCAAAGTCACAGCTTGAAAAAGAAGGAATAAAGCTCACTTACCTCGCTTACATCATCAGGGTTGCTGCTGATGCGCTTGAAAATTTCCCAAGATTCAATGCAGTAGTCGATGATGCTACGCAGGAATTCATACTGAAAAAAACCGTTGACATAGGCATAGCTGTAGATACTGAATACGGGCTGGTTGTTCCAGTTATAAAAAACTGCAACCAAAAGTCGATAAAAGAACTGGCCAAGGCGCTTCAAGAACTTTCTCAAAAAGCAAGGGATAAAAAATTGTCCCCGAATGACATAACGGCAGGCGCATTCAGCATTACTAATGTTGGTTCTTTCGGCGCGAAGGGAGGGGCAGGAATCATAAACTATCCTGCCGTAGCCATTCTGATGGTAGGCGCAATTGAAGAGAAATTAGTCCTCACAGAAGGAAAGGTAATCGCCCAGAAATTCATGCCGTTATCTTTGACTTTCGATCACAGGATTCTTGATGGCGCAGATGCTGGAAGGTTTTTGCAGTTCATGATAGAGCTTCTTTCAGACCCTAAAATGCAGGTTGACGTGATATAATGGTTATTGGCGAGTCCATAGGAACAACTGATGTTGCCATTATTGGTGCAGGGCCGGGAGGGTACACTGCTGCAATTAGACTGGCAGAGCTTGGGAAAAAAGTGACAATTGTAGACCGTGAAAGCACAGGCGGAGTCTGCCTACATCACGGCTGCATACCGACAAAAGCATTAATCCATGCTGCAGAACTTTACCAGGAATTTAATCGAGCCAAAGAAATGGGCATAACCTTTGACAACCTGCGAATAGATTATTCTAAAACAAGGCAGTGGAAGCAAAAAATTGTTGATGGGCTGGACACAGGAATAAAGACGCTGCTGAAGCACCATAAAATAAATCTGATTAAAGCAAATGCATTTTTCGAATCTTCAAACAAGGTTGCTCTCCGTAATGAAAGCGAGCACCTTGATATAAACGCGCTTGAGTTCAAGAAGTGTATAATTGCAATTGGCTCGAAGGAGCGGGAGATAACAGGTGTAAAGATAGATGGCACCCGGATAATCACTTCAAATGAAGCGCTTGAGCTCGATACGCTTCCTTCTTCACTGCTAATCATCGGCGGAGGATACATAGGCATTGAAATCTCCCAGATGATGGCAAAATTTGGCGTGAATGTCATCATTGTGGAAGCCCTGCCGACAATTCTTAATCTCCTTGACGAGGAATTCAGCGCTTTGGTGGCGAAGCAACTCAAAAAATTCGGTGCAGAAATTTATTGCAACGCAAAAGTAGAAAGTTCGATTGCCGGAAACAATTCGGTAAAAACAATTGTGAACACGCCGGAAGGGAAAAAAGAATTCCAAACTGAAAAAGTTTTGGTTGCAGTGGGTAGGGTTCCATCAACACAGGACCTTGAACTAGACAATACCAAAGTGGAACTTGATGTGAAAGGTTTCATAAAAGTGGATGAGAAATTCCAGACAGCAGATTCAAGAATACACGCGATAGGAGACGTCATCGGCGGAGTTATGCTTGCTCACAAGGCATCTTTCGAGGCAAAAATAGTTGCAGAAATAATCGCTGGAAAAAGAAGCGCGTTCGACAACTTCATCCCTTACGCAATATTTTCAGACCCTGAAATTGCAGGTGTAGGTTTGTCTGAAAAGGAAGCAAAGCAGAAAGGAATAAAATATGATATCAAAACTTTCAATTCTGCAACACTCGCAAAAGTCAAAATACTTGGCGGAGAAGGTTGCATATTCAAAGTGCTTTTCGACGAAAACAAGAACATTTTAGGTGTCCATATCGCAGGTCCGCGGTCAGCAGATATCATAGGAGAAGCTGTTCTTGCAATTGAAATGGGCGCAACACTTGACGATTTAGCGCTCATCATACACCCGCACCCAACCGTGGTGGAAGGCTACGGCGAGCTGGCGGATGCTGCGACTGGATTTCCGACGAATAGCTTGTAAGTAAACGCGCAAGATAGCGAAAGATTTATATTTTCTTACTATTCTTACAAGTAAGCATGATAGGAATCAAAACAGCGACAATAACTGGTAAGGGGCAGATAGCGCTTCCTAAGCAAATCAGGTCCCTCAAAGGATTTTACGAAGGGTCAAAAGTTGCCATTTTGTCCTTTGCCGACAGGATAGAGATACGTCCGTTAAATAAGGGAACTGAGTCATTCTTTGCAGCATTAGCCAGTGAGAAATCGCTTGCCAAAGACTGGCTGAGCAAAGAAGATGAAAAAGCCTGGAAAAATCTCTGAAGGAAATGTTGTTGTCATTCCTTTTCCTTTTTCCAACCTTTCAGGGCAAAAGCGAAGGCCGGCGCTAGTACTTGCTTCGTTGGATGGGGAAGATATTATACTTTGCCAAATTACAAGCGTTGCACGCTTCGACGCCTATAGCGTGCCACTAAGAACATCGGATTTCTCTTCAGGCTCGCTTCCTGTCAACAGCGTGATACGGCCGAACAAGCTGTTTACTGCAGACAAGACATTGGTTCTCTATGTCGCTGGAACGGTCAACAAGGCGGTAGCAAGTTCAGTCAAAACAGGATTAAAGGAAATCTTCAGGATTTAATCTATGCGCTGAGCGCGTGCCGGATCAAGTAGTTTGATTTCTCCTTCGCCAGTCCATTGTGTGCATATCCTTATGTTGTCAAGCGGCGTCTCAAATGTCACAAAATTAGGCCCGAATTTTTGGACTTTATACTGTGAGAAAGGCTTTTCAATGTCTCTGAAGTGTACGCCGGGATTATAGAACTTCTTGATGACAGGATGGTCATAATCGATTTTTACATGGTTACTCTCAGAGCGGGATACATTGTTGTAGGCAAGTGCGACAAGTGGCGTTGCGAAAGAGCCTGCGAGAAAATCCAGGTATGCTTGCCTGCGGCTTTCATCGAGCTCAGGCGGTTCGAATTCTGCAGAGCCAATCCCCCGATAAAGAATTATTTCTCCCTCCTCTAAACTTCCACCTTCCCTGCCATTGATGATTTGGTAATTTCCTTGCTGGAACAAGACATACTGGGGGTGCGTTTTATTGCCCGATTTGTAAACAGCAATCGGGGCATGGAAAAAACCTTGATTATCAAAGTGTCCCTCGCTAAAATAAACACGTTCAAACTTTTTTTCCCAAAAACTGTCACCCCCGCAAGAGTATTCACTATCTCCCATGAAGCCTGTTTTTTTTGGAAAGACTTCAGGATATGCCTCGTGGTATGCAAATGCTATGTCTTCGAGTCTCCCTGGCGCAAAGTTATTATGTGGGGGATTGAGATAGGGGCTTAGCGTATCATCGGGAGTAATGCAGTGCCGTTCTTCTCCTAACTGAGCCATTTTTTCCCTTAAACTTGCAATTGTTATCATTTATCATGGGTAATTATCGTCTATATTAAAAATTAATCTTCCTATTCTCAGACTATTTCGTACAAAATAGATGAGTCCAAGCGCGTAATTATTAGTTCAAAGTTCTAAATTTTGTTATCAATTTTAAAAAATAAAAAATCACATCGGCATGCACTCATAAACTTCAATCTCGCATGCTGCATCAAAATCAAGATGAGGATGATTTTTTACCAGTGATAGGGCTTTTTTCATGTCTTCAGCCTGAATCATCATATAACCAGCTACATTCTTTTTGCTTGGCGAGTTTCCTTTCTTTGAAACATTCTGGCCATTGCCGAGAGGAGTTCCCATGTCAACTAGGGCGCTGCCAACTTTGTTCATCCACTTCATCCAGGGTTCCATGCTCTTCTTCATCTGCTCAGGTGTTGCTTTTGACATCATTTCAACAGCCGAAAAAGGAGCGTAAGCAATTACTATGAATTTTTTCATTTTATCACCATTAGTTTGGAAGAAATAATACTTTAATAATTCAATGTTTAAGTGTCCAGTTGGTTAAAGAAGGAAATAAGGCTCCAGCAGAGATGAAAGCTGCGAGCTCAGTACTCATCATTTTTTCTTATATCCGAATATTTTATCGTATTCTTTATGGTCAGCAATCTCAAAAACAACTGAGATGATGCGGACTTCATCCCCTGTAACATAATAGAGTAATCTCCAGAATTGCGTCAATTCCATTCTAAATAGATTCGGAAACCTCTCAAATTCTGAAGGCCACAATTTATGAGCGACTGGCTGCCCTGCAAAAGGGTCTGCTTTCAACAAGTCTAACGAATGATAAATGCTTTTCAATAGCTGCTTGTCTGTTTTTGGAGGAGTTTTGCCTTGAAACTCAAATTCTTTGACATTTTTCTCTAGTTTTTCAAACGCAGATTCTGCATTCCCAACAATTTTAACAATTTTCTGTTTATCTTTCAAGTCCATGTTCTGCCAGTGCCTAGAATTCCTGAAATATCTTCCTTTGACATGAAAATCCAGACGATTCCATTTGGGGTGAACTCAATTTTTCCGCTATTTTGAAGATATGCAAGGACTACTTTTAGTGTATTGTGATTAACTTTTCTTTTCAATGAGCGCTTCAAGTCAGCCACCGAAATAACTCCTTTTGCTTTTTTAATAGTCTCTTCCACCATAAGAATTGTGTCCAATGTCGGGCTATGAGCAATTTTTGGCTTTTTTATCAATTGCGGCATTGTTATCAAGATGTAACTAATAGGTACATATATATAAGATTTACCCTTTAAATTTTGAATTTGAAAAATAAAGGGTAAGAAAGCCTCCGGCGAGAAAAAGAGTTCCAGCTCAATACCATTGTTCAAAGGTAACCACTTAAAAGTAGCAACATTTTAGAAAGATTTAAATAGAGGAAAACACCCTTATCCACTTATGACTATTGGAATTTCTCTCCAGAACGGGCTTGAGGCAGTAGTTCTAATTGATACTAGAAAACTGAATGGACAAAACATAAGCGATTCGGTGAGAAAGGCAGGACAAGTACAAGGCGCCTTCCCATCGGTCCTGTTCGGAATAGGCGAGGAAGGAATAATTCGCGAAACTACCCGAAGATTCAATAGGGCACAATCATCATCATACGATGCCGCAATAGAACAGGTTTTCGAATATCTGCGCTCAGAAATCGACAGACTCGATGCCCGAAATTTATCAGCTATAACAAGCCAGGCTCAAAAAATTAGTAGTGCTTATCCCGAACCCAACAGGAGAGCACAAATTTTGGATTTTGAAACAACGCAGGGCATTCAAAATTTGAAGCAACAGTCAGTAAATGACTACAGGCAAAATACACATTTCGGTCTTGTAGGATTTGATAATGAAGAAAATCGGATTCGTCAAGCCATCATTTACCCTCACAATTTTGTCAATTACGACGCCGCTCACATGGAACTTGGTTCAGTAAAAGAAGCAGTGTTTAGCTCGCTCGGCTTGAAACTCAGCGGAGTCGATACAACTAAACTATCAGTTCCTCAAATGGCTCATTTCGTGGTGAATGCATATACTTCTGCAACAACCGCATACACAGTCGGGGGAGTGCCCCTTATTGGAATAGTTCGAGAGGAAGGCACACAATTTCTTAGCGATGATACTTCAACTGCGCTCATGAATGCAAGCGGCGCGTACCAAAGCGGATTCGCACTTTTCCCGATTGCCGAGCAACTTCACGCATTTGAAGAGGGAATGGCAGGAAATTACGCACGCATCAGCACGCACGTGAAGATGGATGTGGAAATGCTCACACGAATGCCGACCCGTTATGCAGACTGGCAGATGCGAGTGAATGCAGACGTATTTCCTCGATTATCTCCTGAAAATTAAAATTCTTTAAATTAAAAAAAACGAGCCTCGGGCGAGAATCGCGCTTAAGAAACTGTAATATTTATTAAACCCCGTTAATTTTAACATTTTCATGTATTCGATATTCAGAACTCAAAAGTTCGATAAAGAACTCTTAAAACAGCTCTCTCTTGAAGAACGGAATAAAGTGGTAAATTTTGAAAAGAAACAATTAGTCAGCAACCCACATGTTGGGGATCCCCTTGGTTATAAGTTTTTCCGAGAGAAAAAAGTGGGTGGAAAAAGAATTTATTTCTTGATTTACGAAGATGTAGGCGCTGTTCTGATGGTTGCAATAAGCGACAAAAAGACTCAACAAGAAACTATTGACCAAATAAGAAATAACTTGAATGAATACTATTCTGTTATAAAAGAAGCCATTAAGCAACACGGCGGATACGGCCGTGCTTAGCGTCCTCAAGACTCTCCACTAACTGAGAAATAAGCTCATGATCGATTTTTTCAAGCTTTTTCAATCGCTCGTACTCTGAGCGCTGGATTGTGATAGTATCCGAAACCATGAGTGAGATAAGGCCAATAGAATATATAATACTTACGGAAGAAAAACAGCCTCCGGCGAGAGTTGCACTCGCGACCTTTACCTTACCAAGGTAACGCAATAGCTACTATGCTACGGAGGCATGCTCTCTGAGATTAGTAAAACATTTTTAAATGTTTACTATTAATCTCGCTTATGGAGTATTTCATCTTTGAACTGATTTTTCTCTTATTTCTTGTTTGCATCCATTTTGTGGCGAAAGTTAAGCTTTTCAGAAGCAAAACAGAGATGCTTTTATTTTGGGGCAGCGCTTTTTTCATCGGCATTTTGTGGGACCAGCTTGCCATCTGGCGCGGCCATTGGAGGTATGCTGACAGCAAGATGCTGGGTATAAATATCGGATTCATGCCTCTTGAAGACTTCATTTTTATCTTTGTCGTAGACTATGCAATTTTGCTGGCTTACAGAATCAGCATTATGCTCGCTGCAAAGATGAAAAAGTAAACAAGTTTTATATATCTGCAGTTAGAACGGAGATCCATGATTAAAATTATCGGCATTTGTATTCTTTTACTTTTGCTCGTAGGTTGCAGAATTCAGGGTGAGGAAGGAATCGTCATCGAAGTCAATGACAAGACCTGGGTCGCTGAGATAGCTGATTCTCCAGCTGAGCAGCAGCAAGGATTGATGTTCCGCGAAAGTTTGCCGGCAAATAAAGGTATGTTGTTCGTTTTTAATGATTCGGAACCACGGACTTTTTGGATGAAGAACACAAAAATTCCCTTAGACATGATTTTCATTGATGCCAATTGGAGAGTTGTTTCAGTTGTTAAGACTGCTACACCCTGCATTTCTGACCCGTGCCAGCTCTATAATTCGACTAAACCTGCGAAGTATGTTCTCGAGGTCAATGCAGGAGAGGCTGTAGAAAAAGGCGTTAAGGTTGGAACTAGAGTTCAGACTTCTTTGAAGAAATAATTATTTGAAGGTTTTGCTCGACTTTTGGTATATCCAGCGTTACGCTGGGCGCTATTTACCAGATTTTTAGTTTGTGTGGCTTTACGCCACACTCCTTTTTTGCTCATTTTTTCGAGAAAAAATGCGGGGGGCAGGATTCGAACCTGCGGACCCGCTAAGGGACTAGCCTCTGAAGCTAGCGCATTTGACCAGGCTCTGCCACCCCCGCAAAAGGGACGGTGTATGGTAATTGCATAGTCTTTTAAATGTTTAGGAAGCTTTTTTAATTGAGTTAATTTATTCTTAAGGATGCCAAAAATAACGAACCTTGTCCATGCAACAACCAGAATCGAATGGAGAAAATGGCTCGAAAAGAATCATAACAAAGAAAAAGATGCATGGCTTGTTTATTTTAAAGTTCACACGGGTAAACAGAGCGTAGCTTACAACGACGCAGTTGAGGAGGCATTGTGTTTCGGCTGGATTGATAGCACTGTGAAGAAGATTGATGGCGAAAGATTCGCACAGAGATTCACGCCGAGAAAACTGAAAGGAAATTGGGCAGAGACAAACATCAAGAGAGTTAAAATGC
>JBBSVZ010000051.1:0-16530 GCA_038046545.1 Nanobdellota archaeon | reverse complement strand
TCCTCAGTTTCCCAAGGTTATCCAGGACCTAAGGGCAGATTATCGACGTGTTACTGAGCATTCTGCCGGGGTATTGCTACCCCTGACTTGCATGGCTAAATCGAATCCCGATAGCAGCAATCTCTCGCAGGATCAACGAGTAATGTTTTATTAAATCCTGTATTTATTTTGGTCGCTTGATATTGAATACTTAATTATGCGGGTCGTTACAAGAAATATCTGTGCATTGAGCTTGTGTATCAATGCGTTGTTTTCAAAGCTTCCGTCGTACGTGAGCACAGACTCACGTATCCATTTTTGGATTGTGATAGAAATTGGTTCCATTACGCGAGGCGCAGATACGCATTCGCGCGACACACCTCTGTGTCAGCGTCCCCCTGAGGACTACCAATTGCGGAGGCTTTGAAAACCGTAAGCCCTATTTAAAGGTTTCCCCTTTAAAAATAAAATAATCTTACAAGCTAGGATTTGGTTTAGATTCTTATTTCCTGGCTAATTTTATAGATTACCCGAATGGAATAAATAAAAATTTGTCTTCAAACGCCAGACGGGCTGGTTAATCAGCACGTGCGGCGCCCGAGCGCAAAATATTTTTATTAATCTAATCATTCGCTTATTTATGCTCGACCATCCGTGGGAAAGAAGCCTTGATTACCTCACTGATCACAAGTTCATGCACTGGGCAGGCTACACGCAAAACTCTGCTTACGATTTAGGAATTGCTGAACTGAAAGATAAATCTTTTTTCTTGGATAAGATGTTTTAGACTCTCGTTTGTTGCATGGCTGGCACATGATTTATTCTTGCAATAAAATTCTCATGCCTTATTTTGTAAAAAAAGTTTATATATTCCTCACTTTGTCGCTCTTATATGGTGGAAAGAAAAAAAGTTGTCGGTGTAAACCCATTGAAACAAATAAGTCGTTATTGGTCACATATTTCTGTAACGCAAGGTTCAGAAACCTATTCATCAGAACCTCAAACTTACATAATTGACTCCTGTAGAGAAAGTGACGGTGTTGAGCTTCTTAGGCAATTTTATAAGCAATGCACAACCAATGGGGCAGTAGCTAGTGCCTTCAGCGATGAAAAATATGATTCAGGGGTTTTTCCCTCAAATCCTCTGACCGGAACGGCAAAAATCTCTGTCCCCGCCGGAAGGGACAGGGATAAATTGGAATACAAGCCTCTTGCAGAACTTATTAGGAATAATGGTCATCTTGAATTTATTATTCATGGGCACAAAGAGTTGATTCATAACCCGAACGGTCTTTATTGTATCGGAAGGCTTCTAACTGAATGATGTTATCCAGCCCTATTAGCACAAACCAAATGGCAAGAAAAAAAAGAAATCAAAGCAACGAAAACACACAATCAAATGATGGTCGCTCACCAACTAATTTCCCAACTTTTTCATCAATAGAAGCTTCTTTCAGAATGCCAGTTTCTGATAAAGGAATTCTCGCACGCGTTTTGGACGAATTCATTAATTGTGAAATTTACAGCTCAAGAACTAATGGAACATCCCCTGAGCAATCATTCATTTCATATGACCCTTCAATGTTTCGTAGAACTTTGAATGCACATGTTTTCAGTGAGAATGGTCAATTAAATTATAAACCATTGATGGATGTGTTCGAAGGGCAAACATCTCTTGAAGTTTTTATCTATAAGCGTTCAGGTTTGGTTGTAGATCCGACTCCTCTTTACCTGCTGAGCATTTAAAGAATAAACTAAAGTGCTTAACCAGAAATATTTCTGCGGGCGCGTTTTTTCTTCTTCATTCTCTTTCGCTGCCACTTCCATCTCATTTGCCAGCGTTTCTTCCAGCGTCTCGAACTTCTTTTCATCTGTTGTCTTTGGTTTAAGGATTTGTTTATAAAAGTAGCGGTATTATTGTTATCCTGTCACAGTGTAATCGAAATGCATGCTAATCGAGTTTCCGGCATCATTAAACTCCACTTTATCTGCTTTATCCAGAATAGTTGGCAATCCCCTGCCACACGTGGTCTTGCTGTCTTGGTTCTTGGTTGAATATGGCAAGCCAGTCTCGATTGATTTAATTGCCAGTTTGTAATCAAAGCCTGGCCCTTGGTCAGTGATTCTTACGACAATTCCATCATCGCCGACCAAAAGGTCGATGGTCGCATTTTGACCTTCTGTGTGGTTCTTGACGTTATAGATTGCTTCTTCAATGCATAATCCGATGTTGTTGATATCCTTGATTCTTCCCCATTCCACTCCGGGATTGGAAAGAATTTCAATCGCAATTTGTCTGGATTTATAGGGAGCTACTTCCAAGGACGCAACTAACGTTTGAAGTGATTCCATGGGTAAAGGGAATGATAATTCATATTAAAATTTATTGAGAAAGCCTCGGACGGGATTCACTAAAAAATGAAAACTCAATGAGCTAAAAAAAGTCTCCCCTTCTCAAATTTCCATTCCAGTTTTTGCCCATCTTTAAAATTTTCGGCTTCCATCAAAAATTGTGGGATTGTGACAACACTACTTTTCCCCACTCTCCTTAATTTAACTGTTAAGAGATTTTTCTTTCTTGCTTTTTCTATTTCTAATGCTTTTTGCGCGTCATTGGGATTAATGACTTCTTCATGGCATTTAAGGCATTTCCATCCTTTTACTTCTATGCCCTTCCATTCTGTTGTTATTTTTTCCATCTTTCCACCGCATTCACATTTTAATTTTAGATTTTCAAATTCCATTTTTGTCCCTCATCTTATTTTTGAATTTTTTGCTAAGTGTGAACTTGCCGGCATGAATCAACTTGTACCAGTTTCCCATATCAACCACAACCAAATTAATAACCTTATTCCCCTTTTGGACGCCTCTTTCAATTACATCTTTGCCCCTTTTCCTGATTCTGAATCCTCTTTCTAAAATCTCAGGAACTTCGAACAAATCTAAATCGATTTCACTTAGCTCATTCATCGCAGTCTTGGTTGGAAGTATTGGCTTTCCATTATAAGTAAAGTCCATTAACATCACTGTTTAAAGATATATCACTGATATATACCTTAGAGATATATAAAGTTTTCTACGTTCTAGAAGATGCCATAAAATAAATGCCTCGGACGGGATTCGAACCCGTGTCTTTACCGTGAGAGGGTAAAATGATTGGCCGGGCTACACTACCGAGGCATCAGGGTATTGGAGCCTTATTTTGTTTAAAAAGCTAACCCATTCGCGGTTCGACGTAGATGGCTGCTTCAATCATGCCGTCTAAAAATGCACCTGGGTAAAGATGACCAATCAGAAGTGCAATATCACCTCGGAGATGGCTGCTTGTTGATTCACGATTGATTGCAAGCGAAGCCAGTTTTTCTACAAGGGAATCATAATCTGTTCGAAAAGTTAGTATCTGGGTGTGTTCATTAAAGGAAGTTTGGGGCAAACTTATCTGTGATGCTGACACATTAATTGGCAATGCGAATGAGCAGGTATAAGTCGCAGTCTTGTCATCGTAAACAATGCCCAGTAGCTTGGGATCTGCGATGCTTGGCTGAACAGGGCTAATTAGCTCTTCACCGAATTCGCGTGCAACCGCATTAGCGGGATGCTCAGGGAGGTAAGACGATTTTTTTTGTGTGCTGATTATATCTATTAATCCTGCAGGCAATGCAGATTCTATCTGGTAATCCACTGTTTGTGTTCGTAGACCTGTCAAGTAAAAGCCATCGTTTGTTAGCGTAATCCCATTTACTCCGATTAAGTTTGCTTTATCGGTTTTGCTTTCTTCCGATGAGAAGAAAAATCTGTTTGCTGCATATGTTTCGCTTGAGATTACTAATTCAAGTGAGCCTTCTCTTGTAATTTGGGTGCCTTCTAGGCGTGGATGTTCGCCATTATACATAACTCGTTCGCCGTCAAAATAGACTTCTTGCCAGCCATTCACATTCCTAATTTCTACTAAGCCTTTGGTTGCGAGCTGTTCTGCTTTTTGTTCCACTGCGAGCTGCCAGTTGTCTCTTATCTTTTGCCCAAGTTTTTTGTTTGTTGCTCTGCTATTGGCTGTTTTGGAAATAATAATTTTTTCTGCGGACAAACCATCTAAGCAAACAACGTCGAGGTCAAACCCGAGAATTCTTTGGTAGGGCTCCCATTCTTGGCCGAGGCTTCCGAGAATTATTCTATTGGATTCTACCATGTGGTTGAGATAACTTGTGTTTTATTAAAATAATCGATGAACATAATCACTGTCGTGGTGTGTATTCTATCGCAGTTGTTAACTTGTCCCTTGCTTCCTTGATTGCTTCCTTAAACGCATCAGGACCGTGCAAATGTCCAATTAGAAGAGCAATATCTCCTCTTGCGTGCCCGCTTGTCGCATCCCTCATCATGCTCATTTCGAATAATTTGCTGACAAGTGAGTCATAATCTGTTGCGGTAAAGTTTATTCCGCTGTGCTCAGAAAGCTGTGCTTCAGGCAGAGTAATCTGGTCTCTTGCCGCATTAACTGGAATTATCATTGTGCAGGTATAATCGTGATTATTGTAGCTGTTGTAGACAACTCCGATAAGCTTTATCGCTGCTCTGTCAACAATCCCTTCAGGAGAAATGAGCTCTTCACCAAACTCTCTTACGGCGGCGCTTACTGGCTTTTCTCCATAATGTGTTCCAATCATTCCAAATTCCTCGAAGAACTTTCTATAAACTGCCTCTTGCGGTGATTCGGCAAAGTCTTCAGGTTTCGGAAGAATTCTCGCGTCTATGAATCCAGCGGGTATAATGTGTTCAACCTGTTGGTCTGTAACGTGAGCTCTTCTCCATCCGGTTGTGAAGTAATTGTCGCTAGTCAAAACTATCCCATTAATTGTGTGAAGATTGCCTTGCCATGCTTTTGGTTTTTGGGTATTCCTTAGAAAATCGTGAGCAGCATATGTTTCATCAGAAAGAAGAAATTGTAAACCGCCATTTGGCATACTTGTGAATCCTTCTACTCGTAGTCTATCACCATTAAACCTTATTGGCTTTCCCTCAGTAGAATAAACTGCTGGCCAGCCGTTAAACTCTCCAAGTACTACACCCTGAGATCTAAGGCCGTCATATGCTTTTTGCATTGTGCTTGCCCAGTTCTTTCGGATATTCTCTTCTGTCCATTTATCTTTCAGCCTGCTATTTGGCACTTTTTGGTAAAAAATCCCATCTTCAGCTATGCCATTTAATGCAGCAACTTCTATTTCGAAGCCAAGAGCTTCCTGGTGAAGTTGCCACTCCTCGACATTTGATGCGATTACGAGTGTCTCTATATTATTGACCATCGTATAGTGGTGATTATATTGTTTTTATAAAGCTTTCTTTAGAATCAAAAGTAAACCTGATTCAACCCAAGTATTTTTGACAATGCATTAAGCCTATCTGTTATGTAAACTGTATTCGGATGGTCGAGTTCTCTTGCTTTTAGGAAGTGCATGTTCGCATTAGTGTAGTCCTTCTCGAAAAACTCAATTTCGCCAAGTGAGGAATAATGCCTTGGGTCCGTTGAGTTTAGTTCTGCGGCAAGCGAAAACAACTCTTTTGCCTTATCGAGTTTTTTCTGTTCCATATATATCAAGGCAAGTTGCCCAATGATTGCTGGGTGAAAAGACCATGCTTTTCTGCCTTCGGCTTTATGTTTTTTTATCAGCGCAACAGCTTTCTCATAGTTTTTTATGGAGTTTTCAGGGTCTTCAGGACCGTATTCTGCAGCGAGATGTCCGTAAGCGGAAGGATCAGTAGAGTTTTCTATCACTTCGAGTTCGAGCATTTGCAAATATAGCTTTCTCTTGGCTTTCTTCTGTTCAATCGTTAGTTGCTGTCTAAAATGGTGAATTGGGATTCCTTCAATATCTGCAACAGTGCCATTAAGATTTTGGATTGATTGAAAAAGATCAGTATGAACATGGTGAGTGTAGTGCAATCGCTTGTCGTTCTTGAAAAGTCTTACTTCACGAACTTCCATCCAGGTTTTGAATTCCTTACTTTCCTCGAAAGGGTCGTCGTGAGGCCTAGCCGTTCCTTGGAATCCATAATCCCTTTTGACAAAGAAGAAACCCATCACGTTCGGATGCTGCTCAAGAATTGGTTTAATCCGCGGTATGTCTTGTTTTGCTATCCTCTCATCTGCATCAAGAGAAAGTATGTAATCCTTTGTCGCTGCTTTGATGTATTCATTCCTTGCTTTCGACATGTTTAACTGCCATTTGTGGTGGATTATCTTAGCACCAAAGCTTTTAGCAATCTCGATAGTCTTGTCCGTGGAACCGGTGTCAACAACTATTATTTCGTCAGCAAGTTCTTTTATGGATTCCAGACAGGCTGGCAGGAATTTTTCCTCGTTCTTAACTATCATTCCAAAGGTTATTGTTGGCATGTGCATGAGGTTATTAGAAGTTTTATAAAGTTAATCCAGCTTATTCAGAATCCCTCTTTTTCTGAGGTAGTCTCGAGCTGATTTCTTGAAATCGGGTGAGAATGCGTTGTGTAGTAGAGTTCTGCTTGCTATAATCTGGGAGTCGATGAGCAACTTTTGTTGTGCGAAATACTTGTTGTCTTCCCTTAACTTTTCTGCAAAAAGCTTTACATAGTCTATTTGTTTTTTCATCTTGATTCTAACTCTATTATTGGTTTGAACTCCTTAAATTTTTCTTCTTTTAAAATAGCTTTGAAAAATGTCCTTAGATGTTTGGCGTCTGCCAAATCCTTTTCTCCTTTCAATATGCTTTCCTTATAAAGAATCTCGAATTCTAATTGAGGAACATCGAATTCAAAAGTTTCAACACGCATTCTTTGGGGGTGTTCGAATTCAAACCACTTCGTTTTTCTCATTTTATCAATTGGAATGACTTCCATATTGGGAAAAACTTCGTTGGCACGGGCGAACCGTATATTATGAAAATCCTTTATGTAACTATAGACTTCATCAGATGTATCACCTTGAAGGCACCAGAAACCACCTGATATCAATTCTTTAAAAAGATTTGAAAATGAGGTTTTTCCCATGATTGGCAAAAGCATATCCACGTCTTCAGTTCCTCTTGTCCTTCCGCTGGCGATGCTGACGAAACCGCTTACAATCAAGTATTTGCTGTGCTTTTCAATTATGCTAAGAAAATCCTTCACAAACAAGTCCAATTCAGTCATTTTCCTGTTTAGCACAATCGTCCCCTTATCCAATTTGAATCCTTTGTCCATTTAACGCCACGGCTCGGATTTGAACCGAGATACCCTTGCGGGTCAAGCTTGCAGGAATTGCTGTTCCAGGCTTGTGCAATACCAGGTTATGCGACCGTGGCACATTCTTCCACTGGGCAGAGGTTTCTATTTATAATTAATTAGAAAAGTATTTAATCTCTCTTCTCCGTTTATCCAGTATGGCAGCATTTGACAGCTTTTATATGGCGACTATTATTCCTCCTATCGGGGTCTGGTCAATCATTTTCGGCCTATCAAAACTTCCGTTCCTTCAAAGCGATCAACAGGCTTTTATCAAAAAACTGGCAATTGTTAGCTCTTCTTTTTGTTTCGGGATTCTTTTCTCTGTTTTTGCTTTACTAACTCTCGAAGGTCTTCTCAAGGGGTTTTTCATTTTTATAGGTACGTTAATTGTTCTTTATTCATTTGTTATTTATAACTCATTTGATTAGAAAGTAATTCCATTCTTTATCATGATAATAATGGGGCTGCGAGATATCGTCACTTTCGTGACGGAACCTCGCATCCACATTTCACTTCGTTCAATGGGGCTGCGAGGATTCGAACCCCGATTACCACCACCCCAAGGTGGAGTGATAGCCAAGTTACACTACAGCCCCAACAACAAGATACGAGATGTGTCTTGCATCGGTTTAAGTTCTTTTTGGGGTGTAGTGTCCCGAAAACGGAGTTTGAGGATACACTACAGCCCCGAAATATGTTCGTTAGGCGTTCAGAGGTGTTTTTAATATTATTGCTTTGATTATTTTTTCTAACTATTCATAATAATAAAACACTCAGGCGCCGTGCGGCTTGAGTAGGCTGCCTTTTTGTAAACTGGAACATATATATCTCTCGCTTTTAATTAGCGCTAAAGAATTTTTTCTCTTTTCTTTTTATATTGCAGCCAGGTTATTCCTGTGAAAACCAAGTATCCGAAGTAACCTATCACTTCAAGCCAAGAAGGGTTGCCATTGTAGCCAACTAGTCCTTTTAGCATACTTCCAATAATGCCTTTGTCGTGCAGAGGTGGATAAGTGCCATCAAGGTTTTGTTGTGGATTTATATTCCATGCTTTAATATCTTCTCCGGGTAGGATCTCTGCTTCCTGAAATTCATGTATTGCTGCTGCTGCCATTGCTGCGGCGAAAAGTATTAGGATTATTGTTGTTGCAGTGAAAAATGTTTTCAGCGGCAACTTGCTTGTGCCTTTGAAGAAGGCAAAAGCAATAACGACTGCTGCAACTATGCCAGCAATTCCGAATGCCAGTTCTATTCTGCTTTCTTCTGCGAGTGTAGCTGCTCCAAGAAAAATCACTGTTTCCACACCCTCACGCAGCACTGAAATCATTATTAGCGCGGCTAAACCAATTTTTCTTTGGTTATTGACTTCTTTAGATACTTTTTCCTCTATCTTCCTTCTGACTGTTGTGTGCCCAATTAACCAGAATACAAGTGTTGTTATCAAAACTACTGCAACTGTAAATGTTATCCCCTCAAAAATTTGTTCAGCTTTTCCTTCAAAACCTCCACCAATTGTAGTGAAGCCAATTGCAAATGCAGCCGATAGAATAATTCCTGTCGCTAGGCCCAACCAAACTGAAGGTATAAATTGCCTGTTTTTTGTTCTGCGTAAATAACTAATAACAATTCCTATTATTAGAGCTGCTTCGAGAGTCTCTCTGAAAGTTATTACAAAACCAACAACCATCATTAATGTTTTTAAGTCAAATATAAATATTTAACTATCGTTAAGCTGTTGTTGAATTGTGCTGGGTCTTGCTGATTCGTATGATGTGGTCAACGAAACTCTCAATTTTCTGCTCGTGCGAGACAATTATCACTTGGGATAGTCCAAGTTCAGCGAGTACATGCCTCACCCTGTCAAGCTGCTCTGATGAAAAGCCATCAGTTGGCTCGTCAAGTATAAGCAAATCGTTGGTCTTTATGCTTGAGATCAAGTCGTTGATGACTCTGTTAAGAGCCAGCCGATAAGCAAGAGCAATGCTTGTCCGCTCTCCGCCAGACAAAGTATCTATTGGGGAATCGTATCCGTTCTGCTCGATTATTGGCGCGAAGTCTTGAGAAAGCCTGCAACTCATCGTCTCGTCTTCAAGCAGCATTGCGAACCATGCTCTGAGCACATCATTGAACTCATGATAAACTCTTCCGAGGACATGTTGTTCCATAAGCACGAATGAAGGTATTGCGGTTTCATCAATCCAGTGTATTATGCTGGCAACATTCTCTGATTTGGCCAGAGCGTTCTGCTTACCTGTTATTGACAGGTCAAGTGATTCAGTTTCCCTCTTGTTTCCTTCCAATTCTGTTTTCGACGAGCTTATTGTAATTAGCTGTTTTTTCTCTTGCTCTCTCAGAGCTTCAGACAGTGTGGTCAGCTCAACAATTTTTTCTGATGCGCCTGATAGATTGCTCATATTATCGCTTAGTTCATTTAACTTTGAAGTAAGTTTTCCTGCATCGATTCTGAGCAAATTAACTTCTTCCCCGAGTTTTTCTTCCCTCTCCACAAGTTCATTGATTGTTTTTTTCAGCTGTTCCTGTTTGACTGATGCTAACGCGTATTCATCTGCTGATTTTTTCAGAATTGAAAGGCGGTCAAGTTCAGCTTTCAGCTCCTCTGCCCTTAGCGTTTCTAGTATGATTGTGGCTTCGCTGTAAACCGATTCCAATTGCATAAGCCTGTTTTTCTTCCTGTTGATCTCTTCGATTATTTCTTTTATTCCAGCAACCTCGCGTTTGAGGCTTTCAACTTTTGACTTCAAAGATATCAGGTTGTCTCTTCTTGCTTTTGCATGTTTAATTTCAAGTGTGACATTTGCAAGGCTTGCATTGACTTCCTTTAGTGCTGCTTCGCTTCTTGTTTTCTTCTCTCCCTCTTCACGTGTTATCTCGTGCCTGTGGCTATCTGATATTTTTTGCCGGCACAATGGGCAAGATGACAGTGACGCCACGTCTTTGATTACTCTTCCCGCTTCTTTGGTTACTGACTCGTGCTCTCCTATATGCTTCTGCAATTCATTTGTCTTTTTTTCGAGCCGCTCTATTTCTGAGTTGAGGCTGGGCAGATTATTTATTTCGGCCTCGCCATCGAGAATATCTTTTTTCAGCACCTCTGCTTCGCCGACTTTTTTTTCGAGCCTCCCAACTTCTTCGGTTAATTGCTTTTGCTGGTCTTTTGCCTGCTTTACCTGCTGCTCAAGAGTGGCTTTTTTTGTTGATGCCTCGAGGAATCGGGTTCTTAATGATTCGAGCACTTCAATAAGATTCTCGGGAACTTCAGGTTTTGTTCTTGTGGGCTGTTCTTTAAGCTCTTTTTCTGCCGAGTTTATTTGTGAGCGTATTGTGTTTCTTTCATTGGAGTTTTTTTTCATCGATTCACTTTTAGCAGTTATTTCGGCATTTAGTACTGCAATTTCCTGCCTTAGCTTTTGGTATGTTTCTCTGTCTTTTTCGAACTCTTTTAATTTCGTATGATTTTCATTTATTTTGTTCTGTGTGCCTGTCATTTCTCCGCTAACTCGCAAGAGCTTATCTTCCAGTTCTTTTGCTAAAGTCTGCAGCAAAGAAAGCTTTTCTCTATCATGTTCTATGCCCTCAAACTTTGCTTCCAGCACTCTTTTATCCCCCTTCAGTATTTTTAGAATGAAGCGTGCATTTTCCGCTGCTCTTGAGTACCTGTCGACTCCAAAAACAGTCCTGAGCGTTTCCTTTCTTGCGGCTGCATCTTCAGTGAGGATTCTTCTCATCTCCTCCTGTGGCGTGTAGACTGTATAACGGTAAATGAGTGATTTAGTTTTTGTAAGGGCTTCTTTCGGGTAGCCGAGAAGCTCGATGATTTTGCTTTTAAGCTCGACTGGTGTCGCTACAATGACTCCGCCATTTATTGTCAGGGAGCCTGATTCCTGCCTTACATCTTCCTTTGATCTTTTCAATGACCTCTTTATCGTGATTTCAGAATCTTCTATCCTGAAGTTTAACTCAACTTCCCCCCTGTCAGCTCCATGTCTTAGTAGCGAGCTTCCATCCAATTGCCCTCTTACTATCCCGAAAAGAGCGAACTCGATTGCAAAAAGAACAGTACTTTTACCTGCTCCTATGTCACCAGATAGGAGAATTGTTCCCTTTGGAAATTCCAGCTTGTGGTCTGTGTAGCTTCTTATGTTCTTTAGCCTGACTGATTTTATAAGCATGGGCTCGCGAATTCCCGAGATGGATAAAAAGGTTTTGCGCAAAGAGATTATGGTTGAAGTTTTGTAGCTTATGCGAGTGTTGTATTTTTTTCTAATAATGAAATGTGATCAATCGTCGCACGGGCTTATCGATTCCTCATTTTGCTGCAAAATCAAAAATTAGCACGTGGCCCGCACGGCCCTGAGTGCTAATTATTATTTAATTTTTTAGTTTGATACAATAATTAATGCTGAGAACTAACGCTTTTTCTTTTTTATTCGTTTCTTTTTTGCAGATTTCTTTTGGGCTTTCTTTTTTCCGGATTTCTTCTTGGCTCTCTTTTTCACAGTTTTTTTCGGCTTTGCTGATTTGAGTATCCTTGTCAGCTGTTCTACCCTGTCGGTTATCTTCCTGTTAAGCGTCTCTTTTGTTTTTATCCTGGATATCTCCCTTGCCAGCTCCCTGTCCTGTATTATGTCGCGAATCCAGTTCTCGAAATCATTCTTGTCGCGGTTGACATGGTATCTGAACACTTCATCGCTTATTGCTGATAGAGTTGCAGAGAGCTCTCTCAGCGAGTACAGCTTCTTGTTTGTGCAAAGCCAGAAGCTAACTTGTTCAGGCGTTCTTGCCAGTATTCTGTTTGCTTCGACTGTGCTAATTTTTCTTCTCATGGTCGAGAAGCTTGCCAAGCAGGTGTTTTAATAAAACTATTTCGTGCTTTTCGCGTGACGAACTCTTTTTGAGGGTTTCAGCCAGTCCTTTCTCATTGAAAACATGCTCGACCCAGCTAGAGAAGTCGTTCCTATCCTTATTGACGTGGTGCGAGAAGACTTTTTCATCTATTCTTGCAAGTGATTCAGAGAGTTCGAACAAGTTTTTCAGGTGCTCTCCATTCGCTAGCACGAATTCCTTGTCTGGCGCGCAGTTTGAGTAAACTACCAGATGTATTCCAGTCACTGCCGGCTTGTGAGGCAGGTTTGGGAGTTCGTTCGGCACATTCTTTTTAGTTTTTGTTTTCATGCTATCACCTTAATTTTAAGCTCGTTGAGCCTTATTTTTATGTCGTTGATCACGTTCATATACCAGATGAAACCCTCATAAGGGCTTTCATAAGGATTGAAATATTTGTGTACGTCGCCATCAGCAAACCATTTGGTGCACATGTAATAAAAATGGTCGCTGGTCTGCAGCTTCCTCCAGTCATCTATAATTCTTTCATCTTCTGACTCGAGAACTTGCTTTTCAAGAGCATAAAGCTGCTCAATTGCTGACTTCTGCATCTTATTTCCAAGCCAAGCTGATAAATCTCTTTCTACATCTGCCCAAGAAATGAGCTGGTGAATGTCAAGTTCTCCAGCAGGAGGAAATCTTAATGCAGCCTCTGAGGGTGTAACGAAATCATTGTGAGGATGCTTTAACAATTCTGCTGGAAGTGCGCGAAGGAAATCGAATATTCCAGTTGATTCCCACTGATGCTCTCCAAAAGTCTCGTAGTCCATGAAAAGATTGATGACGTGGCCGTTGCCGTTTGCAGCTGAAACCCAGTCAGCGAACTTGGGCGCAGTCATTGGCCAGTCAGCCCAGCTTCTTTCAGAAAACCTGAAAGCGATGTCGTCGGAAAGCCTGTAATTTTTCAGCAGCAGCTTTAATTTTGGAGCTGTAGCTGCAGTGTAAATGAAGTTTGGCGAGCGCCATTGCAGGATTCTATCAACTCCTTCTGCTAGTATCGCAGTGTGGCCCATGTTCATTACAGTGTTTGCGATTTCATTGTTGAAAATCAGCTCTGTGTTCCTGAAGACTTTCGGCGTCTGCCCAAACTCATCTTCAATCATCTGCCTGTGCTTCTCAACTTGGGTTTTAAATTCTGTTTTGGAATATATGGATGACAAAGAATGGTAGTAAGTCTCATTGAGGAATTCGACCTTGCCAGTTAGCGCAAGCTTTCTGAAGGACTCAAGCGCTTCAGGTGCATAAAGCCTCATTTGTTCGATTGCAGTTCCTGAGATGCTGTATGCAGCTCTGAACTCAGGATGTTTCTTTAGGAGATCGAGTATTATTGCATTTGCGGGAACGTAACATTTGTTTGCTATCTTGCGCATCTCTTTCTCGTTCCTCTGCTCATCAAAATAATGGTGGTTGTGTCCAACATCAAAAACAGAATACTTTCTTAGGCGAAATGGCTGGTGAACCTGGAAATAAAAGCAAATGCTTACCATTATGCCCTTGCCGCGAGCAGCCTCGCGTAAATCTCCTCGCATTTTCTTGATGATTCGTTCCAGCTGAATTTTGAAACTTCTCTGCTTCCCTCTTCCTGCATTGTTTCTTTCAGCGCAGGGTGCTCCAAAACGCTAATCATTTTTGCTGCTATATCGTGCACATCCCAGAAGTCTGCTTTTAGGCAGTTCCTTATGACTTCAGAAACGCCGCTCTGCTTGCAAATTAATGTCGGCGTGCCGTTTGCCATTGCTTCTAGCGCAACTATCCCGAAGGGCTCTGACACAGATGGCATCACATAAAGGTCAGCCATCTGGTAGGCCTTATCGATATCCGGGCCGGTGAGAAAGCCGGTGAACAGGACCTTGTCCGCAAGGCCAAGTTCGACCGCTTTCTCTATGATAAAGGGTTCCATGTCTCCGGTCCCGGCGAGTATGAATTTCACGTTTGGAATTCTTTTTGAAACAATATTTGCAGCGTAAAGGAAATAATCAGGGCCTTTTTGCAATGTTATTCTTCCAAGGAAAAGAACTATCTTGTCAGTTTCCCGAAGCTTTGATGGGGCGTAAGAAACGTTCGGTCTTTGATCAATTGCATTGTGGACTACAGTAATTTTTTCAGCAGGTATTCCATAATTCTTGACTATTTTTCCCTTAGTATATTCGCTTACTGCAATTATTGCGTCAGCTTCTTCCATTCCGCGCTTTTCAACTGCATAAACGTGAGGATTAGGATTGTCACCTGACCGATCGAATTCTGTTGCGTGCACATGCACGATTAGGGGTTTATGGGAAACTTTTTTTGCTGCAATTCCTGCTTCGTAAGTGAGCCAGTCGTGCGCGTGAATCACATCGTACTGCTCTGATTTTGCTATTTCTTCTGCTGCCGCCGCGAACCTGTCAACTTCTTCGAAAAGATTTCTGCCGTAAATTCCCTTGCTTTTTGAATCACCTGTTTGGTATCTGGTGAGATACTCACCCGGAGTCATGTAAGGCGCGAGAAGTGATTTCACTTTTCTGACTTCAATGTTTTTAAGTTTATCAGCAGCAATTATGTTAACGTTTGATAATTGACTATCGCCATCATAGCTTGGCAGGACAAGAAGGATGTTGACGCCTTTGCCAGAAAGCCCTTTGACCAGTCCATGGCAGGCAGTTCCTAATCCTCCTTTTGAGAATGGAGGGAACTCCCACCCGAACATCAGCACTTTCATGAAACATACTCGAGAGAAGTGTGTCTTTTTCTAAGAAGTACTTTGTTGCGGACTTTCTTTAACATTATGGAACCCTTCTCTAGTGTTTCCATATTGGACAATGTGTTTAAAAAGGTTTCTTCGCTTTATAGTACACTCGTGAGTGGGAATAAATCTTTTTATAGCCTCTTCCCGGTAACAACCAAATGGCATGGGTTTTCGAGGTTTCATGGGAAATCTGCAATAAGGTTGGCGGAATTTACACAGTTGTCCGTTCAAAAGTGCCTTATATGCTCGAGGCTTACAAAGATAATTATGTCGCTGTTGGCCCTTACTTCCCGAAAAAAGCAGCTGGCGAATTCGTTGAGGAAATACCACCTGCCGAATTTCGCGATGCATTTGAAAAGCTTCGCCAGAATGGAATTGTTTGCCGGTATGGCAAATGGATGATTCCATCAAAGCCGAAAACTATACTCGTTGATTTTTCTTCTTTTGCCAGCCAGAAGGACAGAATCAAAAATGATCTTTGGAATTGGTTCAAAGTTGATTCTCTCGGCACTCAATATTATGATTTTGATGAGCCAGTTGTTTGGGCTTCTGCTGTCGGTATGTTGCTTTGTGAATTAAGCCTGCCCCAGATGGTTGTTCATTGTCACGAGTGGCTGGCTGCTAGTTGCTTACTCCACATTAAAGCGCGCAACGCACCAATAGCAACGGTGTTCACAACTCACGCAACAATTCTAGGAAGGACAATTTCGTCGAGTGGAGAGCCGCTTTACGAGACTCTTGGCACATTTGATCCTGAGCAAAGGGCGAGGCAGTTTGGGATTCAGGCAAAATTTCTTCTGGAGCGCGCCGCGGCACAGAACACTGACGTTTTCACAACAGTCAGCGAGATTACTGGATTGGAGGCTGAAAAACTTCTCGGAAGGAAGCCCGATGTATTGGTGCTTAACGGCCTTGACATTTCAGGATTTCCATCTTTTGATGAGTCTTCCATAAAGCATCAGCTTTTCAAGAGGAAGATTAAGGAGTTCATAATTCAGTATTTCTTTCCTTACTATAAATTTTCGCTTGATGAGACCATGCTTTATTTTATTTGCGGCAGGCACGAGCTTCGCGACAAGGGCATTGATGTTTTCATAAAATCTCTTGGAAAACTAAACCAGGAGCTAATCTCAAAAAAATCAGAGAAAACAGCTGTTGTTTTTCTTTGGGTTCCAGGAAATGTCAAGGGAATCAGGCCGGAGCTCATCGAAAATATGACTTACTTTAAGGATATCCATGAACAGCTAATTGACGAGTCTGACATAATCAAGGAGCGGCTGCTTTATGATGTATTCATGGAGTCACCAATTGATGGCAAGCGATTGCTTGGCGAATCTTCCTATTTCAGTATTCAGAAGAAAATGCTCCGGTTCAAGAGGCAGGGGCTTCCTCCAGTTTCGACTCACGAGCTTTTTGATGAGGGTACAGATGACATACTTTCATGCTTGCGTGAAGCAAGGCTATTCAATGCGCCTAGCGACCGCGTAAAAGTAATTTACTACCCTGTTTTTCTTAGCGGCGCTGACAGGCTTCTTGATGTTGGCTATTATGAGGGCATCTCGGGCTGCCATCTCGGTGTTTTCCCGTCTTATTACGAGCCGTGGGGGTACACTCCCCTTGAAACTGCAGCTCTTGGCACATGCGCAATTACAACAGATCTTGCGGGGTTTGGAAAGTTTATAAAAGAG
>JBBSVZ010000050.1:0-7320 GCA_038046545.1 Nanobdellota archaeon | reverse complement strand
CAGCATATCTCCCTCAAGATTTAAAATCAATCTATCCCCCTCTTTTATTTTGAGTTTTTCTCTAATGTCCTTAGCAAGGGTTATCCGGTTTCCACGGGTTATGATTGTTGTTCCGGTCATAATACTTACCATTGGGTACAGTATTGAAATAATTTGCTGTTTTTTTAGTAAATCTCCTAAATTCCGCCAAAATTAGAAACATTTAAATATAATTATTACTTTAACGGAATTATGGAGCTTTCGAAAGGAGAAATCGCAGTTTTAGAGCAAGTAGCAAAAGGAAATAAGTCTTTGAAAGAAATAGCTTTAGCTCTAAAAAAAAGCAAACCCCAAGTATACATCTACGTCAGAGATCTTAAGGACAAATCAATGATTGAGCTAATAGACGGAGTTATTGAACCGAAAAGAATATCTCACTTATCCCTGCTTCTTCAATTATTAAGTAAGATACCTAATCTAATGCCTATATTAGAGGGTCCTGGAATACCAATATTTACAGCGATGCTAAAACCATCAACAATAGAAGAAATATCTAAAGAAACAGGATACAAAAAAACAGCAATATACAAGAGACTTCAAGAAGCAAGAAAAAGAAGCCTTGTTAGAAAAAAACTTACAACATTTGAAATCAATGACAAGATGTGGGCAGGATTAAAGGAAACATTAGAAGAAATAAAGAAAACTGAATTAAAAACAGACAGCAGAATACCTGCAAGTGCAATAATATACTACAAAAAAGGTGATGAAATAGTATTCTCAAGTAAGGAAGAGCTAGGCGTTATAAAAACAGCATTCTCTGCTTATCAAGACTACGGAATAGGATTGCTCCCTATAACCCATTTCTATTATCTACCTAAAAAGACGTTAACAAGGGAAGACATCTTAAAACATTCGCTTTACATCGTTGAAAAAGATATGGACCCAAGATACCTGATATTCATTGCGTTGTTTTACGCCAAATACAAAAAAGAATTAAAAATAAAACATCCAATACTCATGAACATTAGTGAAGTGCTTGCAGGAAGAGAGATAAATGGATATCCAAAATACCAAGAAATAAAAGATAGAGCAGAAGTCTACAAGATAGCGGTGTAAAAAGATGATATCCGAATTCAAACAAATAGAAGAACTATTCAAAGATATTGACAACGTTTTGCACCACAAAATTAAAGTTTACACAATAGGCGGAGCAGTCCTTCTTGAGCAAGGCCTAAAAATAGCAACCAAAGATATAGACGTCGTTGTTGAAACTAAAAAAGAATTTGTCGAACTGCAGCATTCACTGCAGAAAATAGGATTCAAATCACAATCCATCGGAAAAGAATATTCACGAATGAACCTAAGCCAAATTTTCCAAAGGGGAGAATTCAGAATAGACTTATTTGAGAAAGAAGTCTGTGGAGGATTCTCACTATCAAAAGGAATGATTGGACGCGCAAGAAAAGTCATAAGCTTAGACCACATAGAAGTATATCTTTGCTCAAACGAAGACATATTTCTGTTCAAAGCCATGACTGAAAGGGAGGGAGATTTAACAGACTGCGAAAGCTTAGTCGGTGCAGCAGTTGGATGGGACATCATAATTGATGAGCTAAAAAGCCAGATCAAAATGAGTAAACAAGACGTCTGGATAACTTGGGTTGGAGAAAGACTCGATATCCTGGAAGACAGAGGAATGGTTATTCCAATAATGAACGACTTAAATATATTAAGAAATAAATTCTTTGATGAGTTTGAGAAGAGACATTCAAGTAATTAGAAATTCAAGCCTCCATTGCCATCAGCAATCTCGAGCTCCCGAAGAATACCACCACGTTTTATCTTAAGACACTCATAACGATTTAAGAAGAATCAAGTACTTATCTTTTTTATTGCTTTCTTAAGCAAAGGTAAATCTTCCTTTACTGTTTTCCAAACAGCATTTAAGTCTACACCAAAGTAGCCGTGGATGAGCTTGTCCCTCATCCCTATTATTTTTTTCCAAGGGATTTCGTCATGACTTTCCCTAAGCTTATTGCTTAGCATCTTTGATGCTTCTCCGATTATCTCAATTTCGCGTATTACTGCAGATTGAATAATTTTCTTGGATAAAAAATCTGATTGTTTTATGCCTTTTATATATTCCTCGATGCTTTCAATAGCTTCAGTTATGTGGACAAGATAAACAGAATCATCTTTTTTCATCAGTACAGTTTCACTAATTCTTTTTTAATTCTTTTGATGAGATGGGGACTAATTGATCGTTCAGTGAGCAATTCTATTTTCTTTCCTGTCAATTCTGCCAGCTCTTGTTCAATACCAACAAACTCCATGAGCGATTTAGGTTTAACAAACTCAACTATTATGTCCACATCACTGTTTTTTCTCTCTTCTCCTCGAGCATATGAACCGAATAGCGCTATATTAGTTGCCCCTTCCTTCCTTAATCTTGATACAATTGTTTTCAGCAATTTTTCTTTTTTCATCATAAGAAGCTATAAGGGGTACAGCTTTAATACTTTTTCTATTGTTTAAGCCTCCATCGCCATCAACAATCTCGAGCTCCCGCAGTAAAAAAACGAGTCGCCAGTTCCGCCGAAATATTTCCTCAGCCTAAGCAGTTGTTTTTTCGCCTTAATTGGCCTGTGGGAACATTTCACTTCGAATAAGTCAAGCCTTTCTCCTTTACGAGCCAGAATGTCAACTTCACCAATAGCCCTTTTGTTTCCATGAATCTTGTAGTTCGGGGTTACTGAGTCGTAGTAGCCCTCTATCTGGTCGCATAAGTCCTTCACGTACTGGTCGTGCTTCGAGAGTTTCTTCATGGGGTTTCACCACCGCAAAACACTCAGAATAAAAGGTGCTCATGAGCTGTGCTAATGGGTCTTTTATTTATATAAACATTTGGTTAAGAAAATTAATAAAAAAATCAAACATTTTCAAGTCCTATTTCTCCATTTTCCTGCATTAATCTCCTGTAATAACAGGTTTTCCTTTTTGTGTGGCATGCTGCGTTTCCAAGCAGAGTAACATAATAGGCAAGCTGGTCCTGGTTACAGTTTATCCGCATTTCTTCAATACGGAGGTAATCTCCAGATGATTCTCCCTTGTACCAGAACCCTCTTTCCCTGCTCCAAAGGTAAACTCGGTTGGTTTCCAAGGTTTTTTTGAACGCGGCTTCATTGGTGAATGCAGTGAACAAATATTCTCCTGAGCTGTATTCAACCAAGGACACGGGTATCAGCCCTTTTCCGAAATCTAATTTGAATTCCAGAGTTTCATCATTTGCTCCCATTACGATCACCCTTGCCTCCTTAACATCTCTTCATTCAGCGCATCATATGAAATGCCATTTTGCACACAAACCGAAAACAACCGGTAAATCAGGTCTGCTGATTCTTCTTTCACTCTTCCTGTGCCAAGAATTGATGCTTCTGCCAGCTCATATCCTTCTTCAACGACTTTTCTTGCTGTTGCAGGAAGATCAGCTAAGATTCTTGACGTCTCAGATTCAGTCGGATTCCTAAGCCTGTCTTCAAGTCGTGAGTATTCATTTCGAAACGCATCTGGTTTTGTTGATGGCCAAGATGTTACCAAATCCACATCCGATTGCCTGATACGGTCAAGGCATATCAATCCAAACCTGTCGATCGATGACCCCGAATAAACAGTTTCGATCGCGTACCTTCCGACTCCATTGGCATATGCTTCCTCTGTTCCTCCGTTGACCACAAAGATGCCAAAAGAGAAACCCGTGTTTTCCGTAAGCTCATCAAGATATTGCCTTGATGTTGCCTCGTATTTTTCGTTAAAAACAACTTCTCCTTCTTCAAGGCTTTCTATTGAATCTCCTTCTTTTCCAAGAAAGCATAGCGTGGGCCTTCCAAAGCGCGCATTGGGGTCGTACCAGTCGGTTGTGTCGATTATTCTTATCAGGCTTTGAGGATTTCTTAGCCGATATTCATCGACCAAGTCATCGCCTGTAAGGCCAAAAACTATTTCGCCTTTGCCGGTGAAATAGTCGCAAAGCTCTGGAATGTTTTCAGCCCTTGCTTCAATCAGGTACGAAGCAGATTTTTCTATTCCAAGTCTGCCTAGTGCAACATCCCTATATTCTTTCAGCCCTTTGTTTTTCGGAACTAATATTTTTTCTGGCTCAAACCCTATATTCCTGATTATTGTTGTGAGTTTCATATTCTCATACCTCCATTTTGTTATTTTTCGTTCGCTTCTTCGAAGCTGTTTTTAGAAATTAGAGTGTGTTTGGTAGTTGCCTACCCATGAAAGAAAATTGCAGAGTTTAAATTAAATAGAATGACACTATCGGTGAATATAATCAGCTCTTGACATAGATTATTGGAAAGTGTATCGACTATAAATATTTTTTGAAAAAATAAAAAAAACCTAAATCGTTGTGTCGATATTGAACTGCGTCGGGTCTAGGTCTGCCTGGAGGTTGTTCAGTTCTGCAGCTGACTGGTCGAGGCCTGTTAGCTCCTGTGAAGTCACTGCTGAATTCACTTCTGCTGTAGCGTCTCCTGAAATTGTTGACAAAGCTTGGTCAACATCTGACAGATTTTCATCGAGAACATCTTGGCCCGTATTAGTATTTATTCCCTCAAGGACAGTTTTGTCTGGCAACTCCGCTTTTGGCTTGCAACCAGCGAGCAAGATAATCCCAAGGACAAATAAAAAAAATAAAGCCTTCATTTTACGCGCCTCCAGTTGAGTTGGAGGACTGGTTTAGCAGATTGTCGTCATCATCATCTGAAGAACCAGAATTAGATGACTGATTTCCATCATCATCCTCATCGTCGTCATCAGAAATAGTCGAATTGGACGTCTGATTTCCGCTGTTATCGTCTTCATCATCGCTTCCGCTATTCGAAGACTGGTTTCCGTCATCGTCATCTTCAGTCTCATTCTTTTCTTTTCCTTCTTTGTTTCGCTCACGGTTCTTTTCTCCTCGTCCTTCTCTCACGTGTTCCGTCACATTTTCGAGGAAATTCTTGAGTTTTTTATGCGCATCCTGCAAAAGCTTGTTCGCTTCTCTTAATAGCTGATGGCCTTTCTTGAAGTGCTCGTCAGTTCCCGGAGGCCCTGATACTAAACTGAATTCTGCTTTTGCCTCAAGCGCTTTCTGCTTAGCCTGTCCAAGAAGTCCAAGAGTCTCGTTGATTACATTCTGTGCACTTGATGTGTTGTAGCCTCTATCTTCAAGCTTGTTAATGCGCTCATCAACTTTCTCAATTGCCTTTTCTATTCTGTCAATAAGGTTTTCGAGTTTTTCTACAAAAATTAAACCGTGTCTTTTTGCGACTAGCATTTGCGCATTATTCCAGATTTGTCGAAGTTTTTCTGCCTGTGCTTTTACTTCTTCAATTGTTGTAGCATTCTGGACTGCAGGTTTTACTTCGTTATTTATTTGGTTGATATATCCCAGAAGTTCGTTTGAGACGCTTGTTCTGTTGGCTTCATCAGAAACGCCCTTAAGCCTTTCAAGCTGCGAGACTATTCTGTCTGCTGAAGCAAGAACGAATCTTTTTGAAACATTCAGCGTCTGTTCAGGCGATGCGTTTCTTATGCGCAGCCTGTTTTGATCCAAAAGCTGCTTCGCTACAGTGTAATTGGTTTTTGCATCCTCATATCTGACTTTGAGGAGTTGATATCTATCTTTGGCGAGCTCAAGCCTGTCACGCAATGAGTCTGATCCGCCTTCTGCTAAAACTACGGGCGACAAGCTAACGATAAGCAATAATCCAACAAGCAAAGCAATAAATCTTTTTTCCATTGTGAATCCTCCTAACCTAAGTGATTTAAGATAGTACAAAAATGTAAATACTTAAGCCTTTCGCTTAATTCAACCACTTAATTATCGTCTAAAGTTTTGTTTTTTTCCGGCAGCCTATTTAAATCAAGCAATGTTTTTACGGCAGACCCAAAATCTTTTCGGTTTTTTCTCAGATATAGATAAATTCAACCATTGGACACTGGACTTGTTGTCTTAGGGCTTATAATGCCTGAGCAGATAACTGTATCATAGTTGCGTGTATTGCGATGCATCGGGGCTAACGCCCCTTTGCCACCCCCAATAAAAACTCCGCCTGGCACAAGCCAGTGATGAAATAAGACGCGAACAGCAACGGAGAAAAAATGCAAGCCACAGAAACAAAGCAAATACCAGAAAAGAAGTTTAGAGCAGGAGCTATTTCTGCCACAGTTTGGAAGAACGACGGCCAAAAGGGAGCTTACAAGACTGTACAGCTCACCCGAAGCTTCAAAGACAAAGGAGATCAGTGGAAGACAACCAGCACTTTTAGGGTTGCCGACTTGCCCAAAGTCTCTCTAGTAGCAAGCAAGGCCTTTGAGTACCTTGTCGTGAACGAGGACCACAAAGAAGCGGAGGAGCTCGAGGAGCTCCTTTAGCACACAATTTATAAAAAACCGGAGGATGCCTAAATGCCAAGAAAAAATGATGTTGAAATTGAAGAGGAAACGATCGTGACAAACACAATGCCAAAAGAACAATTATCTCTTGAGGATATTCCAGGAGTAGGCGCAGCAACAGCAGAAAAGCTTAGCTCTGCTGGCTATGGTTCATTGTTATCAGTAGCAGTCGCTTCACCAGGCGAACTTGTTGAAGCATCAGGCGTTACTGAAGCTCTAGCAAGAAAGATGATTCAGTTTGCCAGGGACAAGATGGAGATGGGCTTTGAAACTGGCGAAGACCTGCTTAAGAAGCGCGAGTTAGTTGAGAAGATTCAGCTCCGCTCAAAGGCATTTAATGATCTGCTTGGAGGCGGCTTCGAGACTCAAAGCATAACTGAAGCATTTGGTGAGTTCGGCTCTGGAAAAACACAGATTGGCCATTCGCTTTGCGTTGCTGTTCAAAAAGCAAACCCTGATGCAATTGCAGTCTATATAGATACTGAGAATACTTTCAGGCCTGAGAGGATTCAGCAGATTGCTAAGGCAGAAGGGCTCGACACAACAGAAGTGCTAAGGCATATAAAGGTTGCACGGGCATTCAACTCTGACCACCAGATGTTGTTAGCGGAAAAAGTTGAAGACCTGATTACAAAGCAAGGCTTGAATGTCAAGCTTGTGGTCGTTGATTCTTTAACTGCACACTTCAGGGCTGAGTTCATCGGCAGGGGAACGCTTGCAGAAAGGCAGCAGAAGCTAAACAAGCACATGCACACGCTTTCAAAAATTGCGATGATGTACAACTTGACTGTTTTCGTAACAAACCAAGTCATGGCAAAGCCAGACACCTTCTTCGGCGACCCGACGCAAGCAATTGGCGGGCACATAGTCGCGCACGCCTCAACCTTCAGACTA
>JBBSVZ010000049.1:0-34840 GCA_038046545.1 Nanobdellota archaeon | reverse complement strand
TAGGCCTTCAATTATGCCAAGGTATGCATGTTCTACTTTTTCCATTTCTGGGAATGTCAGCTGGTCATGCGGCCATGCAAGAAATATTGCCTCATGCGGTTCCCATTCAGCAGGAAATCTGAACCCTAGTTGTGTTGGCGTGCTCATTTTTGCAGAATTCTCTTGTATGAGTCTGGCCTTCGGTTCCTCATGAATCCCCAGCCGTTTTTTATGAAATCATTATAACTCAAGTCGAGGTCAGCTAACAAAACTTCTTCCTTGTCTTTTGATGCTTTGGCAATTATTTTCCCGAAGGAGTCGCAAACGAAGGATTGCCCCCAGAATTTTAAATCTCCTTCTTTTCCGACTCGGTTGACTGCAACGACATGCACTCCGTTGGCGATTGCGTGCCCTCTTTGCACAGTTTCCCAACCATCATGCATGTCTTCAGGAGTATCGTTATCTGCAAAAGAGCCGATTGCAGTGGGGTAAAATAGGATTTCCGCTCCGTTTAACGCATTAATCCGGGCGGCTTCAGGAAACCACTGGTCGAAACAAATCAGAGGGGATATTTTTCCATATTTTGTTTTCACGACCTTGTAGCCTCGATTTCCTTCCGAAAAATAATTTTTCTCATAGAACTTCGGGTCATGGGGGATGTGCATTTTTCTGTAAGCTGAAAGTAATTTCCCCTTATCTCCGATCACAAGCGCTGTATTGTAATGCTTATTTCCAGCAACCTCGAATATTGGGATTATTAGTGTAACTTTCTTTTCTTTTGCTATTGCAGAAAATGTTTTGTATGATTCGCCTTTTTGCGATTCAAGATTTTTTTTCACATTTTTCTTTTTGTCCTGCGGAAAATACAGCGTTTTGTAAAGCTCTGGCAAACAGACAATTTTAGCGCCCTTATTCACAGCTTCAATTGTCATAAAAACAGCTTTTTTCACGTTTGCCAGAGTATCGCTGCTCATCGCCATCTGAATGAGTCCAATTCTGACTTTTTTCGCCATGATATTTAGTAAAAAATCCTTCTTTATAAATTTAGTAGCTTATGGCAACCTTCTTTTTTATCCACTCTTGATTTTCGATCTGGTCGACCATGAATTTCGCTACGTCTTTTATTGATATCGAGGCTATAAGGCCCTTGGGTTTGATCTTTTCACCGACAATGAGGTTGCCTCTAACAGGGCCATTTGTGAAAAACGATGGCCTCACGATTGTCCAATCCAAATTACTAGCTTCAATAAGCTGTTCCTGCCTGTGCTTGTCTTTGAAAGACCTTCCCATATAAACTGTGAAAACCGGCCGGATAAAAAATGGAACTTCCTTTATGCTTTCTCCTACGCCCATGGCCGTAAGGCAGATTAGCCTTTTCGCTTTCTTTCGCAGCATTGCTGATACTATATTTGCCGTCGAGGCAGAGATTATGTCCCTTATTTCGCGGGGTTCGACTCTAAGCGTAATTATTGCACAATCGCATCCTTCAACTGCCTTGTCAACTGCAGTGGGATTGAGCGCATCTCCAATCACAACTGAAAGATTTTTCCGTGGATTAATCTTTGGCTTCCTTGAGAAGGCAACCACTTCAAATCCTTTCCTAAGGCATTCTTCAACAACTTCATTGCCAACTCTTCCTGTAGCACCAAAAACAACTACTTTCATGGTTCTTTAGAAGGGTCCCAGCAAACCCGAAAATTCTCGTTAAACATATTGAGTTTTTTCATGTCTTGCTTGCTGATTTCAAAATCAAATACGTTGCAGTTTTCTTTAAGGTGTTCCTCAGTTATTGCTTTTGGTATTGTCACAATATTATGCTGCAAACACCATTTAATCAGTAGTTGTGCTGGCTTTTTTTTATAGCTATTAGCCATCGATATTAGCCTTTGGTCGTTCATTTTCCTTCCCCTGACTAGCGGGCTGTAAGCTTCGAGCTGGATTTTGCGCTTCCTGCAGTAAAAATGCAATTCTTTCTGGAATAAGTAAGGGCTGAACTCTACCTGATTCACGGCTGGAACAAATTTTGTTTTTTCCAGAAGCTCATCGAGATGGCGGATTGTAAAGTTGCTTACGCCGATTGCGCGTGTCATTTCATGGTCGAGAAGCTTCTCCATGGCCATCCAGGTCCTATTCCTGACATTTCTGACGGGAAAGTGCATCAGATAAAGGTCAACGTACTTTAGTCCGAGTTTTTTGAGGCTGCCTTCGAGCGCTCCTTCGGGGTCAGAATGCTGGTCGTTCCAAAGCTTTGTTGTAACAAATATCTCTTTTCTAGGAATCCCGCTTTTTTTAATAGCTGCGCCCACGCTTTTTTCATTCCCATAAACGTGTGCTGTATCAATGTGCCTGTATCCAAGTTCAAGAGCAATTAATATCGCTTTTTCTGTTTGTTTGGCATCCTTCATTTCCCACGTGCCAAGGCCGAAGATGGGCATATTGATTCCGTTGTTTAAAGTGACTGTTGAGTTGATGTCCATAAAAAAACAATTCTAGATTAATATAAAAGGGTTTTGAATTCACGAAAAATCTTGATGAACAAAATTTGTTTTTATAATGCTGAATACCGAAAAATATTTTATTAGTTTATGGGTTTAATCGAACTAGTTTTCCATCCCAGTCTTGTCATCTGGTCAACATCATTTTCGCTGACTGTAACATAATATCTTATTCCGCTCCAGCACACTCCGCAAGCCTGGCAGGTTATTACTCCTTCTACTGTTACCTTTCTGAAGTTTTTAATCTCTATATTTTCGGCCTGGGTGAAATACATCCTAGCGACCTCTTCGTCTGTCGGAGCTCTTACAAATCTGATATCGCTATTCTCCAGCCATTCATCCCACGGCGTTTTGAGGCATTGCATGCGGTCAAATGACATCTCTACTTCTGAAGGAGTGACTAACTGCTGGCTGATTTCGTCCCATTTGCTGTCAATTATTGCTGCGGTAACCTCTCCGCTAACAACAGTTACTCTTATGGTGTGCGCTGTTACGACTTGAGCGGTTTGTTGTCCTGTTCTTTCGCCATATCCTGCGCTTCTGCTGCTGAATGAATAAACTAGCACATGCTGCACTGGGAAGCTTTCCAATTCATTTTGGCTTTCAAGCTTTAAACCAAAGCCATCGAACTTGTAAGTTGGTGCCCTCTTTATCCAACCTTCCGCTATGGATTTTGCATCTTCCGCGTTGGTTTCCTGGGCGAAGCTTATCATCTGAATCAATTGATCGTTTAGTGATCCTAAGGCGGCAGGGACGCCTTCATCAAAGAAGTACGGGTCTATAATTATCGTTTTTTCCTTTCCCTGGATGCTGAAAGACAATTCACCAGTTCCTACATCTGCGACCAGCGCATTAGGCTTGTAATCGTTCTTCAGGGAAAAGAAATCTGAGTCGACGAATGCCTGCGCTAGGCCCTTGAACTGCTCTTCGCTAATCGGCTTTGTTATTTCTTTGGTTATTGTTCCATCTGAGGAGATTATTCTGTAAGTGACTTTTCCATATTCTACCCGCAAAACTTGTTTTGCATATTCTGGCCGCACAAAACCGCCATAAGTCTGAAGCTCAATGCTTGCAGAATTCAGATTGTTGTTGGTTTGTGTCTGCTGCTTGCAGCCTGCAAAGATAAGCAGAAGGAAGATTAGGGTTAGGTATGCGATTTTCATGTTGATAGTTCGAAGTAATATTTGTTTATATATTTGTTTTGGTGACTTTAATTACTATTGAAGTTATGAGCAATCAAATGCTTTGTCAAATCTCTAACACGTATTCCATTATGTAAACTACAACACCTGATAGAATTGAAATAAACCAAATAATTATTGTTATTAAAGTTATCAGCTTGTGTTTTTTAAAGAAATTCTGCTTGCGCTTGTATGCCTTGTGCGCCAGGATGAACGTCACAATTATTGCGAACAGCATTATGAGGGAAAGCGTTCCGTGGAGTGCAAGAAGAGCAATTTCGAAGGCAGGCGGTTTGGCTGTCTCTTTGTGAGTCAGCACTCGCGCAACCATGTATGCGACATTCACAAAAACTTCATAGGCGAGAACGCTGAATGCTAGCTTTGAAAGAAAGCGGTTCTTGAAATATCCGTAATAAAACACAATAAGAACTCCTGCAGTTACAAAAACTTCCGAAACCAGGGTGAATGTGCTTAGAAATGGGGCGTTCATTTTCTTTTTGCAAACTCATTTAATTATAAAATTATTGCTGTAACTGGCTGTTCAACGCCCCAAGTAAATTTTTGGCTTATTGGCTTCCCTCGTTATTTGCAGAATCTCCCTTGTTGCCTCTGGAGAAAGATCTTCTTGGATTAATCCATCTGCGATGGCATTGCTGGATGTCATACCGAAGTTTAATAGTAAATTTACGATCCTGTGGTCTGTCAAATTTCCAAGGTTTTTCTGATCAAGGTCTTTAGTTTCTTCCCTATAGTCTTCCACCTCTCTTTTGAGAGCTTTGGCCTGCGCTTCGAAGCATCTCGTCATGAGACTTGCATGGCTCGAAATAATATACTCGTGCTTTGGATCCATTGGGATTGCTGTAGCTCCTCTTGACAAGTTTGCGCGAAGACTTTCTTCGAGGCTACCCTGGTATCCCAGTGGCTTTGGAGCAAGCCTCCATTGTGAGCCAAGCACTTCTGGTATTCCGTTATCCGGCAAATAAACGACTGTTCTTGCACAAGCATCGTGCTTCTTTCCAGTTTCAGGGTGTTTTATTTTAATTGAAGGGATGAATTCCTCATATACTGACAAATATTCTTCTAGTTCGACGTTAATCATGGTTTGGCTTAAAACATAGTATAGCGCTTGTAGCTTTGCATTAGAGATTGGTTTTGGCGTTGTTCTTCTGAGTTCGCTGATTAGTCGCCCTTTCTCCAATATTTCAACTCCTGTTCCGCAATAAGAGCCACCTCGTTTCCTGACGATAAGGTCAGATGGGCTTTCCTTCAGGAAGTCCACGAGCTCTGTTCTGGTTGTTATTCCGAATCCAAAGACTATTCCGGGGGGAAGGTAATTTATTGGCGGAGCGTTGTAATGCTCCTCAAGAAAATGCATGAACGCTTTTGAGTCCATAATCGTTTCTTCGACCGGGTTTCCAAGAAATAAGTCCCTGAATTTTTCAGGCACATCCCATAATGTAGATGAATAAGGCCAGACCAAGCCTATTTGAGAGTGAGGTGCTCCTTTAGTTCTCCCGTTTTCAAGGTGGAAATTGATGGAGCCATTTTCATATTCAAGCCTTGTAAACAGATACAATTCAATTCCTTTGGCTGCCGCTAAATTCGCTAACATCCTTTTTTCAGGGTCGTCTTTTTCATCAAGCTTCCCAAGGTGAAAACGCTCGAGGTCGTTAATCCATCCATATTCAAATTCAAAATGCTCACCGAGAATCTGGGCTAGGAAATCTGCGCCCTCTCTTTGTTTCTTATAGAGCTCACTTGTTCTGGCTTTAAGGATGGCGAGCCCAAGGGAGTCGGATTCTTTTGTCGGTGATGTTTCAACAAATATTGGTTTTCCTTCGGCTTCTTTAAATAAGACTTGAAGCAATCTGTCGTAATACTGTTTACCTTGTTCATATTTGAAAAAATCAGTCCCGAAATCAATTCCGTTAAGTTCGATTCCGTGTGGAAAGTTTTCACCCGAAAAGTGTGGCGATAGTTTGATGTCAAGCCCAAATAATCTTCCTTTCATGATTCCCCTGTTGTCGGGTAATTACATGGCATTTTAAAGGTTCTGCAAAAACTAAGAATTTGATTCAGTTTAATCTCTTGACCTGATACTTATCTTCAACTCTCTCGACAGTGAACGTGGCAATGACCTCAAGAGGCGTTGAGGCTGTGACTGGATGTTCGCCGCTTAATCCGAGAGAATCTTCTAACCGTTCGGCTTCTATTCTTAGATTTTTGTTTTCGCCTGCACTCTGTTTGTTCATTGTGAACATCATGTACTTGAACATCGGGCTGTCAGCTACTGCCTCAGTTGAAGAATAAACCTTGAATTGATCGGGAGAAATCTCAAAGACTGAACCTACTTTGTATCCTAATAATTCTTCTGTATCTAAATTGTAAACTGCGAACCTTATTGGGTAGATTTCAGTCATTTGTCTAGTTTAAAGTTGTTCCATTTATAATTCAATTGGAATGAACGTTTGATTTTACCACTAATCGATGGTTAATTAAGAAATATTTATTAATCACCTGCCATCGCTCACACATCATGAAACCTTCAACTAGAAAGCTCGTAAATAAACTTGCCGCATTTAATTCTGATTTTTTTGTAAACAGAACGGTGTCCTGAATGGCTATTCCGGAAACACCAATTTTTTATCCATACACTTTTGAGAATTTGAACGCCATAATCGCCGGGCTAAAACCCTGCTCTGATGACAGGATTCTTGCCATTGGCGGTTCAGGCGACCAGGCTTTCGCCCTTGTGGAGTACGCAGATGTTGTGGTAGCTGAAAGAAATCCTGAGCAACTTGAATATATCAAGCGGCGGAAAATCATGCTTAATGCCGGTGATTACTTCTCATTTGTGCATTCAGCGGGCCTTGGTTTTGACAATCATCAGCTGGATTGTAACTTGGACTATTTTATGGAGGACGGGCGCAAGAACAGAATCCATGCAAGGCTCTCGCATCTTGAACTCGGAGAGCCTAAAAGCCTTGAAGAGCACGCTTCCGAAAGGAAATTTACAAAAATTTATGCATCCGACGCTAATTCCAAAATTCATAGGCGGGGCACAATCCAAGAACAGCTTGCAGCGATATTAACGGGGCTGGAACATGGAGGCCTTCTTTACGTCGCTTCAGGTTATGTGTCCGGTTTAATTGATGTCCGCGCCATGGGCTTGGAAGAAGTGCAGGAATTAACCGCAGCCGCAAGGGAAATAGAAAATCTGTATCACCCTGCAGTATATATGAAAGTTGAAGCATGACAATAATCGTCGCAGCAAACATGGGAAATGAAATTTATTTCGCCTACGATACTGCAGCAAAATGGCACCATATGGATGGTTCAGCGCACGCATCATTTGATAAAGTTCGCCAAGTAAGGGAAAATGCTGCGCTTGGCATCGCAGGGCTTTCAATCCATCTGGAAATGTTTTCAGATGACATCAGGCAGTATTCCGACCAGAATCCGTTATCTATTTTAGAAAGACTTATCCACAACAATACTCTCGATGCACGCTATTCGACTTCTTTCCTGCTTGGCATTGTGGAAGAAGGTGTTCCATCGATTTATGCATTTCACCAGCGCGACCGAATCATAAAACAAGTACAAGTTTACGGCATCGGAAGCGGAATGTATGATGAAGTCGAGTCGATGCTCAACTCAGTCGATAGTTCCGCAACAAGAGAAGAATTAATGGCGCATCTTGACGCTACTGTGAATTTTGCAAAGGCGTTAGATAGAGAAAGAATGGATGTCCTTTACGGGTTTGGCTCAGGAATATTGAGTGCCAATGGATATACTCTTGTATCCTATGAACGAGCAGAGAGAGAAAGATTGAGAGTTTGCTTTAAGTCGCGTCGGGCGCAGAAATTCCTGAAGAATTAACTAATGAAATGTTTCCAGATTGTTCTAAATTACAATACTCGTCGCAGCGTAACTATCCCTTAATAATCTCTAAAATGGGTTCAATCGCCGGTGGAAAAACTAGCAATGTGCTTATGATGAGGCAGACTATAGTAATCCACACCCATTTCATGACATCCATTTCCTTGTCCTTCCAGAGCTTGAAGAAAATTAGAAATACTACTGCTGAGAGTGTATATGCAATTGCGACCTTTCCTGAAAGCGCTCCCATTGCCTTGTAAAAAGTCAAAAATGTCTTTGTTGGGGCGCTCACTTCTGCAGCAAAATTAAGCACGCCTATTGTTATGAAGCCTACGTTGGCTGCAAGGAGCGCTGCTGATATTGGTCCTGTTGGTCTGGTCATATCGGCTTTACCTTCGTGATGTAAGCTCCTAATCCAAAGACAAGGAGAGTTATGAGCATTGCGAATACGAGTAGAGCAGTTGTTAAGTAACGCAACTCCTTTTTCTCGAGTAAATCTTTATCATAATAAAAGACCATGAATGCTACAGCAATCAGAAGTAGTGGAACAAAATGGGCGATGTGCTCCTTCAGTTCCATGAGTACAGTGTGGACCCACGGCGTTGGCCCGGCAAGGATGACGCTTCTGGCGCTTTCTGGTACAGGTGCGCGGTAAACCGTGTAGACCAAATCGCCTAAAAGGGCAGTTATTATGATTGAGGCTGCCATTAATGTCACGCCAATCTTGAGCCGTTTTATCCCGCTGTTGGTTATCTCAACAAGTTCGGCAAACGCGCCGGCGAAAGCCATCAAGAAAACTGTTCCAAGAAATCCATGAACAATAGCTGTAATTTCGGGTCCACTAACCATTACACCCTTTATTGACAATAGGGGTATTTAAAGTTTTGTTATTAATCCCGACGATAAATTTAACGATTGTTTAAATTTGATTCGGGTCTAAACCATCAAGAATCTCAGATGTTCGCCGTAGGCCGGCTCTATCAAACACAAGTCTCCTTGAGTGGCAAGAAACAAGGCAGCTGCTTCGTTGTTTTCTCCTACTAGATTGAAATGATTAAAAGTGTTGTCCGGCCCGTAGCGCCTTTCTGCAGTGTGAAGGAATCTTTCAAGATTTGCTTTGCCTCCAGCCCGGGCGATTAGCAATGGGTTAGTTCGCATCTGTTCATAATTAAAGCTTTCACCGTCAGCTGGAATCTCGTCGCCGCGAAGAAGTATTGTATGAGGGCCTGGATTGAAGTCCGGGGATTTTGAATTTTCTATGTACGAACTAATGTCATAATCATGGCTTTCCATGAACTCTTTAAGGAAGTGTGCAGGGAAATGCATTGCATTCATGTCAAATTTGATTGCGGAATACTTGTTTTTGGCTTCTTTTATTGTTTCAGGTGAGATTATCAGGCTCTTGCCGTGACCTATAACTGTGACTGGCTCTCCGTCAAGTATTCCTCCCATTTCCACTGAATAGCCTGTGAAAACTGATGCATCGCCTTTTCGGCCCCAAATGCTGCCTTCCACATCTGACGCCTGGGCTCTGTATGCAAGAATTTCCGGAAGCGTGGCATACCTTCCCCGCCGGGAGTTTCTGAAATGAGCCAAGTCAGGAAATTCAGCTATACCAGCCCTTACAGTAAACTCCAAAGTCTTCCCACCCATATTCCTTGTTTTTGGATTATGATATATTAATGTTTTGGGTAGTTTAATCGCTTATGCATTTATCCGCTGTTAGCTTATGTTTCGAAAGAGGCTGAAGATAAGAAGAAGGAGATGTTGGTGAGGAATATTGGTGCGTTTTTGGTTGGGAAAGCGGAGGATGGGGTGAGTTAGACATTCTAAAAATAGAAATAAATAATTTTAAAATACATTCCAGTAATTTGTATTTATCTTCTTCATATATTTAAATAATTATTTATATCGATCTTAAATTTAACTATTCATGGAGCCCTTAGAAAGTCTTCTTAAGTTAATGCCTATTTATCTTGTTAGTATGCTTTTTTTATCATACCTTTTTTGGTCAAAATTCAGAAATCAGGGAAAATTAAAAATTGACAAAGTTAATCACATATTAGACATTACGGGAATATTCATAATATTGACTTCTGGTCTAACTTTTCTATTACTTCTTCTCGGATTAGTAAATTTAATATTGAGTGTAAATCTAAATTTAATAAATTTATTTCAGGGCTGGCAATATTTTATTCTCGTCTGTGGTTTTTTACTTATTCTTACATTCTTGATTTATTTAAGAAATAGGAGAAGTTACGTTTATTTAGAAGCTATCTTCTTTTCAATAATACTCTTTCAGGGATTGGTAATCAGTAATTTTTTGGGTTGGACAATAACCATTTTTAGATCCCCCTACAATTTTTTCTTCATTTCGGTGTTTCTATTTTGGTTGTTCGCAATGATACTTGTATTAATAATTAATATATCGATAATTAATGTTTTAGTAAAAGGAGGTTACGATAACTTTTTTAGAAAATACTCCGCTATCTCTTTCTCTAAATTTAAAATGCCAGCTAATTGGTATATCTTTGCATCTCTATTTGTGATCGTGGGATCTGCTTTTATTTCAACAATAAATATTCCTAAATTCCATGAAGGACAAATGGGAATAACGGGATCCAGGATAGATCTAAATCCTTACGGATCAACAATTTTTTCCCAAAAATATGTAAATATAACCATTGAAACTTTCGGCACAAGTCAAGAAGTTCCAGTTATTCCAATATACTACGGAAAATATAATTTTGAAAAGTCTGCTGTTAATTCTCCCCTTCTCGCGTTGGGAGCAAGAAGATCTAACGGTGATGTAATTCCAATCATATCTGATTTTGATTACGCATTAAAAAACGGAAAAGTTGAGCATGATGGATTTATATCTGTCAAAATAGACCAAACCAATCAGTATATTTTTCTTGAATTTGATAAAAACAACATCTCTCTAAAAAATATAACTCAATTAATACTATCGGGTTCTTCAAAAGAGATCAATGCGAGTAAATTTAACTATTCGGGCAATTCGATTTGTTTTAATAACACTTGCATGTTTACCATTAATGTAACTAACAATATCCATAATGTTAACACTGATACATATGCAGTTTTTAATTTTCAAAACGCGGAAGGACAGATTTCAAATAAAACTAATTGTCGATTTAAAAAAATTGAGTTTAGTAATGAAAATAACTATAAAGAAACAAATTACTGTAATGGTTTAGATTGTAAACTTTTTTTATATCATGATGGAAAAGATTGGAGTTTTGATTTTAAAACTAATTTAAATGAAAATTATATCTCATTCCATTCATTTATGTCAGATCCTATTAAAATTGACCTTAAACTAACTTTGGTTTGTTAAATTTTAAAAAGAAAGGAATGCTTATTAAGATAATTGGAAACCAAACTAGATTCGAATTATTTAAGCATTAAGTCTCATTGCAGGGAACTTGGATTTTTTGGATTTGTCGAATTAATTGAGCATAACAAAAGCGAAAATACTGGAAGGCCATTTACAACGTTAAAGATAACAAATTCTGGAAGAAACTTAAAATAGCTAAATATTTGTCAGATAAAAATCAATTTTATTTTGAAATTCAACTAGTCTTTCATTCCTCTTCAGTTTCTTCAAATAATTTTTATAGTATTTATCAACTTGTTTTAACAAAAGGTCAGGATTAACTATTAATTTGTTGTTCTTCCAATTAATAGCAAATCTAGCTGAACCATTTATTTCTCCTTCAGATATTTTAGCTTCATGAAGAATTCCACAACGAAAACCTTTATAAAAAACGTCAGCACAGTCTCTGGAATTACTCGCAGGTAAGGTAAACCTTGAATTAAAATCTCTTAAAAAATTCTTAAAATTCGACCTGTTACTTTGATTCGAACCATAATAGAATTGGCTTAATGTATCTAAAAGGATACAAATGATTGCCATGACTAAAAAACCATTGTTACGTTGCCGAGATAACAATTTTGTCGGTTCTATATACCATCCATAAATTCTATCGGTTATAATTTCAATTAATTTTCCATTATCGTTTTGATTTCTTGCGATAAGTAGATCATTTAATTTGAATAAAGGCGAAACAGCTGTTTTATCATCTAGTTGCATTTAAAATTACTAACATTATTCTTTTAAAAAATTTATGAATAAATTTTTATTAGAAGCAAATTAAGGGTGGATTATGAACATAAATCCAAATGATCTTATTCGAAAAACATTGGGAAATCCAAATTTATTACAATATACTGAAAACATTCAAATGAAAGGGTTACTAGTTTTGGCAAAAATCGCTATTCCGCAATTTGGTGCATTAGTGGATACGCATGAGAAAGCTGTCGAGGATATAAAAAAGCTTGAACTAGCAAACATTTTATCAGAATTACAAGAAGAAATTCAAAAAATAAAAGAAATAGATGCAGAATTCGTTAAATCATCAGAGTTTGAAAGCTATATTTCACAAATTTTTCAAAAAATTCAAGAAACAAACAATTCGATCAAACGACATTTATATGTGAATTTACTTGTCAATGGATTATCACAAAAAATTCCAATTAATCAGAAATTTTTCTATTTAAGAACATTAAACGATTTAACTGAAATGGGTGTTGATCTTTACAGTTTTTTTACAAATCCATTACAATATTGTACTTTGAATAAAAAATTTCCCGCTAAAAGGTATGGAATGGGTGCAAGTAAAGATATTCTTTTAGAAATCTTTTCCGAATACCCTGAATTTATGATTAGGCAAACGGTTTTTGAATTAAGTCGTGCCGGAATAATAAAAGAAGAAGTTGCAAAACTTAATGGTCAATATAATACTATCTACATGATTCAATCGGAACACTCAGAACCTGAAAGCGACCCTGCAATTCAACAGTTAATAAGCAAATTCAATGGTTCTCTAACAGAGTATGGGACAAAATTCTCAGAGTTTCTAATAAAACAATAAGAGTGGGAAAAGGGTTCGGTTTGGGAGAGATATCTATGCCCCCAATCTCAAGCAATGTATGCATCTATAGTCATCCGGTTTCTGCATAATACTTAAATATCTGATTAAGCTCCCGACCAATATGGTGGACCATCCTATCTTCGGGTTAATCAAGCAAATCCCTGATGATGCAGCGCAGCGTGAAGCAATAGCCTATATGAACTTTAAGGGGATTACAACAGTTGAGGGCTTGACTGCCTATACCACGGATCAGCTCAAACGAGATGAGGTTTCCGAGCCAACTGTTGGGTTTTTAGAAGGAATATTGCAAAAAGCCTATAATATCATGTTTAAGCCTCCTGAGGAAGTCCAATATTTAGATTATGGAATGGAAGATCATGGAGATTATCTGGTTGTGAACGGGAATAAAATCAATATTCCTCGACGAGGGAAGGGTCGTGAAAAAACTGAAATTATAGCTATTTATCAATCCCACTATGGCGGAGCTAATACTTCAGGAATTCTTGAACAACTTGGTGGCAATCTCACAAGGCCAACTGTGGTAAAATATTTGAGCGAAGCAGGGCTTTATACTCCTGGACAAAAAAGTCCTGCAGCTACGATCGAACCACGTACATGCGCGGGAGGAAGTAGTAGGCCACCTCTGCGCGCCAGCGGAGCCCCGCCACAAAGTCCTCTTGAAAAATTAGTCCAATGGCATCCGTAATTGGCGCCCTACCCAAAGAGGGGAAGGAGTTTATCTTTACGCAGGCGCAGCAAGTTCTCCAAGGTTCAACTACGCTAGAAGACATTCTTAGGAATACCGTCAAGGTTTTTTCGGAAAAAGAATATGGCTGGCTGGAAGCCATTCAAAGCAACACTTGGTTCAGGTATCCGCATGAGGTTGATAAGCAGCGGTTCTGTTCTGAAGAAGCGCTAAAAAATTACCTAATCCTTCAAGCTTTAGGCATTCCTGCACGTTACGCTTTAGTTGAAAATTATCAAGACCGCGGGCTTGCCCATGAATTAGTCATTGTGCCTGATGGCAAAAGATCATTTTTACTGGACTGGGAATACGCTGATAAAGTAACTTTGTCTGACCACGATTTCAAATTAAGGAATGGGCAATCTCGCACTTTCAGCGCCCTGCATTATATCCCTGATGAAGAAGTTCTTGAAAGAGTCGAAGCTATGCGCAACCGCAGCATGTTCTTGGATGCAATTGAGTCCGGCCAACATTTTTTCAGGTCTAGTACAGACGACGGGCAATTGGACGCCTACATTAAATATGATCTAAAAGAACAAAAAGTTGACATGGTATTTTATTGGATAAGCGCCACTGGCGGTTTGCCGTTTTATTTTAAAAATACCTTAGCATTTGATCAGACCATTCAAGGAATTTATGAAGTGGGAATTGCAAGACCGGGGAATTTATTCCGTCCTGAAGGAGCCACATTAATGGGCAGCAAGGAATTATATCCCGTAGGTTTGTGGTCTAGTGAATACGAATGGCTGAACGTGGGAGTCCAAAACCAAGTGTTTTATCATTTCATGAGGAAACTTAAAAATGGGCAGTCGATTTGTAATGAAGAAGATCATCAAGCATGGCTTGATGCCATTAAAAATCCTCAAACAGATGACCCCACTTTATTAAAAATTTACGAACATTTACGTGAGTATTATGGGGAATCAAAGGAATTGAGCCCGAGGCAAGCTGAACTCTTTATAGATTACCAGACATTTCTAACCGACCCTTTTGTCAGCGACACAGAGAAAGTAAAGGAGATTTTGGAAGCTAATTTACGCACGCTTGCACCATTCCAGATAGAATATGCTTTTGTAATCCAAAACGCTAAGGAAATGGCTCAAGCATTGCCAATAGCTCAGCTCCTCGAGGCCCAAGGGAGGCTCTCTGAAGCCTTAGCTGATAAAACTGGTTACGTTCAGTGGAGCGGTTTTCTTGCAGGTTTAACGCCCTTTTATTTTGCGTTAGTGGGCGAGAGTCTCGAGCCAGGCTATCTTGAAGCTAATTTCATAAGTTTTTTAGGAGTGCATCACGGAAGGGCAATGGCTCTTCCCATAGGGGAATCAATTCAGTAGCATTCGACTTTGAAATTGGATGCATTATCAACCCTTGAAGAGTTTTATTTTTTTCAGTTTAGTGATAAAAGGTCGCCACGGCCCGGAGTTTCAACTTTTTGAGCGAAAAGTTTTTGAACCGGGAAATCCTTGCGGATACTGCTTGCTCAGAGCAGTTGTCTTACCAGGATTGACTACCGTGGCAATAGTTTCTAAACTGGACTTCTTCATATACTTTTGGTAGAATTTTCCGCAAGATTTCCGACGAGGAACCGAGTTTATTCGCTCACTATTTAAATTGATGAAAAATTTTCCGGAAAGATGATAGCTTGCACAGCGCTTGAGTGCAAATTTAGGCGTTAAACGCTTTTGTAGGGAGAAACCTTTAGCCCGTCCATCACAACATGCTCTACATCAAGGCAAATTAGTCTCAAATTATCTTCGGTTTGAACATATTCGGGTTTTAATGTGCCCCAAAGCGTAATTTTTTTCTCCAGGTCTGATGCAGTCTTAATCAAAGCCAAACCTTGACCGCCATGACCTGCCCTTGTCATTCCTCCAAAAGGCAATAGCCCTCCATCCGCATCCTCAATCACACCATTAAAATAAGTAAAATCCCCGCCATAACTACTGGTGTGCACATTTGAGTACAGGCCATGAACAACTCCTGAAACCTGGTATTTACTGCCGACCTGTTCTTCAGTAAGCTCATGGATGGGGCTGGAAATGTATTCGCTTAGTGTGAGATGTACCATTTTTCCAATAATCTACTAATAATTTTTAAATCTTTCCAGTTTAACAATCTAACTCCCTGTTTAGTGGCAATATTAATATATCAAACCGCGATTCCCGGGCCAGGGACATGTACACAACTTACGTATTTGCGGTTGAATCTCCAAGGAAGGAGCTCGAATACGCTGCAGACTCATTTGAAAGAAGCCCAGCTATCAATCTGATACTCTCGTCTCACAGAGTAGGCTTGGATGAAAGAGTATATGGCATAGGTGGCATCAAGTCAACGCATCAATTGGCCGAAATTCTCGCAGCTCACGACCATTCAGTTGGTGATGTAGCAGTTGTCAGGAATGAAGTCCCTCCCTGGCTGTCAGAATTTCCAACAAGGCTGCGCCCTTCCGTCGCCAGGCCTCTTAATGACGCAGAAAGGCAGGAGGTTATCGGTTATCTGGAAGGACTGTATGCAACATCTAACCCAGAATATGCGAGATTGCTTATTGGATAATTTGTTGAATATTTCTTAACAGTGTGCGGCGTAAATCATTGAAACAATCCAAAATCGCTTATGCCGTGAAATGACATGTCCAGCAGCGTCCTCATTTCGTTTGCCTTTCCGAACTGGCTTGTTTCTTCTAATTTATCTGCAAAATAGTGAAGTATGGTGCAGCCAAGTGGATTTTCGCTTCTAAGCAAGTCTTCATAGCGGCCTTCGCTGTCGCCACAAACCTGGTTGTAAATTTCATCTAGCTGCCTTTCCCTGTCGCCTACCCCTTGCCGCAGGTAATGTGCTGCAAGGCCGATTAGTTCGGCTGGAACTCTTGAAGCGTAACCAGGAGCTCTTGCATACCAGGCGACTTGGCCGTCAACTATTTTCCCGGGTTCATCTGCTGAATAGGCAATGGGAGAAATATATATTTCGGTAGGTTTTGGAACTTCGTCCATCTCAGGAACTTCAGAATAATCTTCAACCTGAGAGGAAGTGGTCGTGACATAAGCCCATTTCTCAACTGCCAGGTCAACTTCCTCGACGCAATAGCGCCGAAGCAAGGTTGAGTCACTGGATTCTTCCGTAAGGATGTCGTCTAACGTCATATTCTTTCCCGGATTTTTTTCATTCTTTATAATCTTAACTTTAAACACATTTAAATAGGATATTGCGTCTCTTTTGCGCATGGCAAATTTCAGGCAGGGCAAAAGTGGATTTGGGAACAGATCTGAGGGAAGCAGGTTTAGCAGGAATCGCTCTGAAGGCAGCCGCACTGAAAGAAAGTTTAGCGAACGTTCAGATAGGAGTTCTGGAGAGCGAAGAAGGCCTCTTGAGCTACATGACGCAGTTTGCGCAAACTGCTCAAAGCAAACAAAGGTTCCGTTCAGACCATCAGGAAACAAACCCGTTTATTGTAGAGAATGTTTTGAAAAGCAAGGGGATTCCAGTCCCCCGCCTAGTGAGGCTGGCAGGGATAAGCCCAGAATTGATTCTAACGAAATTGATAAGATTCATCTAAAACTTGATAAAATAATCAGCTTATTATATCGCAGATAAAGCCTTGTTCTAAAGCAAATATTTATATGCAATATCGAATGTTTATGTATTATTATAGGAGGAATACAAATGAAAGGTAAAATAAAGTTTTTCAATGAAAGTAAGAAATTCGGATTCATATCAGGTGAAGATGGAACTGACTATTTTGTCCATAGCACTGGATTAAATCCTGGAGTGACTGTCCGTGAAGGCGATGCTGTCACTTTCGAGATAGAGCAGGGAGACAAAGGCCCAAAGGCTGCTAAGGTTTCTAAGGATTAAGAACTTTTTATTTTTGTTATTTTAGAATCTGAGGAAGTTTTTAATTCAAACCAGCCCTTCAATATATTCAAGAAATCCCTCTAATCCTCTTTCTTTCAATACAACAAGAAATTGTTCACTTGTTTTCATAAGGTTGCTGACTGTATCAGTGGTTATGCCGGTGTCTTGGAATATGTCATAGTCTACCATCCCGAAATGGCCCCGTTCTCGTTCTGAAAAGTTCCTAAATCTCTTCAAATCAAATTTTGCTAATTGAGTGAACAAGTGGTCAGCCGCTTTTTTGTAATCAGGACTATTGGCAGATAATGGTTTGGAGTACCCTTGATACATTTCAATATAGCGTTCAGCAAGCAGTTTTGCTAAATCAAGTTTGATTGGAATCTGCTCATCTGCTGGTTGATCGTATGCCATTTTTGATTATGTGGGTTGAGTGAATAAAACATTTGCCTTCAAAGCCTATCTCCAGCTCGTAATTCTGTCCCGGTCTGATTCAGCTTCCTTCAGCCTGGAGACAGCCAGATCGTAAGGAGCGTTTAGAAGCCATTCAGGATTTTCCATGCCGTGCTTTACGATTTCAGCGAGGTCAGTAGCAAAATCATCCATTGCTTTTCGAGTTGCGCTGTGCGTTGGCTCAATCAGAAGGCAGCCGATTTTCTCATGGAGAATATCGCCTGCATGCGGGAAGTCGACAGTTGGAGCGTAATAGCCTAAATCAATCAGCCCTTTAGCAAGGTCAATAGACTTGAGTCCCGCCCCTCTTATGGGTCTATCAAGGGCGACGAACTCATGCGCAGTCAAGCTTGGAAAAGCAATTGGTAATGTTTCGCCAACTTTTTGGCGCAGGTAATTGGCGGCAAGAACTGCGTGTCCGCTTGCCTCCCTAAAGCCGTCAGCCCCGAGAAGCTGGATGTAGACGTAAGACATGACATCCGCAAGAAAATTGCCGTAGGCCGAGGAAACTGTGCCAATTGAGTCAGGATGTTCGTATGACAATTCGAAAAGACGTTCAGTTTTTATTATCCTTGGCGTTGGAAGAAATGGGGCAAGCTGGGCTGATGAACCAACAAACCCTGCTCCTGGCCCTCCGCCGCCGTGAGGCACACCGAAAGTCTTGTGTAAATTGAAATGAAACGCATCAACGCCAAGGTCCATGAACTTAACTCTGCCAGTCAACGCTGCAGAGTTTGCACCGTCGCTAAACACCAATGCGCCATATTCATGCAATAAGGAGGTTATATCTCTGATTTTCTCGTCGTAAATCCCGAATGTATTGGGCTGGGTTATCATCAATGCTGCAACTTCGCTCCCTTTTTCTTCCATTATTTTTGTGAGAGCATCAAAGTCTAGCCTGCCTCGATTGTCTGATGGAATAGTTATAATGTTTTCAAGGCTGTATCCAGCCATTGCCGCCGTTGCCGGATTAGTGCCATGGGCAGAATCAGGGATAAGCACGCACTTTCTTTGCTTGCCCTCACCGTTTGAGCGATGGTATTTTTCGATCATATAAATTGCTGTGAGCTCACTGTGAGCTCCTGCCGCAGGCTGGAGAGTTCCTTCGTCTGCTCCGCCGAATTCTGAGAGAATCTTCTCAAGATTGTACATGAGCCTGAGCGCTCCTTGCGCGGTATGAACCGGCTGAAGCGGGTGCAGGTTAGAGAAATGTGCTGGAAGCTCTCTGATGAGCGCAGGATTGTAAATCATTGTGCACGAGCCAAGAGGAAAAAGGGCAGCGCTGTCAACTGATATGTTTGTGTTAGAGCGTAACATGAATTCTCTTGTGATTTCCTGCTCGGTTGCGCTGGGAAGAGGAAGCTCTTTTCTGAGATACTGGTCGGGAAGCATAGGCTGTTCAGGTACTGCAAGTGGAGGGAGACTATATCTCCCAGCTCCTTCCCTGCTCAACTCAGTTAGCAGTTCCATAATATGCCAAGCCCTCCAACAGTTTACCGATATGCGCTTTGCTGTTGTTCATTTCAGTTGCCGCCATGAGAATAGAATTCTCTTCAAAACCAGAATTAGGGAACCTTTCCTCAAGCGGCACGCCTGCAAAAATTCCCCTTCCTGAAAGCGCATTGACGATTTTTGATGCCGGCTGAGGCGCCTGGACGACGAACTCATTGAAGAAATTCCCGCCGTAAAGAAGGTTATACCCTGGGAGTTTGGAGATTTCACCTGCTAGATAATGTGCAATGTGATAAGATTGTGATGCTGCTTCCCTGACGCCAGCTTCGCCTTTGATTGCGAACCATATTGTGCTCATGACAGCGATGAGTGTTTCAGCAGTGCACGTGTTTGATGTTGCTCTCTCCCTTCTTATGTGCTGCTCTCTTGTCTGAAGGCCAAGTCGAAACGCTCTTTTGCCGTTCATGTCTTCAGCCTGCAAAATAAGCCTGCCAGGGAGCTGTCTGATGTTCTTGCCTCCGGAGTCATCAAGGCTTGCAGACATTGCGAGCATGCCAATGTGAGGGCCGCCGTAACCTACAGGAATTCCGAAGTGCTGTCCTTCTCCAGCGTAAATAGCAGCGCCGAATTCTCCGGGCGGCTTAATCAATGCAAGAGAAATCTGGTCCCCGCCGCCGTATGATATATACAGAGCGCCTTTCTCATGAATCGCATCAGCATGGTCGTCCATGCCGTCAAGCAACCCGAAGAAGTTCGGATTCTGGACGATTACCGCTGCAGTCTTGTCATCAACTAATTCTTCAATAGTCTTAGATAACGTGATTCCATTAGTCGAGGGTATGCTTGCAAGCTCGAATTCCTGAGAATATATTTTGGGATTGAACGCGGTTTGAAGATTGGCAATTGCAGTCGGGTGCAGGCCTTCCGAATAAAGAACCTTATTCCTGCCAGTTATCCTGCACGCCATAAAGGTTGCTTCAACCAGTGAATTTGCTCCGTGGTAAAGCCCTGCATTCGCAATCTTCATCCCTGTCATCTCCTTAACTAAACTCTGGTAGTCGATAAGAGTTGCGAGTATGCCTTGGGCAGCCTCAGCCTGGTAAGGAGTGTAAGGAGTCATCCATTCGCCTCTTCCAGCTATCATCTGGTTTGCCGAGGGTATTTCCCTCTGATAATGGCCGCCACCGATGAAAATCGCCTGCGGTTCGACATTGCGATTCTGAAAGGCTATTTCCGCCAGGTGCAACCTAACTTCCAGTTCGCTTTTTGCATCGCCAAGTTCGGTCATCTTGCCGGAATACTGGTGCTCTGGAGGCACGACTGCAGAAAAAAGATCATCAAGCGACCCGAAGCCGAGCGCGCCTAGCATCTGGTCTCGCTCGATGTCAGTAAGTCCTAAAAACCTGTTAGTCAAATCCCTTCCCCAGCTTCGATTTTTAAAGCGTGTTATATAAATGTTTTTCTTGCGTTTTATTTTATCGGATTGTAAAACGGCCGATCAACAACCATCGTTGGAGAATCTGTTCCCCTGATGTCGACGAGCAGTTGTGTGCCGACAATAGAGAATCCTGCAGGGACATAGCCCATGCCAATTCCTTTTCCTGTCGTGATTGAGGGGCCTCCGCTTGTAACTTTTCCAATCGTAACGCCATCAATTGTCCTTAAATCATAGTCGTGCCTTGGTGGCCTGCTTGCTTTGTCTGTCATGGCGAACCCCTCTAATGTCTTTTCTTGTCGTCCTTCCATTGATTTCCGAAGCGCTTCTGCGCCAATAAACTCTCCCTTGTCTAGCTTGACCCACTTATGAAGGCCTGCTTCAAGAGGATTTATGCTTGGACTCATGTCCATGCCGTTTAGCATCAAACAGGCTTCTAGTCGCAGGGAGTCCCTCGCCCCAAGGCCACAAAGCTCCATTCCATATTGGTTCCCCGCGGCTATCAATGCGCTATACAATTCAACAGCATTTCCCGCGTTTGCAAACAGCTCAAAGCCTATAGGCTCACCTGTGTAGCCTGTCCTTGAGATTGTTGTGTCTATTCCCGCTACTCGGCCCTGGGAAAACTTGAAACGCTTTAAAGAACCGATATCGACATCAGTTAAACCCTGTATCAAAGGAAGCGAATTCCTGCCTTGAACTGCCAGTAAAATTGTTTCAGCCGACTTATCTTTTAATTCGATATCGTAGCCTGCAGCTTGCATATTGAACCATTTCCAATCCTCGTCAATTTTAGCTGCATTCACGACAACTACATACTTGTCTTTATACAGGTAAACCAAAATATCGTCGATAATCCCGCCATTTTCATTGCAAATGACCGAATATTGTGCTCTGCCAACTTGCAGGTTTCCTATGTCATTTGTAGTTAATCTCTGAAGAAATGCTAACGCATTTTCTCCTTTGACTTCAAATTCCCCCATGTGCGAAACATCAAACATCCCCACATTTTCCCTGATTGCGTTATGCTCGACAATGTCGCCGTGATATCGCACTGGCATATCCCAGCCGCCAAACGGAACCATTTTGGCGCCCATCTCTACATGTCTATCGTGAAGAGGAGTCCTCTTTAATTCAGTTTCAGCCATGAACAACCACCACCATCTGCGCCAAATCAGGGTTCGTTCTTAAATTTTCTTATTGAATTCATACCTGTGGAAGAATATCCGATTAATACTTCAGCTGGATTTCATTGTTTAAACCAATATTTTTCCAGTTAAAGCAAAGCTTTAAAGGGACTTTAGAACAGGTAATCGAATACTTGAAGAAACAAGGAGGAGAATTATGGCAAGCGAATTGATAATTACTCGCATCTTCGATGCGCCGAGCAAGTTCGTATGGAACGCATGGACAGTACCAAAAGAGGCTATGCGCTGGTGGGGTCCAAAAATTTTCAGCTGCCCTGTTGCTAAGATAGACTTTCGTGTTGGAGGAAAATACTTGCTTTGCATGCGCGGAGAAGAAGGAGATTTTACCGGTAAGGAATTCTGGAGCACAGGAATATACAAGGAAATCGTTCCTTTCAAAAAAATTGTTTGTACAGATTCATTTTCCGACGAAAAAGGCAATGTTGTGCCTGCAACTCATTATGGTATGGGCGTGGACTTTCCCATGGAAATGAAAGTGACAGTTACATTTGAAGATATTGATGGAAAAACGAAAATGACTCTGTGTCACGATGGACATCCTGAAGGGACAATGACTGAACTGACAATTCAGAGCTGGAATGAAAGCTTTGACAAATTAGCTGAAAGCTTGAAGTAAGGCAATGGAGCAAATATGCAAAAAATAGTTCCTTGCCTTTGGTTCGACAGCAATGCCGAAGAGGCTGTGGATTTTTATGATTCTGTTTTTAAAAAATCAAAGATTGGAATCATCACCCGTTATGATGCTGGAAGTGCAGCGGTTTCTGGCCAGCCCAAAGGTTCTGTACTGACTGTTTCTTTCAAACTCATGGGGCAGGATTTCTTGGCCCTAAACGGCGGACCAGTATTCAAATTCTCCCCGGCAATTTCTTTTTTTGTGTATTGCAAGACAAAACCCGCCATTGATTATCTTTTCAAAAAACTCTCACAAAACGGTGAAATCCTTATGCCGCTTGACAAATACCCCTTCAGCGAAAGGTATGCATTTCTGAAGGATAAATTCGGAGTTGCCTGGCAGCTCATACTTTCGCCTTCACAACCGCATATTACTCCATGTCTCCTCTTTGTTGGTAAGGACCTTGGAAAAGCCGAATCTGCCATAAAGTTTTACACAGCCCAATTCAAGTACGCTCATATCGACCATATTTTATATTATGGGAAAGGAGAAACCGGGAAGGCAGGCAGCATAAAGCACGCTTCTTTTTTTCTTGAAGGACAAGAATTTGTAGCAATGGATGGATCAGGACCGCACAAGTTTGGCTTCAACGAATCCATTTCATTTGTAATAAATTGTGATACGCAGGATGAAATAGACACTTATTGGCAGAAGCTCACTAAAGGCGGAGAGCAGAGCCAATGCGGTTGGCTTAAAGATAAATTTGGCGTGTCTTGGCAAATCGTTCCAATAGAATTGGATGGGATGTTGAATGATAAAGATGCAAAGAAATCGGAAAGAGTGATGACTGAATTGCTCAAGATGCATAAACTTGACATAAAAAAATTAAAGCAGGCATACGAGAAATAAACTGAGAAAAGTTCTTTTGTTCATGATGGTCAGCCTTGACGGCTATTATGAAGGACCAAACCACGAGATAGACTGGCATAACGCAGATAATAAGGAGTTCAATGATTTCGCAATAAAGAATGTCGGCGAATCCGACCTGCTGCTCTTCGGAAGGAAGACTTACGAGCTCATGGCAACTTACTGGCCGTCAGCTGATGCCCTAAAGAATGATCCAATCGTCGCAGCGCAAATGAACAATACTGAAAAAATTGTTTTTTCAAGGACTTTGATAAAAACAGATTGGGAAAACACACGGCTAGTCAAAAATAATGCTGCGGATGAGCTAAGGAAATTAAAAAACCAGGAAGGAAAAGCCATTGCAATCCTCGGCAGCTCAGACCTTGCACTAACCTTCATCAGCGAGGGATTAATTGACGAATTCCAGATAATGGTGAACCCAGTGGTGCTCGGGGCAGGAAAACCCCTTTTCGATGGCCTCAAAGAGCGGATTCAACTGGCTCTAGTTAAAACAAAGGTTTTTAACTCAGGCAACGTTCTTCTTTTTTACAAATAAAGGTGATAATATGTTAAATCTAAACTCGGTAATGATTGGAACTGCTAATCCGAAAGTCCTTGCCAAATTTTATGCCAAGGTTTTCAACAAGCCTGCTGACATGGAAGACGGCTTATGGGCAGGATGGCAGGTAGGAAAGACGTTCTTCACTATAGGGGCACATTCTAAAGTCAAGGGAAAATCAAAGGAGCCCGCGAGAATAATGTTCAATCTTGAAACAAAAGAAGTAAAGAAGGAATTCAAGAGAATAAAATCCACTGGCGCCAAAGTTATCGCGGAGCCATATGATGCCGGCGGCTCATGGATTGCAACATTTGCAGACCCTGACGGGAATTACTTTCAGTTAATGACGCCCTGGAAGGATTAACTAATACTTTTTATTTTTACTTTGTTATTTTCTTTGGTTTGTGGCCTTGACTAGTCTACCCCTGAGTGGGCATTGAGCATTTTTGTTAAAAAATAGATTCTATAAAAACTCCTTATGTCTGCTTAGGTATCTTTTTATTAAGTAGTTTACAAAGTCATTTTCAGTTCTTTTCAATGCATGATAGTAAGATTTTCTTTTCTTATACTCTAATATCAATGATGGATATCCGCCTTCTTTGAGCATGTATGCGATTATGAGACGTCCAACCCTTCCATTTCCATCGCCGAATGGGTGGATTTTCTCGAATTTGTAATGTGCCCTTGCTGCCAGTTCAATGGGGTGCATCCTTCTCTTATTTTTTTCATACCAAACAAAATAATCTTTCATTAATTTCTTCAAGTCTTGCCAGTCAGGTGCTCTGTAGTCGCCGACTCTAACAAGATATTCGCGAATTTTTCCGGCGATATCAGGCTTTGTTTCCTTGAATAGCTCATGATGCCAATCTAAAACCATTCTCGCAGATAGCGGTTTTTTCTCATGCAATGCCATAAAAAAGACCTTTGAATGAGAGATCGTCTCTAATATGTCTGGCAAAGGCTTGTTTGGAGATATTTTTGCTTTTACAATCTCATCAGTTTCTTCTTTTGTTATGGTAGAGCCTTCAATTGCGTTAGTGTTATAAGTAAAGTCTATTGAGAAGTCAAGAAGAATCTTCTTTTTGATACTTTCGGGATATTTATTCCATTGCTCCTTGAAGTTTTTTCTTATTTTTTCGAGTTTGATAAATTCATCTTCTTGAAGTATGAGTCGCAAAAAGAATTCTGAAATTTCATCGATATTCTGCGGAACCTGCTTTCCTAGGTAAGTCTCACGATATGTCACTTTCCCCGCTTTCCTAAAACTATGGCCTAAGTAATAAAATCCCTTCCGTTCAATTACCTTCATGGACAAGAAATACCATTACAAATATATAAATATTGCGAAAAATTAACAAAATGTAATGGTATAGCCCCGGGCGGGCATACATTGTTTTTGTTAAAAATGAGAATTCCGCTTTTTAGCGAAAGGTTAATATACAAGATACGTCTTATTTACAAGATATGGTGAATGCTATTGAGATTGGAACCGTGAGCGCGCGAGGGCAGATTGCAATTCCATCAGAAATACGGCAAAAAATGGGATTGAAGGAAGGAGAAAAACTCCTATTTTTTCTCGAAGGCAATGACTTGCTTTTGAGGAAGGTGAAGAATCTTTCGTGGGATGAGGTAACCCGACCCCTAAGAGCCGCGGCAAAAAAAGCAAACCTCAACCAAAGCGATGTCCTTGACATGATCCAGCGAGTTCGTAAGACTGAGAATCGTCCTTGATACCAATGTACTTGTATCAGGTACTTTCTGGTCTGGCCCTTCTTTGAGCATTTTAACTTCGATAAGTGAGAAAAAGCATGTTCTCATTGTTTCACCTGAAATTCTTGAGGAATACCGCCGTGTTATGCTGTACCGAGAACTCGCAGAGAAAGTAGGACATTATGATGAGCGAAGGCTGGCGGTACAAAAAATAATCGACCTCGGGTACATGGTGTACCCAAAGAAAAAAATAAGGGTTGTTCTAGAAGACCCTGACGATGACAAATTCATCGAAAGTGCGTTGGAAGGGAAAGCAAATTGCATCGTAAGCCAAGACAGGCACTTGCTCGCTATTGGAATGTATGCGAAAATTAGAATACTTACACCGCAAAAATTCCTGCAAGAAGCATAAAATAGGGCTATTACAAAAGAAGTATGGCCCCGGGCGGGCACTCAGTGTTTTTGTTAGGAGCTATATGCTCGGCTGCCGTTATTTGCTTTCAGCGGTTCTGTACAACGGGATCGTAAAGCTCAAGAGCCCTTTCCAATGAGACCGCTGTAGCTAACAATCCTAATGCATTGCCGGCTTTTCTGTTCAGAGGGGTCAGCATGAATGCGGCTGCCTTAAGCGAAGCATAAGCAGTTTTTGAGTAAGGGTCGCTCCTTGGTTTGTCTTTTTCGTCCGCCCAACCCATAGCAAGGGTGAAGTCAACAATTAAGTCTCGGACTGCGTGAACTTTCGCCTGGACCGGATACCCAAGGCAGGAATAGGCGATTACCTCTGTCGCATGATCTGAGATCCTGTCGATGTGCCCGCCCAAAGGCGAAGGACCTTGCTTTCTAGCCAAAATTCCGTCCAGAACATCGGTCAGCATCACCGCGCCCAAATATATGCTGAGCTCTTTGCCTTTCAATTTTTTTAGCCCGATGTAAGCAGCTATAGGCCTCAATAAAGACACCAAATTCGCAGGAGTGATCTCTTCTTTTATAATGGACTCAAGCCGTTTTGTCATTGCCTGAAAATTTAAGTTCTGTTAATAAAGATTTGTCAAAAGCAGCTCCGGGCGGACAATAGACAAATCTGTTAAAAAGAGGGATTTCATATCTATTTGAACCCTGCAGGTCCTATCGTTCGAAGTACTAGTTTTATCTCTTCTATTGTCCTTTGCTGGTGTTTCTTGTCAGACATGCGCACAAACTGGATAAGCAGTTCGCTCAGTTCCTCAATTTTGTAGATTGCGAGCTTGTAACCATCAGTTACAAAGTAGAACCGGAATCCTTCATATTTAACTTCTTTGATGACGATTCCTCCTACGTGGCCAAGAGATTTTCCTTTGTTCGGGGCTTCGGCGAGGCTCTTAAGATGCCTCAACACTTCAGGCGCCTTTCCTTTGAAGCGCCTGTTTATCTCGTCTTCAAGGCGCTTATTGATTATTACTTGCGCCAACGCTTCTCCGCTCGAGCAATTGCTTCATCGATCGGAACAGAGTCTTTGGAAGAAAACAGGAATTCGCGAAGCTGGTGTTTGACAGCAACATCATAAAGCCGGTTGATAATATCATTGTAGGTTTCCCCTTTTGCCCCAAACGATTTTATCTTGTCTCGCGTCTCTTCTTCAATCTGGATTGTGGTTGGCATACAGCCACTATAGCTGCTATAGTATTTAAAGTTTACGGATTTTAGGCAGGAACGTGGCGGAACTGTTCAACTAATTTTTCTATTTCGCTTAGCGAGTATCCCTTTTATCGAAGGGCTTATCGACTTATCCTTTCGATGAATGCAACCTATCCAGCAGCACGGCCGGCGCTTCCCTTCCTTGAGCTCATTGGTCAGCCTCTTAATGTGTTCCTTTCTCGTCTCTTCTTTTTTAACGAAAGTAACCCAGCATATCCACTCATTACGCGCAAGGGGAGTAAGACCTTCCCATTTTGATAGCGATGCTTTATCGGAAATTAGAGCTTTACTTAAATCTGGAGGCACTTTATGTGCCGTTCCATTTGAGATTTTATTTGTCATATCTCAATTAGATAGCCATCTTTTCTTTAAAAAGGTTATAGCCCCGGGTAGAAAATGAACAAATCTGTTAAAAAGAGGAATCCTGGCAATTCCCCAACTAAACAAATAATATTTAAACAAACTAATATTTAGTCTTATGATGGCAAGTCGTCGAAGGATTAGCTTCCGAGCTAAAGGAAAAACAGTTACTTTTTATGTGCGACCTAAACTGATACGTAGAAAACGCAGAGAAAAAAAATCTTGGTGGGAATTTTAAATGATTTCTGTCGCTTTTCAATTGAACAATAGAAAACCTTCAGAAATACTTCTCGATGACTTGAAAGAGATACATGAAAAAACCGAGGTCAGAATTTCGCCAATCGATGATGAGGTTCATAGAGGCATTCATTTGTACAACAGTAAAAAGTATTCAATAGACCAAATTAAAAAATTATCACATAAGCTCTGGCTTACCTATACCCAAGATAGTCTTGATAGAGTTGATAATATATTGAAGGAATTAACGGCAAATCTAGTTCGAGTGTCCCAATTTTCGCATAAATTAAATGAGGAAAAACGAAAACTAAATAGAGTAAGAAATCAAATTAATGAATCATCACATCCTGATGATTCTCAAGATTTAAAGGAAATAGTTTCAATTTTCAACGAATCCATAAAAATATATAACGAGCTAGTTGATTCCGAAAAAGATTTAAGACGGGAAGCTTGGTTTAATTTCCTAACGAGACTTTTTTTCCCTGCTGCAACTTTGTCATCGGTTCTTTTTTGGAGTCTCCAAGCATACTTTAATTGGATTCAAGACATGATGTTGGCAGTTTTCTTGTTTTTAGCTATGCTAGTATTAGTTTTCAATTTGATGAAAAGTATTGCAAGAGATCCATTTGGTACTGCAAAGTAACTTGTTATGTAATTAATGTTAAATTTGTTAATAGCCCCGGGCGACCGACAACTCATTTTGTGACAATTGCAAGTCGTTGGCATTTTTCTTTGAGTTTTGTTATGACTTCGTCGATATTCGCGCAATGGTATTGGCGCAGAAGGCGATCGTGTTCTTCAAGAATATGGGTTTCGAACGGGCTCATAACACTATTAAGTTTGAGCTCATAATTAAGATTGTGTCGGAGTTTGGGCGCCTTTTTCGAGTTGGAGTGCTTCCATTGTTTTCATTATTTTTGTCATAACCTCGTCTTGTTTTTTCATTTGTTCTTGTAATAATTCGATTTCTTCGCCTTTGTCTTGTATTTGCTTTTCGAGGTCTGATTTTGTTATGTCAACGTAAAGGTCTTCATCGGTTATGGTATCTTTCATGCCGAGCAGTTCGGTGTAGTAGTGAATCATTTCGCTGCGCTTCCATCCGAAGCGGTATTTCAGCGCGCTTTCTGATTTGTATCGGGGAAGCCAGTAACACGCGCTGCAGTGCCTAAAGTCGTAGAGCGATATTCCGTTTTCGATGTGCTGTTTTCCGTTTTGTTTTCCGATCTTGAGAACGCGATATGCCAGCCGCTTGAGTTGTTGGTTTACTCGTTGAGGTGTTCTGGTGAAAATGTAGTCGTTATTTTTCAAACCCATGGTTTCGATATATCCTCGAAGGATGCCTGAGCAGAGGAGGAGTTTGATTCTTCGTCCAAATGTCTTGCTTGTCTCTTCTCGGATGCTCAGGGTGTAGTAATTGTTCTTTGCATCCCATTCTAAATCATTAACTCTGACGTTCATTAGTTCGGTTGGTGCTCGTATGCCGCTATCGAATAAAAACATCATAAGCGTTTTATATTCTGGTGTTGCCCAATCACACATCATCTTCACATCATCGATAGTGAAATAGGAGAATTTTGGTTTTTCATCGCGGCCATCCAGATCGATTGTAATGTCATTGATGTTTTTGCCTTCCTTTCTCTGAGCTCGCATGTACCAATGCCAAAATGCTTTTATGATTTTGACATACGTGCCTATGGCGGTCAGCGGCATTCGGTCGCTTTTTCGGGAAAGAACTTTGCCTTCTCGCATTTTCTTTGTTAAAAGCAATATCTCGCGTTCTTTGCATTCAAGCTCTTCTAAGGTGGCTATCCCGAGCTCGTCTTGAAAGATGAGGCAAAGTGTATGCATTTTGCCTTTGAGATTGCGCATACGCCCGTAAGATCGGGCTCCACGGCGGCTTGCGGGATTGATGTTGGCTCCAACCTCCATGTCCGCGAAATATCGCCGTAATAGCGCGACAATCGGCTCAGAAAGGCCATCAAACTGCATTCCGGCTTGTTTCCACCGTAAGTACTTTTCTTGGTGCTTATGCGGATCAAATCTCATGGTTCGTCCCGGACTGCTGCCTGCGATTTAAATAAAGAGCCGACACCTACGTGGTGGTCGCTGCGAGTCACCCAGTCGAACAAGTGACTGCAAAATAGAAAGTTCTTGCTTTAATATAAGTAGAACTCGGAGTTATGGCACTCAAGAAATAGAGACTTGCAATTGGAGCGTAAAGTGCATCGGACAGCTTGTTTTCTAGTGATTCAGTTTAACCTTGCAAAAAGTTCTTTGAGCCGATTTTTATAAGTTTGAAGATAGGTAGCTAAAGGGTTTTCTTCTTCGAGTTGTCGAATATAATCTTCAACGCTATTTGCAATTTCTTTGGCTTTAGCGGAGAGTCCTTCATCAAACCTTTTTTTTGCCATTTCAATTCCTATCTTAATTGCTGCGCCTAAAGTTATCTCCGACCTATCCGTTTTAAGAACTCGTTGAGATAACTCATATGCAGCTTCCAGTTCTCCTCGTTTAGATAAATATTCCGCTTTCAAAGATTCCAAAACGAATCTTGATTGACCTGTGATGGTCTTTTCCAACTCATCAATCTCTTTTTTTGCGCCATCCAATTTATTTAGTTGTATACAACAAAAAATAAGTCCTAATCTGGCTTCAAAATAGTTGCTATTTAATTCGCAGGACTTTAAGTAGTTGTCATACGCATTTTTAATGTCCCCTTTTTTCTGGTACAACCAACCAAGCCGATGAAAGAACGGAGCAGAATCAGGAATATTACCCAGAGCTAATTTTAATCTTTCAATTGCGGGTTCAATTCGGTTTTGTTTGCCCATAACTTTAGCGTATAGCGTTAATAGGTATTCGTCTAAAGGCGCCATTTCCAATGCCTCAGTTAAATATCTTTCAGAGTCAGGTATCTCACCCAAGTAGAGCAAGGTTTCGGCTAAATCTCTTTTAACTGGGATATATCTCGGATTCTTTGCTAGAATTTTAAGAAGCAACTCTTTTGCGCGTTTCAGATGATCTTTGCTTTTCTTATTCTTTAGGAAAATTCTTGCTTGTTGATGCAGTAAAATTATATCATTTTGATATTTTTGAAGCATTTCATCTATAGTTATTTGTGCTGTTTGAAAATCCAACATACGGATCAAACATTTTATTTTCCATACATTAACAGAAAAAGAGTCGGGGTCATCCATCAAATACTTATCGCAGTATTGTAAGGCAAGGTCATAATTTTTTGATTTAGTGTATAGGTCTCTAATCGCCACCTTCAGTTCACCTTCGCAATTTCTCCAAAGATCTTTAGCTTCATTCCATCTGCCTGAAATTAAATAAATCCGTTGTAATCTTGATAGCCAATGTACCCATTCTATTTTGCCTGACTCAGTTTTTGAGAAGATTTCCTTAAATTTTTGTATTACCCGTTCACCATCTTTCTTTATTATGCCAGATGTCATGGCTTTTGAATAAAAAATATCGACTAGGATTGGATGCAAACCAATATTTAATTTTTCAAATTCTAAAAAGTTGTGCTGGACGAGATAGTCAATGTCTATTAAGATGGCTTCTCTTTCTTTTCCAAGAATCTCTAAAATTTCTGCTAGACTTAATTTGTCCTCGCAGAATCCCAAAATCTCCAGTATTTGTTCCTGTGATTCAGATATTTTCGCTTTGCCAATTAACACTCTTGCCAAATCTATTCTCAGCTGTTTTATGTATTTCACATTATCCATCACAAATTCAAGCGAGTAATCTTCTAGCAATGGCGCTGCAAATTTTGCTGCAAGTGGATATGTGCATAAACTCTGAATAAATCTCTTTCTTTCATCTTGGCTCCTATCTTCATACTTTGAAATATTTTTTAACTCCATCTTAAGTATCATTTCGATATATTTGTCTTCAAGACCGGTAACTTTCAGATTTTTTTGTGAATCAGGATCTTCGATATTTAAATTCGGTTTTCTCGTAGATACGATGAATAAGGGAGATTTCTTGAGAAGGGAAATCTTGGCACAATGTTTGATGAGAGCCGCTACATCTTCGGCAGGGGATCCCGTTTCATCGAGAATTTTTTGAAAATCATCAAAAATCAGTATTCTTTTTTGGCTTATCAGTTCTTCAATTGCAGCAATGTTTTTATTTTTTAGCTCATCTTTATCTGCGGTTTCAGAGGGTAACTCAAGATTCGCCAACGCGCACAATTCTTTTGTAAGTCTTGAGCCAAAAAACGCTTCAGAGAAGACAATTTTTGTAATTTGCGGGTTTTTCCATATTCGAGATATTGATTCTAGCAGTAGCGTGGTTTTTCCTATTCCGTACATGCCCATTAAAACTATTATACTCGTTTCTTTATCCAAAATGTATCCTTGTAATTGATCGGTCTCACTATTCCTATCCACAAACCGTCTAAATTCCGTATCTGATCCTCCACTACTTTTCTTCATTATGGAACTTACGAGTTTATCTAGAAGGTTATCTTGTGTTTTTTCTTCTTCGATTGTTAGATATTTTAAAGGTTGAAATCTCAAGGGAACTTTACACCCATCTATGTTTACAACTCGGATTCTCATAAAGCCATCCTTTAATGACCTGATAGTTGCCATTTCAGATTCATATTTGACCCATTTTGATTCAAGAGAATTTCTACTAAGTATAAGCAAAAAGTCTGAACACTCAATAATTCCTGCCTCTATTTTTTCAAGAATGCTATCGCCTAAATCCAGATCAACATAGTCAACCCAATAGGTGTCTGTTGGTAATTTTTCAACTAACTTCTTTATGAACTCATTATCTTTACTGGAGTGTGAAATGAATATCTTCGTCATTTTGACAAAAATAAAGCTCTGCGCTTTAAAATTTGCTATTCAAAACCTCCGACTCACGGCTGGTATGGGTGGCAGTTTATTTATAAAGGAACGCACCCCCAATTTCATACCCTGATTTTGCGGCCTTATCGACGATAAGGAATTAGAATACACACCCTAATTTTTGCAGATAATACTTATCCATATATCCTTCTGAACAGGGTGGGAATTTCCTGGCGAAGGTAGATGTGCATATGCAAGGCACGCTTGTAATGTCTCTTGTATTTTTTTGTAGTTAGAACGATGTAGAGCCGCTTGTATCTTTTCCTGAGTTGGCTGAATTTTGTGTCAAATCCTTTTCTGTTTTTCTTGTATTGAGTTCCTGTTTCGATTTCGATCCCAACTAGCTGGCCGCGTTGGTCTCTGAACTCAATATCCGCATCTTTTGTAATGTTTATTTTGATGTCTTTGGTGCATTTGCGCAGATGTTGTTTGATGTTTTGAACTAAGAAGGTGTGTTTTAGACTTTCAACTCCGTTCTTTTTGATCCAGCATTCCTCCTGGCGCGGTTTTCCGATCGGCACAAACATTCCGCTCTCATAACCGTGGCTTTCAAGGTAAACTTTTTCGTCGTATGTTAAGTTTCGGCCAAAGAACAAGCCCTTATCCGTATCAAGCTTGATGTTTATGTCTTCATCGAAGATCATACCTGCACCCTCCCTGGCTTAAAGGTGAATTAAGTCTGATGGCGTAAAAAGAGTAACTCGCCCGGGGAGTCCAACGACCCTCAAATGTCACAAAAACAGTAATAGCCCCGGGCGGATTCGAACCGCCGTCACTGCCTTTCGCTGAAGGTTTTTGCCATTTTGTGGGATTTATCCCACTCGTCCTTGAGGGGCGAAACCCTCACCAGAGGGCAGTATGATTGACCGCTACACTACGGGGCTGTTGGATTTGAGGTTTAATACCTGTTTTTTAAATGTTTACTGTGGGTTATCCCTGCTATCGTGGTATTTTATAAGAAGTCTATCATTGCCTACCAACTCACAATTAAAATCCTCGTATGAAAATGGCTGCTCTCCATAATAAACGATTTTCGCTCTAACAGATTCAATGCCACGAACTATCCTTAAAAAATCATATGAACTTTTAAGCTGTTTTTTGGCAACTGGCCGCTCGGATATTGTTGCCTTGAGCTCCACAGCCAATGCTGACCCATCGTAAAAAACGAAAATCAGGTCACAAAGTTTTCTTGGGTGAGTCTCACCTTTTAGCTTCCAATACCTTGGAAGCAGCGTGTGTGACACCGTGGAGAGTTCTTCACCGATTAAATTAGGGTTACTGACTATCCATTCAAGGCAGCTATCTTCTTTACCGTTCCCCAATGTTATCAGGCTCCCTCAACGTACCCACCACCACTAAGCATTTGTGACTATTTAATAAATGTTTAGGGGCAAACTTATTATATCCAAATTATTCTAGCTTCTATATATGGCGAAAATAAAGAAGGCAATGAGCACTTATGTCGTGAAAAAGATTGACGTTCTATCAACAGCGAAGCTTTATGGCGTAATGATGGGGCTAATCGGGCTTGTCATAGGAATTATTTGGGCATTACTGGCGCTCCTCGCTGCAACAGTTTTAGGGACAGCAGTAAGGCAGCCAGGCCTTGGAGCCTCAATCGGCGGCCTTCTGGGTTTGGCGATGATAATCTTCTTTCCGCTGGTTTACGGCGGCATAGGATTCGTTGCAGGGGCGTTGGGAGCGATCGGCTATAACTTTATTTCAGGCTTTGTCGGCGGAATTGAGCTGGAATTGGAGCAAAAGTAATCCGACAGATTTTTATAACTAATCTGTTCGTTTGTTATCGTGGCTGATAATATCCTCTTTTATGCTATAAGCGGAGTTGCCTTCGGATGTATCTTATTCTTCAAAGGCTTCAAATGGTACATGCTAAAAAAAACCGTAGAAGACACTCCAACATCAAAAATCCGTTCTTTGGCAATGGGGTTTGTCGAGGTTTTTGGAAAAGTTGTTCCTTACAAGATTCTTATCAGCCCTTTTTCTGGGGCTAAATGCGTTTATTTTCGATATTGGATTGATGAGTGGAGGAAAACTGGAAAGAACTCATATGGCTGGGTAACAGTCAAGCAAGGCTCTGAGGATAACCTGTTTTATATTAAAGACGATACTGGTAAAGTTTTGATAAATCCTAAAGGTGCTGAAATTGACATCCCGATTGATTTCACGAGAGAATCGGGAATGGGCAACGATCCGTCTGGATTGATGAAAAAATTTCTCAAGTCGCAGGGAGTAGGGTTTGAAGGCTTATTTGGGATAAACAA
>JBBSVZ010000048.1:0-12726 GCA_038046545.1 Nanobdellota archaeon | reverse complement strand
TTTACAGATATCACAGCTCCGATTGGCACAAATCTTATGATTCCTCTAAATAGTGCTAATGCAACCCGAAAGCTAATCACGAATTTGACTGTTATTCCTTATAATCTCTCATTGGAAGCTGCAACCAACACAACTGTTTGGCGGCTTTTCGCTTCAGGTGTCAATACGCCTTCGGGACTGTGCAATGGTACTGTTGTATTTACTGCAATAAAGGCTTTCATCTAGGTGCAAAATGAAAAGCCGTTTTTTCTTCATTTTGGCGCTTCTGGTATTTTTTAGCCTGTCATCTGTTTGTGCAATAAACATAGGTGCAACTCCTGGCAGCATACGCATTAGTGGTATGTCGAGGGGAGGTTATGCAGAGAGAGACATTTTGATAACAACCAATTCAGGAGAAAATCTCTCGGGCCATATAGATTTTGGAGGAGATGTAAAAGATTGGCTTCATCTTGAAAACAATGAAACAAAATTCGTTTTTTCCAAATCACATCCTTATAAATCAAAAATAATTATTGAGCCTCCAGCTGATGCCCAGGCAGGTAATTATTCTGGGCTTGTCTCCTTTGTAACAGATTCAGTGGTTTCAGTAACTGGCACGACTGGTAGTGCTGTTCGTGCATCAGTCGCAATATCATTATCTTTTGAGGTCGTGGGTGAAGAATTTGTATCTTGCTCCGTTGGGGCATATACTGTTTCAAATACTGAGGTAAATAGGCCAGTCGAATTTTCTGCATCAATACTAAACACCGGAAATGTTAGAATTTCACCAGAGATAACTTTCACTTTTTGGGACCAGCTAAAAAGAACGGTAGTTTATAGTCATACCGCTCCTGGCGGTATGGTCTTACCAACAACCAGACAATCGGTTTTGAGCAGAATAGAACATAATCTTCCTGTTGGCCAGTACTGGCTCGAAGTTTCAATTCCTGATTGTAAAACTTCTCAAGAATTAACATTTAGCGTTGTAGAGAGGGGGCAAATCGCTGATGTTGGTGTTCTTGACGGAATTTTTATAAGACAATTCTATGAAGTCGGAGACTCTGCTGAAATTAACGCGGTTTTTAGTAATAAAGGTACAAGGAGTGTTGTTGCTCAATTTAAGGGGTCCTTGTACAAGGATAATGTTTTGGTAAAACCTATGGAATCTGACGAGCTTGTTGTTTCTGCTGGCGAGCAAATTACATTCAAAATGGCACATATACCTACAGAAGAAGGAGTTTATAATGTGGTTGGCAGAGTATTGTATAACGGAAAATTTACTTTCGAACAAAGCGGAACGTTTAGTGCAGTGCCGGGTGAAAATAGCGAGGATCAATTTCCCCTTTTGGGAATAATCGTATATTTTATAATACTTATCTCAATAATTGTGCTTGTCATTCTTATCAGGAGGGAATTAAGAAAGAAACGCAAATGAATGAACAGCAGGCAGATAGCTGGTATGAAGAGCAGAAACAGAAGCTTACAGATCGTTTTTTGGCTAAGGTTGAGCGCGGTGAGAACAGGGATAAGGCCAAGGAGGAATTCAGCAGATCATTTAAGCGGCTTCATGCCCAATATGAGCATGAGATGAATGATGCATTCCTTCTTAGAAAATGGCGCGCTAAGACCATCGGGGCTGAAAAAGGGTGGCACAATGTCGTCGAATTTTTTAGAGGATAAGAAATGGCTCAATTAAATTTTATTCAACAAATTGTGCTCGGGATTGTCGGCCTAATTTGGCTTGGGATAATAGTCTGGTTCATTTTCTCTGTTAGCAGATGGAGTGTTCTACTTTTCCTGATCGCAGGTATTTTTGTAACGCTCGCGTTTGTTTTATCAAGTTACATACTTTTGAAGAGTCACCAACCATTCGGTTTGACTGCGGCTTATGCTATTGTGGCTGTTTGCATCACAGTTCTTGTATTCAATAGCGAGTTCACTGAAAATATGCTGGTCCAGACAATTTGTTATTCTATTATAATGTCCCTGCTTTTTTTTGTTGCAGTCACCAAAATATGGGATACGCTTGATTATTGGCAGCAATAAATTTATGGGATTTGTTTTGGATTATGAAAGAATTATTCATAATAAAAAGTTTTCAAATAATAATTTTGTGGAAAAAATATTTAGAAGCAATGTTTAAAAAGGTTACTCGTTAAATTTTGCTGCTGCTTCACTTTTACCTTCTTTAAGAGCTAATGGTGGCTTATGGAGTTCGCTAAGCCAGACGAGCCCTATCTTTATCATCAGTTTGTTGAACTTTTCAGAAAGCCTGTATGTTTTCTTGTACAAGTCAAATTCTATCATTCCCATGCTTTTCATGGGAGTCACAATCCTGTCGTAGAATTGCCTTTTATTGTATGAAAGCTTCACTTTCTTTCCGACATAGGGCGCTTTGTCCAGTGTCGTGACAATTTCGCCGTTGTGAAGCTGAGTTGCAAAAAGCGACATTTCTGTCCTGCCGACTTCCCCACCGTTTTTTTTCATGTATTCAACGAGAAGCTTGCCAACGATGCCCTGTTGCTCTGTAGCAAAGACTATGCCATAGATGTCCTTCGGCATGTTGAACTGATCAAATAGTATAACCATGTACTACCCCGAATAGCTAAAATTGATAAGAATATATAAATGTTACGTTTTCATATATTAGTGCCATGATTCACTGACTTAATAATCTAGTAGCATTGTAGTCGTTTCAGACCATAAATTATTAAACTATCAAAACATAATTTTTTTTTGAAACGAAGTGATAGACACTGTTAAATTAGACTTGTTGGTTGTGCTTTCAAAAAGCGACGCTTACGTTTCATTCTCTGATTCTGCAAAACTAAAAGAACTTTCAAATCACACTATACACAATGCGGGAATCTATCAAGACCAGAATTCCCTCAAGATTGCAATAATAGTGTATTCCATCTCTAAAATGCTCGAGAGAGGGCTCTCGGACACATTGCAGTTCAGCAATTTGTTGAAAGAAGCCAAAGCGCACCTTGAAAATGGAAATGAGGAAAAGTTCCATGAAACTCTAGGAAAATTACTGGACAAAATAGCGCATGAAGATTCGAAAATGGGGGTTTACGTCGAAGAAGTCATACGCCAGGCAAAAATCAGGAAAGGAAGCAGTCTAATCGCACACGGCCTCTCAACCGGCCAAGTTGCGCACCTTTTAGGAGTGACCTCCTGGGAACTAATGCATTACATCGGAAAAACAAATCTCGACGAGGAAATGCCTTCGCTTGATGTAACAAGCAGAATAAAATTCACGAGGAACCTGTTCAAATGAATAAAATATTGGTATTCGACACAGGTCCGATAATAAGCTTAGGTTTGAACAATCTAATGTGGATGCTAAAACCTCTAAAAGAAAAATTTGGTGGAGAGTTCTACATTACACACTACGTCAAAGAGGAACTTGTTGACATACCTTTAAAGTCGAAAAAATTCAAACTGGAAGCTTTTCAAGTAGAGGAGTGCATTAACGCTGGAATACTCAAGGAAGTGCATGAGCAGCAGTTGTTGCCAACAACTAGAAAGTTGATGGATATAGCAAACAACATATTTGTCGCTAACAATCAGTCCATGACTGTTGTGCAATTTGGCGAAATATCAACTTTGGCACTTGCCTGCCATATGCACGCGCAAGCAGTTGTCGTTGACGAGCGTGCAACCAGAGAGCTTATGGAAAACCCCGAAGGATTCACACGGCGGTTGTCAAGACGCTTTGGAGTTCCTGTAACAATCAATAAGGATAGATTGATGCAATGGCGCAGAGAATTGTGCGACCTAAAAGTGATTCGCTCTGTTGAGCTCGCGACAGTGGCCTTTGAAATGGGGCTGCTTGACCGCTATCTTGTTCGCTCAATTCCCAACTTAGTACATCCTAAAAGAGAATTACTTGACGCAGTTCTTTGGGGGATGAAGTTGAATGGCTGCGCTGTTTCAGAGGAAGAGATACGCAGGATAATGAAGTTGGAGAATACGGATTAGGATTACTCTCCTCTGGGATTTACATAACCTGTATAATCTTTTATTTTTTTATATAGGACTTTAAGGTCGTTAGGGTCGTACCAATCTGTTTTTTCACCTTCAAATATCATTTTTTGCAAAAAATTTCTATCGTTCTTAGTTAAAGAAAATGCACTTTGGAAATATGTATCTTTAGGGACCCTTAACATTCTTGTGCAAAGTAAAAGAAATTCTTGCTGATTATCGGCAATGATATCTATTGATTCTTGTTCGGGCGCACCAATAGCTTCCAAATAAGAAATTTCTTCTGAGGCTTGTGCAATTTCCCCGCCTAGATAATGGACAAATAACCCTTCAACAGCTTCGTCGACTGCCATATTAGTCACTAAATGGCTTGTAGCTCGTATATTCTCTAAGTTCTTCCTTTAATTCTCTGACTTTATCGCCATTTTCCCAATCTATAATCTGGGCTTTTTCGTATAATCCTTGAAGAAATTCGCGATCTGCTTGTTTTGGATTATAGTCTTTGAAATTATTATCAGTTGAAAGTAATTGTTGGCAGGCAACAAGATACTCCTCTCTTGAAGCTTCGATTGTGCTTATCGCATCTGGAACTCTTTCTCCTCTCCTTTGAATTTGACCTATCCCAGCAAGAGCCGAACCCGTAGGATTACCCAGCATGTGATGCCATCGGCCCATTACTTTTTCGTCGAGAGTCATGTTAAATTACCATCCCCTTGCGGAGGTTTTTGGAATACTTGAAAATACCCGTCACCGAGTTCGAATATTGGTCTCGTTGTTGAGCGTGTGTTTCCGTAGTCCTGCAAGACAAAATGACCGCCTGGCTGAAGAACTCTAATTACCTCAGGCAATATTTGGTCAAGAGATGAACTGTCCTCGAAATCAGGGTCTGTAAGAAGCGCGAGAGATGTCACTACTCTGAATGATGAGTCCTGAAATGGAAGAGTCCTTGCATCTGATCTTATGACATTTTTTGCGTATGAATTGGGGCTACTGTCAACCCCCACGGCGTTACATCCTGAATCAATCAGGTAGTTGGTAAGTACCCCATCTACACCACAACCCAAATCCAGAACTTTTCCTTGGTTTAGAAACTCCTTCAAATCAAAACCCAGCTCCCCTGCAGCTTTTTCAAAATTAAGTAAAAACCCGTGTATGTGAACTGGAAAATAGGGGAACCCTGAACAGTAGTCCATGAACCGCTTTGCAATGCTTTCATTTTGCATATCTACGCTCCAAGATATTCCTTAACTTGATCCAATGCGTATTGATTTGCGGCGACGGTGAATGCTCGGCGAGTTTCTAAATCATAGACTTTGCATTTAGCCAGATGAAAAGTCGCGCTTGGATCCCAACCAGAAGTAAAATAATCAGCAATATCTTCTTCGCTAATATCCTCCGTTTTTAGTGCACTTACCGCCTGCTGAACAACTTCTGGATTTCTTTCCCTAATGCGCATATAATGCATAAAAATAAACTGTTCCGCGCTAGCTGTTGAAGCGGCATTTGCCAGCCTTTGGTCAACATAATTAACGTCGGAGGCATTCCTGGATATATCCGCAGATTGCTCTATGGTTCTTGGAAATACACCAAGTTCTCTTAGCTTATCTTCTATCGTGTGATTCATGAGACCATTATGCCCTATTGTTATTTAAATCTTTCTATTTTGTTGTCCTTTTAAAGTAGTGATGAAACTAACTTTTTATTATTCTAGCAACAAAGAATCCCTCGGTATCGTTTTCCTGCGGCCAGAGGCGCAGGCAATTCATAACTTTGGAATCAAATTTTTTACCTTCAAACTCGACAACAGCACCTGAGGATTTGATGCCATCGATTTGGATTTTATCGATAGTCGCTTCCGGATGCAGCTTGATGAATTCGTCAATAACTCCCTCATTCTCTTCGGGTTCGGTTGAACATGTAGAATAGACCACAACTCCATTTGGTTTCAATGCATTGTAAGCAGTTTGTAGCAAATCCAGCTGTGTTTTTGCAAGTCTTGTTATCATTGAAGGATTCCAGATTGTTACAGTTTTCAGGCTCCTTCGGATGTTTCCTGTTCCAGAGCAGGGAGCATCAATAAGGATTTTATCAAAGACAGGCTCCCTGAATCGCTGCCCAACACCAAGAGTCATTACCGTATTTGTTATGCCGCATCGCTGCATATTCAAGCTAAGCGGCTTGAGCCTGTCTGGTTTGATGTCGTTGGCAACAAGAAGGCCTGTGTTGTTCATCATTGCCGCCATCTGGCTTGTCTTGCTTCCGGGTGCAGCTGCCATGTCGAGAACAGTTTCCCCTGGTTTCGGATCAAGAACAATCGGCGGAACCATGCTCGCAGCTTCCTGAACGTAAATGTAGCCGAGAGCGTGTTCTATTGTGTTACCGATGTCGCGTCTCTCACTTTCAATCCAAAAGCCTTCCTTGCACCATGGAACTTGCCTGAGCATCCAATTATTTTCTAATCGTGCCTTGCATTCATCCACACTCATCTTTATCGTGTTTACCCTCAGGCTTCGCCTGAGAAATGAAAATGAACATTGGATGAATTCTTCGTATCTATCTCCAAGAATATCTTTATAGCGATTAACGAAAGCGGGCTTTAGTTGAGCTATGATTTCATCAGTTTTTGGGATTCGTTTCATTTATTGATTGGAAACAGACAAGATTTAAATATGTTGATAAAAAACTTAGGTGAATGGTGGGTGGTTCGGAAAATGGTGGAGTTAAACGTCTAGACTTATTGTATAAGACTGGAGTTTATTTTGATGGAGGGCTGGGTGATGAACCCGGTATTGATGGCTTGATCGCCTTGGGATATAAGGATGACACTTCTTCAGAACCAGAAACAAGATTTAATTATGGGTATGATTTCTTTAAAAGAGTGGATTCTCTATCACCTTTACAATATGATATATCTGTCTCCGTAAGCAGAGCTATCGGAAAAGAAAACTGGTTATTCAGGCAGGCAAGAGATAATGCTGCCCCTGTACAACCCGCAGAAGCGGAGTTGGTTAATGATCTTAAAGCACTCGGTAATCATCGCCCTTTGGTCCTTATTTACCAGAGACTCAAACCTATTGAAATTATTTCTCCTGCTGAATGGGAGCAATATTTTAGAACTGAACAAGATGAGCTGGCTAATCGTATTATTGAAAAAACCTCGTTTGATATAAACTCATATGTATCTCCAAGATTTGATTTTAGAGGTGTCGATGCGGCTTATGAACTCCATTCTGATTGGGGAAGAACGGGGGAAGGTGCGGAGGATGTACGATTGTTAGTTGTAGCTCTTTACTTCCACGATAATAAAGAACAACTATTCAACATGAAGAAAAATTACACTGCAAAAGAAAGGGCATTAGGAAGATTAGGCGAAAGAATTTCTCAACTTGAAGAAAAATTAGCTGTAAATTAATTCAGTTTCTTCCACATATAAGCGCCTTCCCTCTCGTATCCTAATTTTCTCCTGTAATATTCTCTTGCACCGATGCCTGAAATAACCAGCATTTTCTTGCAATCGAATTCTTCTTTTGCAATTCTTTCGGCCTCTTTTACAAGTGATGAGCCGAATCCTTTGTGCTGAATCATCCCTTCATCGCCAATTGCTGCAGATTTACCAAATACGTGAAGCTCCCTTATTCCTGCGCTTCCAGGTGTTATTTCTTCCCTGAAAGGTTTTGAGGGAATTCTTAGCCTAAGGTAGCCAAGAAGGAAATCATTTTTCGTATCGTCGAATGACAAGAATATTTCTTTTCCTCCGGATGAATCATAATCAATTCTTGTCAATTTCACAGATTCAAAATCAACTTCATTCCATCTTGGTTCCCTGCATCTTATGCATCTGCAGCGGCTACCAGCTGACTTGACTTTTTCAGAAACAAGCTGCCTCAGATTTGTCCTGTCAGCACCTGCAGCTGTAACTTTAGTCGGAATGTCACGTTGAATCCTCATTATCCTGCAATATACAGGGATGCTTGGCTTGACTTCTGCAATTATTCTTGCGACTTCATCAGACTCGATAGGTTTGAAATTTCCATTCTTCCACTGTTCGTACAAAGGAGTGCCTGGCATAACCAAGCATGGATAAATCTTCAAGGCGTCCGGCCGGTAATCTGGGTTCTCGAATAATTCCAAAAGCATTTTCTTGTCCATCTCTGGAGTGCTTCCGGGCTGCCCAGGCATCATGTGATAGCCGACTTTCAAAAATGAGTCTTTGAGTAGCTGTGTTGAAATAAATGAATCCTGCAATGTGTGACCTCTATTCGTATTTTTTAGGATCGAATCGCTTAGAGTTTGGATTCCGAGCTCAACTCTGGTTGTCCCGAGAGATAGCATTTTGTCGATATGTGGCTGCATGCACCAGTCAGGCTTTGTCTCGATGCACATCGCGATGCATCTTATCTGGGATGTCTCATTTTCGAGTTGAGTGGATTCGATTGATCTTCTTGTTTTCAAAGCCAAGAGTTTTTCCTGAATTCTTCCGGTTCTCAGCGGGTCTCTGATATCTCCTGGGAGCTCAAAGAATTCATTGAAGGCCGGCCTATCGAGCGTTTTATCCTTGTAAAATATTGATGAAAAGTCATTCATTGCTTGCAGCGCGTTACTCACAAATTCATCTTGATAGGAATCGTCAAAAGAAGGAAAAGTGCCTCCCATTATTATCAGCTCTATCTTGCCTTTGAGTTTGTTCATCGCCCCATACTGCTCAAGTCTGCTCATAACTTGTAAATAAGCATCAAATCTGTTTCTTATAGCCCTCATTGTGGCTGGTTCATTTCCAGTGTAACTTTGAGGGACATCGCCAAAAACGCTTCCTGGACCGCCTGGGCAGTATGTGCATTTGCCATGCGGGCATGCGATTGGTTTGGTCATAATTGCAACAACATTTACGCCGGAAGAAATTCTTGTTGGTTTTATGGAAAAAAGTTCTGTTGAACTCTGATTGGTGGATGACATGAGCTCAATATTTGTTGGGACTTTTTTCAGGCTTCTTTCTCGTGCCACTTGAAGCTTTATCTTGTTAAGTTCCAATTGGCTGCTGGCCCCTTCAGCCAACGCACGCTTTCTAATCTCCTCAGTGGGCAAATTCATTCTGCATGGGTTTCTAATTCCCTTAATAAGGCTATCCAGCACCGAAACTAGTAATCACAAGAATTACTCCCATCGCCACCAATGCAAATAATACAGTTACACTTATGATATTCATTAATTTGGTGTTGGAATGATTTTTCATTATTCGCTTGTTGTTAATTAGAATTAGGACTAGCAAAAGTACAATTGGCAGTAGCAGAGCATTGATTACCTGCGAAATTAGTATTATCGGAATCAGCGGAACTCCTGGAATTAATATTATCCCCGCTGCAATGAATAGTGTTGTTCCGAGAAGGATATAAAACTGGGGAGCCTCATGGATTGATTTATTGATACCGGATTCAAACCCTATTCCTTCTGTTATGAAGTATGCAGTGGAAAGAGGGACTATCCATGCTCCAAGAAAAGCTGCCATAAAGAAGCCGAAGGCAAAAACCGTGCTTGCGAACCTGCCTGCAACAGGTTCAAGTGCCTTCGCAACGTTTTCAACTGATACTGCTCCTTCAGTGTTGACGGCTGATGCTGCAGATACTATTATGAAAAGGGCAACAATGCTTGTAATCACAGAGCCGATTATGATATCCCATCTTGTTATCTTGAAATGCTCGATTTTTAGTCCTTTCTCGACTATGGATGACTGAAGGTAAAACTGCATCCAGGGAGTAACTGATGTCCCAACCACAGCGACAAGAACGAACCAGTACGATGATGTGAATTTTATTGAAGGCATTATAGCCTGCCTTCCAACTTCACCCCAATCTGGCTTGGCAAGAAATCCTGAAATGACATACAATCCATAAAATAGGATTAGGACGAGGAAAATCTTCTCAACTGTTTTGTAATTAGATCGCACAATGAAGAGCCATATGATAAGCGCACATAACGGAACAACAATGTAACGTGAAATTCCCAGCAATTCTCCAGCTGCCGCCATTCCAGCAAATTCAGCGACTGTAGTTGACAAATTTGCAATGAAAAGGCCGACAAGGATGATTAATGTAAGTTTTACCCCAAATTCCTCCCTGATTAGGTCAGCAAGACCCTTTCCGGTGACTACTGCCATTCTTGCCACCATTTCCTGAATGACTATCAACAACAGGGTGATTGGTATCAAAGTCCAAATGAGAGAGAACCCGAATTGGGCGCCAGCGACTGAATAAGTGGCTATCCCACTAGCGTCATTGTCAACGGTTGATGTTATTATGCCAGGCCCTATTATCGCCAAATATGGCCAGAAGTTACGTAAAAGCCCTTTCATGCAGAATTCTTGTGGTTCTTTCCGTTTTTATTTTTTCTCTTTCGAAGGTAATACTTTCTTTTCGGGCGCATTTTTCTATACGACTCAGGCATGACTCCTGACATCACATCGTCAGCCGCAATTATTCCTAAAAGCTTGTCATTCTCATCCACAACTGGCAAAACGCTTAGGTTGTATTTTACAATCAGTTTTGCTGCCTCATCACGCGGGGCGTTGTGGAGGACTTTGATCACATTATGCTTCATGAAATCTGCCACTTTTTTCTCTGGCGAAGAAATTATCAGCTCGCGAAGCGAAAGAACTCCCACAATTTTGTTTTCCCTGTCCATAACATATACATAATAACTCCTATCCGCAACAGGCGACCTTTTTCTTAGGTACTCAATTGCATCCTGCGCTGTGTTGTCCAAATAAACTGCAATGATGTCAGGGTTCATCATCCTGCCCGCAGTCTGCTCGCCATACTGGAGCAAATCCTTGACTTTTTGGTTGAATTCAGGATTTAGGAGCTTCATTATCTCATTTGCCTTGGCGGTTTGAAGCATGTTCAAGACATCAGCCGCTTCGTCAGGAGCCATCCGCTCAAGAACCGAGGCTATTTTCTTTTCCTTTATCTCGGCGAGGACTGATTTTGTGATTTCAGGTTCGCTTTCAGCAAGAGTGTCAGCAGCAGTTTCGACATCAAGCGTTCCGAAAACATTTGCCCTTTGCTTCGGCGAAAGCTCCTCGAGCAAGTCTGCAATGTCTGCAGGATGCAGCGAGGCTATTTTTTGCCTTGGCACTTTGAGCCTCAGCTCCTTATCAATTGATACTGGCTCGACGTACTCCCAAGGTATGAGATTAGTCCCCTTGCCTATTGGAATCGAAAAACCAAGCCTCCTGATAAAACCATGGACACCTGCATCAACACTAACAACACTGAGCTTTCCCTGAACATCTGCCATTAGAATATCGTTGACTCGAACAACTTTCAATCCGTTGATGTCAATTAGTTGCCTGTCAAGAATCATCTCCCGAAGAAGAATTTCCTTGTCAGCCAGTGGGTTTAACTCTAATTCTTTAGCTGGAACTGATAGACGGATAATGCCGTTATAAGAAGCAATGTAACTGGCCGAAAGCTTTTGTCGCATTCCATTAAGTCTGACAACCAGAAAAGTTACTTCTGCCAGCTTCTCCCCATCCTGAACTATAACGTCGTCTAGTGGCCCAATATTATTTCCCTCAGAATCGACAATAAGCATGCCTCTCAACTTGCTGAAATAAATTATCATGGTTTCGCCGTTTTGTGTCTCTTAAAAAACTTTATTGTATACTATCAGGTCACTTTTTGTTTTTCTTTTAACAATTTCCATCATTGGGACCATTATCATTCCTGCAATGGCAGATACACCTAGGATGATGACCCATTCGCTCATTGATAATGGATCAAGCTTAAAAATCGTGTGCAATGGAGTGAAAATGACAAGCAACTGTAGGAGGAATGAGAATCCTACTGCGATATAAAACCACTTGTTTGAAAAAAAAGGAGTGCCGAAGTAGTGCCGTGTCAAAGCAGCGATAACCCCTAGCTCAAAAATAACGATGAATGTCAGGACTGCAGTCTGGGCGTTTTCAATTCCTTGAGGAAGGAAATAATGGAACAGGAGGAGTGAGAGGATTGTTTGCACAATGCCAATTAAGATAATGTTGATGAGCAAATCTTTCGATAATATGTGCTGTTTTGGAGACCTTGGTGCTCTTTTCATTATGTTAGGGTCTGGAGGATCAACGCCGAGGGCAAGTGCAGGAATCCCATCAGTTATGAGGTTAATCCAGAGTAGTTGGATTGCAACGAGCGGAATGGCTATTTTGCCGTCAATTGTCTTGAAGTCCAATAGCAGGGCGATGAAAAGCAGCATTACCTCGGCAACATTGGCTCCTAGCATAAAAAACACGAATTTTCTTATATTGTCGTAAATTCCCCTTCCTTCCTCAATAGCATTGACTATGCTCGCAAAGTTATCGTCAGTAAGCACCATTGCGCTGGCTTCCTTGGCAACATCGGTTCCTGCTATGCCCATCGCAACTCCAATGTCAGCATTTTTCAGTGCTGGAGCGTCATTTACGCCGTCACCTGTCATTGCAACTATGTGTCCTTTTTTCTTCAAAGCCTGCACAATCCTGGTTTTGTGCTCCGGATTTACTCTTGCGTAAATCGAAATGTTTTCAACCTCATTATCAAGGTTAATCTTGTCGATTTCATCCCCTGTTATTGCCCTTCCCTCCATGCCAAGTTCTTTCGCAATAGCTTTAGCTGTGCCCACGTAATCACCGGTAATCATTACTACCCTGATGCCAGCCATCCTGCATTTTTCTATAGCTGGCTTGACTTCGTCACGAGGAGGGTCGATCATCCCCTGCAGCCCCACAAA
>JBBSVZ010000047.1:0-7975 GCA_038046545.1 Nanobdellota archaeon | reverse complement strand
ATCAATATAATTGCCGGCGCATGGCAACTTGGTGATGCCGCTAGGTTCAGACCCTAGTGTCGAAAGACTTCGGGGTTCAAATATCTTGCGGTTTTCCGCTTGGTTGAAATTCCCCGCGCCGGCGACCTTTATTCAGAACATATAAACAGAATTATCGTCAACGTAAACAACCCTAATTCGCTCACCAATCTTTTTAGGCATCGGATTCTTGACTGGCGTACTCTGGTAAGTTGTGGGGTGAATTACTTCAAGCTGCGGGCTGACTTTTGAAACGGTTGTTGTGTAAGGTATAAGGCGGTTGAATTTTGTTTTTGGGGAGAGCTTCACACTTTTCCCTAAACCAAGATCTGTTGCGGTTATAGTGCTCTGAGTTGAGATAATCTTGTAAACTTGCTTCCCAACTGCAATCAGGTCGCCCTTGAAAAACATCGGAGAATTATAAAGGATTGTCATCCTGTAAAGCTCCTTGCTAGACTGTCTGTTACGCGTGACAAGCCTCCTTGAAAGCTTAGAGGAACCGCCGAACTGGGTTTTCAGGCTGACAGCCAGCTTCTGCACGAACTTGTTCTTGGTGAAGTAATAATCAAAGCCGTCTTTTACTTTGTCTCTCCTGACAAGAAAATTTCCATGCGCTTCTCCCCTCTCAATTGCAAGGTCAATGAATTCTTCGACTACAGCGGTAATTCCTCGAACCTGTAAAGTCCCTTCGTAATAAGTTGACTTTGCGCTGATGCAATGGTCGCAATTTCCTTTTTCAAATTGCAAAGGGAACTCATAAGTCTGCTCAATCTCGTGCTTGTCTTTTTTTGCAAGTACCTTAACTTCGTACTGAACTGGATGGAAGGCATCATCAAAACTGCCAAGGGGACTGACGATCAACGCTTTTAGTTTGTAATCTGAGCTTATTGTTACTCTTTTGCGCACATACGAAGGAATAGTGTCAGGTGTGGGTTGATAAATCCACTTTCCTGCGATATTAATGGCAGGGCAGGTCTTGCAACATTTAATTACCAGCGACTTGAAGTGCTTTACCATCGGATGGCGCTCGCGAAAGCAGTTCTTGCAGAAATTTTCGATTTCAGCAGTTGAACCGCATATAAAGCATCTTGCCATACCGTTGATTTGGAGTTTTGTGTATTAAAGGTTTTCCTAAGAATAACTATTTTATTTTACATCTATTGTTTAAACATTCACATTCTAGTCTTGTACTTATTCTTGAGTTCTGTAAATCTTTTTTAGGATAACATCCTTCATTGCCTGGAACAGGGACATCAACTCTTTCGTAAAAGGCACAGTCTGAATCTCCAACACAGCTACTTCTAAATGGTGATTTTCCACCGCCGTCAGTCCCTTGATTTGATAAAAAACTGAACAGTAATAACAGAAATGCTATTCCTCCAATAATAATGCTTATAATTAATAATTTATTTAAAATCATCAAAATATATAAAAACATTCCAGTATTTATACTTATTTAATCCCCGCGCGGGCTAAAAAACACCGAAAATTCTATTTTATCGACGGAAATCTTGCGGAAAATTCTCCAAAAAGTATATGAAGAAGTTAACAAAAAAAGAAAATGCGCCAGGGAAGCTGTACCTGGTCCAACACCTCAGCTGACCACTGAGGACCTGAAAGGGTATGCCGGTTCAAAAACCTATCGAAAATGCTTGGCATTTTCGGAGGTCCCAAAAGCTCTGCTTTTGTTACCTTTCGCTCAAAAAGGCTGGAACTCCGGCCCCTGGCGTTTATGTTTTCCGATACCTTTTAATAATCGGCTCTTGGTCGAAAGGGCTTATGAGAAAGAAAGCAATACCCTTTCTTAAGAGGGTTTGGAAGTTCCTGTGGGAAGACGACAGCATATGGAGCTGGCTTGCCAACATAGCACTGGCTTTCCTTCTAATCAAATTCCTCATATTGCCTGGCCTCGGTTTAGCTTTTGGCACAAGCCACCCGATTGTTGCAGTTGTTTCCGGAAGCATGGAGCACGACGGCAGCTTTGACGAATGGTGGGCACAGCAAGAAGCAAGGTACCAGTCATTTAACATAAGCAGGAATAACTTTGAAAAATTTCCAATGAAAGATGGGTTCAACAGGGGAGATATCATCTTCCTTTTCGGAGTGAAGCCTGATAATCTCAAGGCAGGGGATATCATAGTTTTCAGCGCACAGAACACAGCGCAGCGGCCAGACCCGATAATACACAGAGTTGTCTCCATACAACGGGATAGCCAAGTGACAGTGCAAACCAAAGGCGACCATAACATTGCTCAAATAAGAGGACCGGAACTTGACGAAACTAATATAAAATGGAGTCAGGTTATAGGACGTGCCTCGCTTCGAATCCCAATGCTTGGATACATAAAAATATGGTTTGTAGATGCGATTAATGCAGTAGCAAAGATATTTGTTAGGTGAAAAAAATGTTTTGTCCAAAATGCGGTTCAATTCTGATCCCAAAGAAAGTGGACTCCAAAAAAATTCTTGCCTGTTCGTGCGGCTTCAACTCCAAGGACATAAAGACTGCAACAATAACAGAGGACGTCCGCAAACCAGATATGAAAATTGAGGTAGTGAAAAAAGGTGAAGAACCCCTGCCAAAAATCGACGCGGAATGCCCAACTTGCAAGCACGATAAGGCTTATTATTGGACGATTCAGACAAGATCAGCAGACGAAGCTGAAACCAAGTTCCTGAAATGCGAGAAGTGCGGCCATACGTGGCGCGACTATGACTGAGCTACCTAAGCCAACAGGCACATTTAAAGTAAGGGTTACTGCAAATTCTTCAAGCAACGAAATAATATATGAGCAAGGCGTTTACAAGGTCAGGATATCTGCACCAGCTGACAAGAACAAAGCAAACAAGGAACTAATAAAGTTTCTTTCTAAATGGCTTGGCAGGCGCGTTTACATCAAAAGAGGGCTTACTTCGCGTGAGAAGATGATTATTTAGGCTTTCTTCCCGCAATCCACAAAAAGAACAGGAACCCAACAATCGCTACCAACACCCACACAATCTTGCTTCCACCTTTGGAACTAGGTGTTGCAGAAAGTCTTTTCTGCGCAGCAACTTTTTCATCTAGATTGCAATTGTTTTCATCATCAACCGTGTCGCATCTGCAATTATCAAGTGAAGCGTCATACAAGCAGTTAGCATAAAAGGTATCGGGACTGGATTCTTTGCATTCAAATTCAACTAGGCACTTATCTTCCTTAATTTGTTGAGCTGAATATTGCGATAAATTAGTCTGATTACCCGAGGGAGGCATTAAAGTTGAAAAAAAGGTTAATGCAATCCAAGCCATCAAAAGCAAAAACAAAACCATAATCAGGGGCTTCCAAGGAAATACTTTTTTACCAGGTTCCTTGTATCTGGATAATTTACGTTCTTTGAGCTTGAGTTCCTTTCGAAGCTCTCTAAGCTGATCATGTATGCTTTCCTGATTTTTTTCAAGGCTTTTTATTCTTCCAGAAAGCACCTTTTCATTTGCTATATCTTCTTCCCTGAGCTTGACTAGATCTTCTTTGCTTGCAATTCTGACTTCGGAAACGCTTTTTTGGATCGATAAAAATGATTTTGAATTAAAGCTTTCTAAGTGCGAGATATCATTGCTTAATTTGGCGACTTCAGATTTAAGTGATTCTTTAACCGCAGAGACGCTTTTTTGCCTAGCTTCTTCTTCACCATTTATGTTGTCTCTTAGCCTTTTTTCAATTGAGCTGGCTCGCTCAGACAGCGACTTGTTGCTTTGCTCAGATTTCTTCGAAAGACTGGAGATTGAATTGTCAATCGAGGTTTTGCTCTTGTCAATGTCCACTTTGAGCGAGTCGAAATCTTTCTTTGTTGCAAGGGTTTGCTCGAGCTTGTCAAGTTCTGCCCTTACTGCCTCAACGAATGTGTAGAACTCTTTTTTGTCTGTGAACTGATCGAGACTTGTAGTTACTGATTCAAGCCTTATCTTTGCGGAGTCTATTCTTCCTTGTAATTCGTAGATGTCCTGCTTTACCCTCGCGAAAGCGTCGCGGGTCTGCTCTTCGTGCTCGTACAAATCAGTCATTAATCCCCCAGATTTAGTACTATGGAATGGTAACTATTTATAAAAGTTTCGGCAAGTCTGGCGCTGCAGATAGATTCAACTAATTTCGATAATTTGCCTACTTCGCTCTGGATAAATTAAAAACATACCCTTGAGCACCATCACTGACTACCCTAACAGTCTCTCCAGTTTTAATAGGAGGTGTTACTTCGCGTCTTCGAGCTCTAAAAAATGGAAAACTAAGCAGGTCGTGACAATTTAGGTAAAGAAGCCCTTTAGCTCTCGCAATTTCAAAATCATGATGTTCTCCTAATTCTTGATAGGCTACAACTGCTTTTTTATGAGGACTAATCTCATCAATATTTTCCCCATAAAATCTGATATGAGGCGTAATCAAAACGTATCCTTCGTCTTTATGTGCTTCATCAAATTCTGGCAAGCCATCAACCAGCATTTCCACGTCCATATCATGCCTATACGCTACGTAGGCTTTACCAGTAAATTCTCCTACTCCATTAACCGAATACGTATTTGCTACGAGTCCTTTCTTTTGGAGTTCGGGAATCTGAAATTTTTCTGCTTCTGACAACCTTGAAAGTTTTCTTGCCTGTATAATTCGAACATTTAAATTCAAAGATACAGCATCTTTAATCCTGACAGTTACATACTCCATAATGATAGGAAAGCCCATATGGCCTTCAACTTCAAGAGCTAGCTCAGCTAACATATATGGTTCACTGCCTAAAGAGGTATCCCCACCAGAAAATAGAAAGGGAAATACGCCGGGATAATGAGTCTTATTGGGTCGAATTATTCTTTTATACGCATCTATTCTTGTTGATTCAGAATCTTCCCAACCTCTAACAACTTTTGCAATATTATGAGGGCTTGGGAATTTTGAATAAACTATACCCTTATCTACTCGATCTTCAGCCATTGCCTGAACTACAACAGGCATGCGTCCATCCAAATCCAACCCTACTTCGCTTGCATATGCTCTTGCTTTGCCAGAAAGAGCGCTCTTTCTTACTTCATGAACAGACCTAACTATTTTCTCAAGGGGAACATCAGTATCAGTCCTAAAAATTCCGTCAAAAGAATATTCGCCCACATCTTCTAAGGGTGATGACGAACGAACAGCATAACTTCTAGCTTCCAAACTTTTCGCAGCATCTAAAATATTATGAAAAGCATCCGATAAATCGACAGAGGGAGGAACCACGAAAAAAGGAGGGATCTCTACTCTCCTTTTCTCCCAATAATTTAATTCATCTTCAATTGATTTAAGCTTTAGCAAGCCACGTCCTTTTCCACCAACAAGGTCCAAAGGAGCATTTGTTTCTTCTTGCGGAATTAATAATGCCATTTCTTAAATAGCTTTTATTTCCTTTTTATAAATATTTCCGCAGTTACCACTTTAAAGAGGCAATTCATAATAAATAACTATTTTTGAGACAAGAAAATTGAAAATTAAATACAAAATTATTGAATAATGCGCAAAGGCGACATATCAATAAAAATAATGCACATTTACTTTCCAGAAGAATAATTATTATCTGTTGGTTCTTTTTTATCGCCTAAACTATACAATTCATTTAATGGAATTTTTCTTCCCCAAACTGCAGTTTCAAGTCCCCTTTTTCTGTGAATCCCTTCAAAACTTTCTACCCTATCAGCTGCCGTATTATAATCAGCCGGTTCACCAGGCAAACCATGAAGTGTGTATTGCCCAACCACTAGTCCCTTGTTGTTTGCCCCTGCATCACGAATCTTTCTTTCAAGGTCATCCACAAAGCATCACCTTGAACCTTGTGTTGCAACAACTCTTAATTAAACCTTTCTGTTTTGTTCATAAAAACAATGGTATGCATGATTAATGTTAACTTAGTTAATCACATTGTGTAGGCACGGCCTTCTTCCATCATTCTATGCTTGGCCTGTTCGAGTGCATCAATACCGGGAAGTTTTTTCCCCTCTAGAAATTCAAGCATTGCTCCGCCCGCAGTAGAAAGAAATGTGAAGTTGTCCTGCATCTTAAAAAAACTAACAGCGGCAAGAGTATCTCCCCCGCCAGCAATTTTTATGCCATTTATTCCGCCTATGGCTTGAAGAAGTTTGAGCGTTCCTTCAGAAAACCTGTAGTCTTCATAAACTCCCATCGGCCCGGCAAAAAGTATTGTCCTAGCGCCTTCAAGCTTTGAAATGAATAGTTCGATTGACTTAGGCCCGATGTCTTTGGCTCTCGAACCAGGCTCCAGAGTATCAAAATCAGTTACTTCAACAATCGAGGTTGATACTCCATTTTCAGCTTCAACTACAACATCAACTGGTATTACTAATTTTTCGCCACCATCAGCAAGAAGGTTGATTGCATAAGCAAGCTTGTCAGTTTCAACAAGCGAAGCTGCCATATCAATTCCTTTTGCATGAAGCAAAGTATTGGCAGTAGCACCACCAACAATGATGTAATCAACTTTTGGAAGCAGGTTGAGAATAACTCCAATCTTGTCAGATATCTTTGCTCCACCAATAATGATAACCATGGGTGTTTCAGGGTCCTTCATCACTTTCTCAAAAAAATGAACCTCCTTCTCGAGCAAAGGACCTGCATACGATGGCAAGAGATGGGTTATTGCCGAAACTGATGCATGATTACGATGAGAGACTGCAAGGGCGTCATTAACATAAATTTCAGCAAGCCTAGCAAGCCATCTTGCGAATTCCACATCGTTCTTTTCTTCTTCAGGATGAAAGCGAATGTTTTCGAGCATTAAAATATCAGAGTTGGTAAGTGTAGCGACGACCAGCTCGGCTTCTGTGCCGATACAGTCATCCACCTTCCTAACTTCGTGGTTAAGAAGCGATGACAAATGATGGGCAACTTTGTCAAGCATAAGCTTTTGCTCCCTTCCTTTGGGCCGTCCAAGATGGCTAAGAAGTATTATCTTGGCCCCTTTTTCCTGAAGCTGCTTGATTGAAGGAATCGAGTTCCTTATTCTTGTGTCATCTGTTATGTCACCATTCTCGTCGATAGCAACATTGTAATCAACTCTCATCAGAACTCGCTTGCCCGAAACATTGACATTTCGAAGAGTGAGGAAGTCCATAATGAAAACTTCAGTTAAATAGGATAAAAATATTGTGGTTTGAAATATTTTGTCTCTTATTAACGACAATTATTTAATTGAGAGGTATCCTGAATTGCATAAATGATACAGAAGGGACTGGCAGCATACATCAGGGAACAGCTAAGGAACGGATACAAGATTGAGGCACTCCGCCAGGCAATCATTCAGCAAGGCTATTCTCACACTGATACTGAGGATACGATAAACTCGGTAATTGGAGTTTCAGCTGCCCCAGTTCAGCCAATAGAGCCACCTCATAAGAAACTTGGTTTCTTTCAAAAAATGGAGAACGTTCTTTTTCATCCAAATAAGTTTTTCTCAGATGTCAAGACAGAAGGAATTAGACCATCCGTAATTTATTTGCTGACATTTACTTTTTTATTCATGGTATTCTTTTCAGCTGTCATCATAGTTGCTTCAACTCAAATAAGTCCTATTGAACTCAATGTGCTAACATTCACAATAATCACAATCACTCTTTCGATCACATTCATTTTCTTTTTTGCTTCGATCATTATTTGGATCCTGTTAGAATCTGCGTTTACTCAATCGATTGCAAAGCTGCTGGGTGGAAAAGGGACATTTGCTGACAGTGTAAAAGCAATGACTTACAGCTTGACACCTTTTTGGCTTACCATGATATTGCTTGCTATAGTTGTCGTCCCAACTATCATGTTTTTACCGGATTTCTTCAATTTGAATGGCTTAACTGAACAACCACCCGATGTTGGCTCCCTCGGAATAGCAGGGCTGTTTTTCAGCCTAGTGATGACCATTGCAGTCATATGGACTTTAATCATTAATGTAA
>JBBSVZ010000046.1:0-2022 GCA_038046545.1 Nanobdellota archaeon | reverse complement strand
TGAAGAATCTTATTTTTGTTAATTTTCCCATTCCAAATGGAATTACGGTTTGTGGAGATAAAATAGCATTATTGACGCATTCAGAGGAAAAACAGATATCATTTCTTATTCATTCACACGAACTGGCGGAGTCTTTTCGAATATATTTCTACTCCATCTGGAACAAGCACAAGAAATAATTACTGGACCCACATTATAGGATGCATCGGGATTTTGTTTCTGTACGCCAGCAGCTCGCCCGCCAGGTAGCAGGAGCCGCATATTACTATGAGGTCATTTTTGCCTGCAATCTTTTTAGCCTGTTCATAGGCAACTGCGACATCCTCTATAACAGCAGCATTATTGCAAAAATTTTTAAGGTCGACTGAATCAGCAGACCTGTCTATTTTCGGTTTTGTAAGTATCATTTTGCAGTCAGGGAGTCTGCTTAGCATTTCTTGATAGTTTTTGTCCTTCATAACACCAAAAATTACAATGAGCTTGTCATAATTAAGAGTATTTACAAATTCTGTTAGTTTTTCAATACCTTCCGGGTTATGGGCACAGTCCAGCAAAATATTTTTTTCAATAAATTCCAGTCTTGCCGGCCAACTGACTGATAAAAGCCCTTCTTTTATTTCGTTTTCCGGTACTTTCATGTGCCTTGCAACGGCTGCAGCCAGCCCTGCGTTGCTCCTCTGGAAGAGGCCGTTCATGTTCGTGTTCTCTTCGTCTTCGACTAATATGAAAGGCGAATTTTTTTCAATGCACACGTTTCTTATAACATCGCTGTCTACACAGGTAAAAAGAGGCACCTTCTCCTTAATTATGCCTGCCTTTTCACGGGTTATTTTGTCCAATGTGTCTCCAAGCCACTGGGTGTGGTCTAGGGATAGAGAAGTAATAACTGTTGCAACAGGATTTTTAACGATGTTCGTGGCATCGAAGCGGCCGCCCATGCCAACCTCTATTACAGCATAGTCAACCTTTTGCTCATAGAAGTAAAGGAACGCCGCGGCCGTTGTCAGTTCGAAAAAGGTTAATTCTACACCAGTCCCATTTATTTTATTTACAAGACGCATTACTTCTTCCTTGCTTATCAATTCCCGGTTTACCTGAAGGTGTTCACGAAAATCAACAAGATGCGGGCTGATGAACATACCAACTTTGAAGCCGTTTTTGCGCAGTATCGATTCAATCATGGCGCATACAGAGCCTTTGCCATTAGTGCCTGCGACATGAATTATCCTGAGTTTGTCATGGGGATTTCCAAGTTTTTCCATGACCTCCGCTATTTTCTCTAAACCAGGCTTTATGCCAAAGCGTCTGAGATTATAAAGCCAGTCCAGCATTTCTTCATATTTCATGATTTAATGAAAGTCGGAAAGCTTAAGAAATAAAGAAAAGGTTCTAAAGGGTTAAAATTCATTTTAATATTTTCATTTCAATTCTAACCTATGCAGCAATATCTTGACGCCCTGAAATACATACTTGAAAAAGGCATTGACAAGCCGAACAGGACAGGAACAGGCACAAAGGCTGTTTTTGGCATGCAGTTCCGCTACAATATGGAGGATGGTTTCCCGCTTGTCACAACAAAGAAGATGCCATGGAAAAGCGTAGTCAGCGAATTGCTTTGGTTCATAGAAGGCTCCAATGATGAAAGGCGGCTGGCAGAGATACTTCACGGAACCCGCGACCCGGAAAAACAGACAATATGGACACAAAATGCTCAGGCATCTTATTGGAAGCCGAAAGCTAAGTTTCCTGGAGATTTAGGAAGAATTTACGGCATTCAGTGGCGCCATTGGCGCACCCCGCACGGAGAAATTGACCAGCTTGCCAGGGCGATAGAGTTAATTAAAAAAGACCCAACCAACCGTCACATAATAGTTAATGCATGGAACCCCGGCGAACTGGACCAGATGGCCCTGCCGCCCTGCCATACGTTTTTCCATTTTTTCGTTGCAGAAGGAAAGTTATCTGTGCAGATGTACCAGCGTTCCTGCGACATGTTCCTTGGTGTGCCCTTTAATATAGCCT
>JBBSVZ010000045.1:0-5030 GCA_038046545.1 Nanobdellota archaeon | reverse complement strand
ACCACCAAAGGGGCTATATGCTGAGGAGATTCAGTCTATCCCAATGTCTGCAGAGGCAGAGGATGAGACAACCATTAAATATACAGCCAGGTATAAGGCAGAGAGGTCAGGCAAACTCAACTATGGCATAAGAATCACACCCTATCATCCAGATGTGGATGACACCGCTGACCTGGGGCTTGTCTATTGGGGATGATAAGAAGCTATAAGCTATAAGGATTAAGCTCAAAAGGACAATCTTATCTTACAGCTTAAAGCTTATGACTTATAGTTATTTTTGTCAGTTTTTCCTTGATATTTTGATTCAAGGGTGATAAAATATAGAAAGACTATATGATTAGTTAAAGGAGGCAAACCAATGGATTTTATTGATGAAATCAAAGTCTTATCGTCCAAAATAGCGAAACAAATGGACATGATTCAAACAGAAGAAGCAACGAAAAATGCGTTTATTATGCCATTTATTGGCGCATTAGGGTACAATGTATTCGACCCAACAGAAGTTACGCCCGAATTAAACGCAGACATCGGACTAAAAAAGGGAGAAAAGGTCGATTATGCCATTTTGCGAGATGGAAAACCCGTAATGTTATTTGAATGCAAGTCCTGTAAAACGAACCTGGATAAAGAAGATATTACCCAATTATATCGCTATTTCAATGCAACAGAAGCCCATTTTGGGATCATCACGAATGGGGTTGTCTATCGGTTCTACACTGACCTGGAAGAACCGAATAAAATGGATAAAAAGCCGTTTTTGGAAGTGAATATGCTGGATATGAAGGATTCATCTATAGAGGACTTGAAACGCTTTTGCAAATTGACATTTAATCTTGATAATACGCTTGCGGCTGCCGCAGAATTGAAATATACCCGAGAGATAAAACGGATTCTGTCAGACCAATTGACTAATCCATCAGAACAGTTTGTGCGATTTTTTGCGACGCAAGTTTATCCAGGAATGTTGACTCAGACTGTCAGACAACAATTCGTGGATTTAACAAAACGAGCACTGAATCAGTTTATTAATGATCGCATTAATGAACGGCTAAAATCGGCTTTGACAGAAGAGAAGCCACCAGTTCAGCCTCCGACGCTACTTCTTGAAAAACAACAAGAAGAAACCGAAAATAAGATTGCAACGACCCAAGAAGAAATGGAAGGGTATTACATTGTCAAATCGATTTTGCGACAATACCTTGATGTGACAAGAGTCTTCATGCGAGATATGGTCAGTTGTTGTGGCATTTTACTTGATGACACTACTCGCAAACCCATTTGTCGCCTCTACTTCAATAATCCCAAGAAGAAATATTTTGGATTATTTGATGCCGAAAAGAAGGAAGAAAAGGTTCCAATGGATGACTTGAATGAGATCTATCACCATGCGGAGCGTCTCCAAGCAACTATTCAGTTTTACGATCAAGATACAAATGCGGAATGAATCCAAAGGTTTACATAGAAACATCAATTCTCAGCTACCTAACTGCACACCCCAGCAATGATATCCGAGTGGTCGCAAACCAGAACATAACCATCGAATGGTGGGAAACTCGCCGGTCCAGTTTTGAATTATTTATCTCGGAGTTTGTCATCGCTGAAGCAAACCTCGGCAATCCAGAAGCAGCCAAGAAACGTCTCGGAGTAATTGCAGAACTACCAGAGCTTTTAACTACCGATGAAGCAAGGGTTCTTGCCAAAGCTTTAATTTCCGAAGGACCAATCCCAACAAAAGCCGAAGTTGATGCTTTACATATTGCTGTAGCTGCCGTAAACGGTATGGAATATTTACTCACATGGAATTGCACGCATATTGCGAATGCCATCATGAGGCCAAAAATAGAAGAAATCTGTCGCCAACAAGGCGTTGAACCGCCTATAATTTGCACACCTCAAGAGTTAATGGAGGATTAAATCAATGTGGAAAGATCCTATCGTAGAAGAAACAAGGGAACTTCGTGAGCAGTATGCAAGTAAACACAATCATGATATTGACGCTATTTTTGAAGATATTCAACAGCGTCAATCTAAATCGGACAAAAAATGGGTGTCATTCCCGCCACGCAAGCTGCTTAATTCACCAACAGCGAATAAGCTAATGGGCGAATGAATAAGGAATGAATAAGGGTCAGGTCTACACATCTGACAGAATTCTTGTCCCTCGAATTTGTGCAAAAAAGAAATGCTGGGGAAACTGGGGACATCGCCGAATGGCACTGACTTAAGCGAATAAGTACAAGGCTTGGTCTACAAACAGTATTCATTCGTTTTAATCACCACAACATCGTGTAGTGGACGAAGGCCGTAAATCATCAAAAACGCCTTAAGTCCGTGCCATTCGGCGCTGTCCCCAATTTAAATATTATGAGAATAATATTGTATAATAGACAGTAATTAAAAGCCTTATGTACAACAAGAAAGAGGTAAAATGATGCATAAAAGATTAGATAAACGACTAATAGAATCATGCAAAGAAGCCATAAGTGATGTCGAATCCAAAAAAAATCCTGATTTTCTATCGTCTTTCAGCCAGAGACACGAAAAAGCCAGAGAATCGGGGGATAAAGAGTTAGAAGGGGTTATGAAGTTACTTTGGGGTGCTTTTTCTATGTATTTTCAGTTTACGACAGGAGAACCTTTCGGTCCTCTTGGGAATAGCACTCAAGGGAGAACTATGATACCTAAAGATCTTACCGAAGAGAATCTTTGTAATCTTGAAGAAATTTTGCAGATATCTGATAACCCTGAAGTTGTGGCAAGAATTAGCGATTTACTTTGGCTAAGAAGAACAAACCACCTATTTGCAGAGAAGGCAATACAGTCTTATTTAAAATCTGTTGATGAAGATATAGCCAATGAGCAATGGGTGCCAAAAAGCAAGTGGTTGAAGAGGGCTACTCAAATAACAATGGAATTGGGTAAAAGGGCAGAAGAAAGAGAGGTGGTTAAGAAAAAACTCCTGTATTTGTTTGAAATCAGCAGAAAGAATTGTTTCAATCCTCAACAGGACTATTGGCCAGCTTCTATTTTAAATCTGATAATAGAAAACAAGTTCGCTGATAATTGGGAAGAACTCGGGGATAAATCTGTAGAGATAGCAAAGGGATTCCATGTTTCTCCTGGGTGCGACACGCCTTGCGAATACTATAAATTAGCGGCAAAATGTTATACTTATGCGATTAAACCACAGAAAGTAGAAGATGTAAAATTAGCAGTAGCCAAGCATTGGGAAGACGAAGCAAGATGTTTTAATACTCCTCAGGGCTGTTTTCATCTGGCACATTTTCTTAAAAAGGCAATACATGCTTATAGAGAGATTGAGATGAAGGAAAAGGCTGAAGAATTAATTCATGAGTATAAAGAAGCAAACAAGGTTGCAGTAAGTCAAATGAAATGTATAAAAAGAAAGATAGATGTTACTCAATTAATAAAGACTGCTGATGATTCTCTGCAAGGAAAGAATGGGTTAGCGGCAATTACAGCTTTTATTTCTTTATATAATCCATGTTCTTATGACAAACAAAAGATTTCCGCTGAAAATTCACTAAAACAGTATCCTGTTCAAGCAATACTCACAAAAAGCATAATTACACCAGAGGGAAATGTTTCAGAAAATATTGCTGGTATGCTTAAGAATAATGAGGAACGAATTCAATCTGAGATAATCAACCAATATAATTTAAGTCAGAATTTTGTAGCTTCAACAATCCTAAAACAAGGGATTTCTATAATCTTGAAATCCGATGGTACCTGGAAAAAGGCGATAAAAGAATTAGTCAATAAAAGCAAATTTGTGCCAAAAGACAGAGCAGATGTTTATGAACGCTCAATAATTGCTGGTTTTGAGGAAGATTTCTTGATATCTACGCATCTTATTATTCCTCAGTTAGAGAATTCAATCAGAGTAATTTTTGCCCTGAATAAGTTTAAGACAACTTCAGTCCTGCCTTTAAATGTTCAGAAGGAGAAGAATTTAAATGAATTGCTAATTGATGTAAATGCTGAGAAAATATTCGGTAAGGATTTGCTTTGGGAGATGCGTTCGCTTCTTATTGAGCAATCAGGTCCTAATTTAAGGAACAGGCTCTGCCATGGCTTGATGGATTCAAATTCGGTAAATAGTCCTATGTCCATTTTTCTTTTGTGGCTGACTCTCTATCTGATTATTGACTTCGAATCGAAATAGGTTTCTATCAAAAAGAATAAAAATTAAGAAAGGTGTATGGGAATCACCTATGAAAAGGGAATTCTAATTTCTTGATGCGAGCTCTGATTCCAGTAATCGACTTCACACAGTCTATGGCTATACACCATATATTTAGAATTAAAGGAGCTAATGCTATGAGAAAGGTTATTTTGTGTTTTTCGCTTACGCTTATTGTCGTTGTCATTTTTTTAATGCAGGGATGCGGCAAAGAAAGAAAATTTAATTATTATCGTGTAGCAGAAATTGATGGTAGATCTGCAATAGTTGGCAGATACCCTGTGCCTGATAAGATGTCGAAGAAGGTAAATTGTTATCATTTTGTTCACAATGACAAGGGTAAACTTGTAAAGGTGGAATATCTTAAAGGTGGGAAAATAGCAGTGGATGCTAAATCTGGTGTTGCAAAGATTATCATTGAAAAACAGGAAGGTTTTGAAAAAAGAATTTACCATGATGCCAAAGGGAAACCCATCGAAGATAAAAAAGGTGTTTATTCAATACGGTTAAAACTTAATAAAAAAGGCAATCCGGAAACCTTATTTAACTATGATAGAGATGGTAATCTAACTGAAGACAGTAGCGGTGTCGCTCAGTATCTATGGACACTGGATAAAAATGGAAGAAGAATTAAATCATATCGTATTAACAAAGAAGGGAAAAGGATTGTGGATAAAAATGGAATGTATGAAATGCGTTGGAAATACGATAAATATGGAAATGTAATTGAGTGGTCGAATCACGGAAAAGATGGGCAACTGTTAGAAGATAATGTCAATATTGCCATTATGCGAAGGAAGTATGATAAACAGGGAAATACGATAGA
>JBBSVZ010000044.1:0-1285 GCA_038046545.1 Nanobdellota archaeon | reverse complement strand
TTGCTTCACTTCTCGTCTGTATCGGCAAGTCTGTTTTTCCTGTCTGCGGATTTACACTCGAGACCTGCGGAGTATAGACATCTCCTCTTGCTTCTCTCGACGCAGCATACTCATTCTGCGCAAGTACTGCATTGTTCGCACCAGTATATCCATCTGGCGGCGCAACCTGATTCGCGACATATCCTGCTTTAGCAGAATATTCTGCCATTATACTTGAAGTTATTGTTTTAGAACATTTTCCACCGTCGCATTTTACAGCATATCCTCCGTTAGTATAAGTTCCCATAAAATTGACATAGCCTCCACAATCTCCCAGAGTTCGACAGATATCATTCATCTTATCTGTGAATGCAGGAGCTTCACATTCTTTGTTTATCTTTGCTTTGCAACTACTTCCTCCGCCAAACAATCCACCTTTCTTTTTTGTATAGACAACAGTGCATGTTTTCGATCCAACACCGCACACATCACTTCCACTATTATCTCCAAAAGAAAATCCAGGAGGATATGCAGGCGAACATACTTTTACTTGAAAATATTCTTCTTTGCTCGATTTTCCGATGCTCATCTCTCTCCAGATGCAATCAGGTCGTGCTTCACAGACTTCTTTTCCAGCAGCAGTTGCCTGGATACAGCTTCTCCAACTATTTATTCTGCAAGAAGCATAACTTCCGTTTGAATTCGTAGTCTGGACGCAGATTTCTCCTCGGTAATCAGCACAAGGCTGTGCCTGCACCTCTCCCATATTGCAGACATATCTCCAATATCTGCTTCCCACAGTATCGTCGCCATTTCCTATCGAGCCTTCATAGCCGCAGACACTCTCGCCATTTTTATAAGTTCGACCGCCTGCAGTGCAAGAAGTATCTTTGCAGATATAATCTCCATACTTTGGAGATTTTTCTTTAGCAGCAGAACAAAAACTTCCGCTCGCTCTGTTGCAATTTCCGCACACCGACGAAGAAGTGCTTGCTCCGCAACTTTCCTGTTTTGTATAGACCCGGGACCAGTAATCATCATCATTGACTTTATTTGCATCATATATATTTGCAGGATTTCCGCACGAATCCACAAAATACACCTCATCAAAACCGTCGACACAGGTAGTTTTTTCTGTTCTTTTGCAAGTAGTGTTCAGCTCAGGAGAAGTGCATAGCACATTGCTGTAAAAATTATAGCCAATAGAATTTGTTTCATTATTTCCTCCGACCATGCTTCCTACTGATAGACATTCCTGCTGCGTCGAGACACTGCATCTTTTGTCAGAAGTTACGCACGCTCCTAC
>JBBSVZ010000043.1:0-2138 GCA_038046545.1 Nanobdellota archaeon | reverse complement strand
TCCCTCGTACGTTTTAATATATTTTTGAAATTCTTTGCTGTACTTCCCAATATCATGTAACCATCCTGCTAATTCCGCCCACTCACCACCACCGAATGGTTCGGCAAATTGTCGGGCAAGTGTGGCAACATTCTTTAAGTGTTCATCAAGTTTCTGCCACTGTTGTGGTGGTCTATTTTCCAAACTATGAGCAAAATATTCTTTTGGCATATATTCTAATGTGGTGTCGCTAACAGATCTTTACATTTGGATAAGATACAAACATGTCGCCCCTTGTATATTAACTGGTGTTGGTAGTTCTTTGACTTTATGCCTTTATACCACGGTCATGCCCAACAAAAAGACAAAATCGCACGAAAAAGATGTATAATACCCCTCGGGCAGTTGGAAGCGTAACTGAAATCGCCCCTGAGAATTCTGGTGATACCAGAATGTCTCTTCCCGTAGATTGTTGGCCCTCTGCACGAGGATGAGACTCGGTTAAGGAAATTGATGGTCCCCAGACGATAATGTCGGGGGAGCCTCTTATGAATCACAAGGATGAGTCTCGTGCAATTAGCCTAAACTTCCATATGTTTGCCAATAAAGGCAAACAAATCTCACTGCCCAAAAGGAGGTAAGAACATGTCTTACAGAAATATTGGTATTGACCTGGGCGTAACTGCTATGCATCAAGCACAGGTTTGTGATGAGCAAGGAAAGAAAATTGTTTTAAGTTTTCCTTTCCACATTTCAAAGGATAACCTTGATGCTTTATGCCAAAAAGCATTGAATGATGCAAGCCAAGGAACAAAGTTGCGGTTCATCTGTGAGCCAACGGAAATGTCGTGGTTGCCAGTAGCAATCTATGCTAAGAACAATTGCCATGAAATTGTCCGTGTTAAACCGCATAAAACATATGACCTGCGAAAATACTTCTCAAGACACAAGAAGAATGATAAACTTGACGCAGGTGTATTATGTGTAATGCCACTTGTTGACGCAAAAGCAACAGAGGAACTTTATCTGCCTGATGCCAAGACATTTGCACTAGAACGGCGAAACAGACAGAGCGAAAAAATTACTAAGGAAATTACCGCGATTAAAAATCGCCTTTCTTCCATCTACCATTGGCTAATGCCAGGATTGCTTGACTGTTTCAATGATCCATTTGATAACCGTGCTCGCGAATTCTATCGCCACTTTTCAAATCCTGCCAGAGCAAAAGAGGCGGGGCTTGACGGCATTAAACGAATTCTTGAACCTGCAGGACGACAGAAAATGGACCGCAATCTACCAGAAAAACTTTATTCCGTTGTCTTGAATGCTTGTTCTCTTTATGCTAACTCATCCCAATATGTTGACCTCATGGAAATACAGGATGAAGTGCATGTTGAACTTCAACTCCTTCAAGCACAAGAAAACTCATTGGCAGATGTCAGAGAACGCATTAAAGCATTATATGAACAGGTTCATCCGTCAAAACATATAGAATCACTAAAAGGTATAGGTAAAAACCTTGGAGCCTCGTTCATTGGAATAATTGGTGACCCAAACCGTTTCTCGTCGCAAAGTAAACTTCGTTGCTTCGCCGGAGTGATACCTAAGCAAGATGACTCAGGCGAAACTAACAAAAAAGGGTTGCCCATTACGCAGGAGGGTTCATCGCGATTTCGTCGCGATTTGTTTTTGGCTTCTGATGTTGCCAGACAATGGGACCCGCAACTCGCAAGAATCTACTACGAAGAGATGGTTCACAAAGGACACTGCCATACACAGGCAGTTTGTGCGGTTATGACTCATCTCATCAATAGAATCCTCTGTGTTGTTAAACAAAACCGACCATATCAGTTGTGTGACATTGATGGTAATGTAATCTCATCAAAAGCAGCAAAGCAGATTATCAAAGAACAATTTGTTGTACCAGAAGAAATTAGACAGCGAACTCGCTCAAAAAGGGGCAACGGAAACAAAAAGGAGGAACGAATACGCAATTTGTTTAAGAGGCATCCCAATGTTTGTCGGAATCCTCAAAATTCGTATAACGTCCCCCCAACAGAAATTATACAAAATATTGAGAACTTTTTCAAGAATGCCGCTTAACTCTTGGGTTCAATGTGTTAGCGCAACATTTTATTGAAAACCTGCTATAATAGGCA
>JBBSVZ010000042.1:0-3883 GCA_038046545.1 Nanobdellota archaeon | reverse complement strand
AGGATGAATGCATCGGCGAGACCGAAATCTTTGATTTTTTCTCTTGTTTTCGCATGGATTATGCCAACTTCTTTCGAAAATTCAGAGTCATTTATGTCAGCTATTCTCCCAATTGTTGAAAGAGCTTTGAATGCGATATTGGCATCTCTTTTTTCTCTTGTGGCTTTGCTTATGACTTCAGCGATTATTATTGAATTAATGAAGATTTCATTTTTTTCGTCATCTATTATCAATTTTACTTTTTCTCCATGAATGCTTTGGCTCAAATATTCAATCCATCCCCAAGAATCAATAACATATCTCGTGATAACCACCTAATCAAAATCGCTGAATTTTTCTTTTTTGTAAGGTCCCATTCCTTTTAATGCGCCAAAAAAGCTTTTTCTTGCTTTCCCTACTTCGATAGTGATCTGTTCGCCTTCTTTTATGTTCTCTTCCTTCACAATTTCTTTTGGAATAGTAACCATAATCGATCCGCCTATCTTTTTTGCAGTTGTTATTGCTTTCATATTAAACACCCAGTTATATTTTATTTAATATCGTGTTATATAAAAACTTTTCCTTCTATTCACCACAACCTATTTAAACCGGCAGAAATTCGCCCTGTTCAGTGCACATGGGTCCTTACACGAGCAAGGTCGAAAGGCCTGCAAGGATTGCGAGACACTCGTGCATAATACAGCCCGGCATGAGAGTCCTTCGGGGAGCTTACGAGCAAATCGAGGCAAGGATCCTGAAGAGTTAGTGTCTCGGGCGACAAACCTTTACAATTAACAAGGGAAAAACCCTGATCATTAAAGAATGGAAGAGTAGAACAATCATGAGTATCACGCTTTCACAATCATTGTGCGGCAGATAGGCTTGAATAATAGCTACTCTTTCTGAAAAACAGAGGAAAAGTAAAATGGCAAAGATAAGTCCAGTATCACAGAAGTATATAATACACTCGACAATTAGTATCGAGGGCGTAGTTGACAAGCCCGATGTAATCGGCGCAGTTTTCGGGCAGACCGAAGGCCTTTTAGGAGCAGACCTTGAATTCAGGGAACTCCAGCGTTCAGGAAGGATTGGCAGAATTGAAGTCAACATCGAAACTAGATCTGGAAAGACTAATGGAACGATAATAATTCCCTCATCTTTAGACAAGGCAGAAACAGCCATTATTGGCGCTGCATTAGAGATAATCCAAAGAATCGGCCCCTGCAATTCAAAAATAAAAGTACTGAAGATAGAAGACGTCAGAATATCAAAGAGGCATCAAGTCATCGAAAGGGCAAAGGAATTGCTCAAGCAGCTTCAAGAAACAGTCATGCCTGACTCCCAAGAGCTTGCTGATGAAGTAACTTATTCAGTCAGGGTAATGGAAGCCATAAGCTACGGAAAGGACAACCTTCCTGCAGGCCCGGCAATTGATGAGTCTGATGAAGTTATACTTGTAGAAGGGCGAGCTGATGTTCTGACTCTGTTGAAATTCGGATTCAAAAACGCAATTGCAATCAACGGAACTTCAGTGCCTGAAACAATTAAGGAATTATCAAAAAAGAAGACAATAACCGCATTTGTTGATGGCGACAGGGGAGGAGATCTCATAATCAAGGAACTCCTTGACACCTGTGATATCGATTATGTAACTAAAGCGCCTGATGGCAAGGAAGTTGAAGAGCTGACTAAAAAAGAAATACACAAGGCGCTCAGAGACAGGGTTGTGCCTGAACAAGTAAAAGCAGATCTTCAGCAGGCAAGACCACAGGAAGATAGGCGTGATGAGCGAAGAGACGATAGAAGGCCTCCAACACCCCGACCACAGCCAACTCAAAGGCCAGTAAGACGGTTTGAAGAAAATCAAACTTCAAGAAAACTGCCGAACCAGCACGAGAAGGAAGCGTTCAAGATGATGTGCGAAGATCTTGTAGGCACGAGAGGAGCATATGTTCTTGATAACCAGCTAAACATACTTGGAAAAGTTCCAGTAACTGAATTGCTTGGAACTCTTAAGAACCTGCCGCAAATTTACGCTATAATCTTTGATGGAATAATTGAGCCAGAACTCGTCAGGGCTGCCGAAAGCACTCATGTCCAATTCTTAGTTGGAATGGATACAAGGGTTAATCCGGCGCATAGCAGAGTTGGATTGCTGATGATTAGTGAGCTTTAAGGCTCTCTAATCCTTTCGATTACAGCCCGGCTTCGAAGGTTGCCAATAAGAGTCAGGGCAGCTTGGCCTATTTTCTCTTCGAGAACTGCAGACTTTATTTGCTCTCTCGTGGCATTGGTTAGGGTGAGGTTGCTATCGTTTGAGCCGGTAACAGCTAAATAATAATTCTGGATTTCATCATCGCTAACTGTAGTTTGAGAGATGATGGTCTTGTTTATGAGATTGAAAATAGTCAGCTGTTTCTTAAGCTCTGCTTTCATGGCTGGAATTGTCATGTTGAACTGGGCTAGTGATTGCGCAACTTGTGCTTCAGTCAGGCCTTGTGCGGCCAAAGCCACCTGAAATTGTTCATCCACAGCAGAGTCTGAAACGGATACTCCTTGTTTTTTGGCTTCTTCCAAGAGCAAAAGTTCGTCGATTGTCCTGTTAAGAAGAATGGCCTTTGCTGTTGGAATTCTGTATTCGGTTGGTAATCGTATGTATAAGGAATCAATTTGGTTTTGTGTTATTAGAACTCCGTTGACAGTTGCAATAGTTGGGTTTGATTCTGTTGAAGGCTTGTTTCCAGGAATTGCATTCTTGTTATTTAACATGGCAATTGCAGCGATTGCTACAATTACAAACAAGGCAATAATTCCCATTGCCATGAATTTGCGGCTCGAATTAGTCTTCTTGTGCCCAATATGATGGTGAGTCTTCATTTCCCCTGCAACATCCAAAGTAATTATAAATGTTTTCATCCTTCAGTACTCCATGAAACCGTTTGAGTTCGTTGAGCACACTGCTGATGCAGAGTTTTACGCCTATGGCTCAACCCTTGAAGAGGCATTTGCACATGCTGCTTATGCTGTCGCAAGCATCATGGTTGATTACAAAAACGTGAAAAGCCAGATCACTAAAAAAGTCAAATTCAGGGGAAAGGATAAAGAGGCATTGCTGTACAATTTTATTGAGGAGATCATTTTCATGCTGGATGCTGAGGACTTCGTCTTGCACAAAATCCAGTATTTGGAAATAACGAAAGATGCTGACGGGTTCTCGTTAGAGGCAGAATTGCATGGAGACTTAGTCACAAACTACCAAGCAGAAAAAGCAATCAAGGCAGCGACCTACAACAGCATGGAAATAAAGCAAGAAAACGGAAAATGGATTGTGCATATGGTTGTGGATATCTAACTTTTTTCAAAAAGACTCCAAAGAAAATAAAATATGATTACGGGTATTGCTCCAAATAAAGATAATATTATTGTTAAATAAATATTTTCAGGAGAAAAAAAACAAAAATGAATGTCATTAGCTTGCTTGCCTGTTAGAGGATCCATGCGACCTCCTGCACATGGTATGATTGAAGATAAAAAAAAGGAACCAATAAGGATAATTAAAAATAATATTAAACAAATTAATATTTTTAATTTTGTAGGTTTGAAATTCATATCTGCTGTTATTATTATATCACTTAATAAATTTAATGAAAATTTATCAATCTTTGACTAACTTTTTAAAGCCAATTTTGTTCCAGCAAAATATGGAAAGACCGACAGGCAAAGACGTTGAGCTTCGCAGGCTGACAGACTACTCTTGGGAGATACCTAAATCTGAAGGAATGAATGTTCCGGGAGTTGTCTATGCATCAGAAAAATTGATGGAAAGAATGCGAGAGGACAGGACACTTCTTCAGCTGAAAAATGTTGCCAAGTTGCCTGGAATTTTGAAGCACGCAGTTGCAAT
>JBBSVZ010000041.1:0-2157 GCA_038046545.1 Nanobdellota archaeon | reverse complement strand
GGGCTTCCTTTTTTTCCAGCTCCTTGGGTATCTCTATTATTGCCACGGCCTTGTCCTTGTTGCCAATCAGGTCGAAGGAACTGGGAAGTAGCTCAATTTCAGCCTTTGTCAGTTTTTTTACGAGAAGATCCTTGATTGTCATGGGTATCTGATTAGATTTAAATCTCTGAACTTAAAAATGAAAGCATGCATCAAATATTTGCAATAGTCGGAATGCCTGGCTCTGGAAAGACCGAAGCGTCTGAATTCCTAATCAAGAAAGGCTTTCAATTCATTAGGCTGGGCCAGCTTACGCTGGATGAAATCAAAAAAAGAGGATTGGAACCAACGGAAGCAAATGAAAGACCAATACGCGAGGCGCTTCGCGCCAAACATGGTATGGCCGCATTCGCTACACTTAATTTTCCAAAAATCGATAGCTTATTGAAAATTAGCGATGTTGCTGTCGATGGTTTGTACAGTTGGGAGGAATATATTGCCTTCAAGGAAAAATATCCAAACATAACGGTCATCGCTATATATGCATCACCAAAAACGCGTTATGAGAGACTGGAGAAACAAAGCATAAGCAATGATTCAAACATAAAAAGACGGCATTACACAAAGGAAGAGGCGGCTTCTCGAGACAGAGCTCAGTTGGAAAATCTTCACACAGGCGGTCCTGTTGCTATGGCTGACTTTACAATAATAAACGAAGCCTCGGTGAAAGAACTCCACAAATGCTTGGAAGAGATATTGAAACGTGTGAAAAAATAGAGATTTAAGTCGTTCTGATAACGCTTATACTGAAGGGCTCATAGCTGTGTTTGGTCCTGTGTAGGACGAATGTGAGCTAAGAGTGGTTGATGCGCAGTCTGGTTTTTGTCGTATAACAAAGAGCAACAAAAGTTATGATGCCTAAAAGAATGCTTGGTATAAAAGCCGTTTTTGGCATCGATGGTAGAAGAATTAGAAGCGTTATAAATCCAACAAGTATACTCCAAAAAGCTGCTGTTGAATTAGCGCGTTTCCAAAAGAATGCACCAATTAATGGCGGCAACAACACTACTAAAATAAATGTTCCTACAAGGCCAAGTTGAAGTATATCGGGATACAGAAATGCTGTAAGCAGTCCAAGTAAACCAAATAAAACTGTAAATATTCTTGCCATTTTTAGCGTTTTATTTTCATCGGCGGTCTTGTTAATGAAAGTTTTATAGAAGTCTTTTGTTAGTGTTGCTGTCCCGACCATCAGCATACTATCAATAGTTGACATTACAACTGCCAGTATTCCAGCTAGTCCCAAACCAAGCAAACCTGTCGGAAGGAATTTTATTATCAAAATAAATATTATAGAATTTGGATCAGAATTCGGTAGAGTTATAGCAGCCATCATACCAAGAATTGTTGGCAGAATTATAAAGGGAATTAATATCAACGCACCTAATTGGAACACCCTTTTGGCCGTTTTTTCGCTTTCTGCAGCATAAATTTTTTGCCACATATCCATAGATACGAGTAAAATCGGAATACCTAAAATTAAGCCGCCAATAAAGAACTCTATTCCTCCAAATGCAAACGGATCAAAGTAACTTGGCGGCAAAGATTTTAGCGAATCTACTCCGCCCAAACTAATAAATCCAATTGGTATGAGCAAAATAAACAAAAATATTATCATAAGCCAAAACTGTGCGAAGTCGGTATAGAAATCGCTTTTTATTCCAGACACAGCAACGTAAGCTATTGTTGCTAACGCTGATGCAACAAGTCCTATTTCGAAACCTATTCCTGTAATTATTTTTATGAACGAAGCAATAGCCACAAATTGCAAAGCTAGGTACATAAAGAACGCTATTAATGTCATTATAGCCACAATAATGCGTACTCTTTCAGAGTATCTAATTGCAAAAAAATCACTTATCGTATGAGCATTGTGCTTTCTGCCAAATTTGTTTATTTTAGGGGCGAAATAACTAACCATTATTAAGCCTGGAACGTATGCTAATGTAAGTGTTATGCCAACTGACATGCCGCTCTGGTAAGCTCCAGACGCTGTACCAAAAACGAAACCTGCACCTGCTGTACTTGAAACTAGCGATGTTACTAAAAGCAGTAATTTGGTTTTTCTTCGATTAACAAGAAAATCATCAAGTTTCTCATTTTTGCCTACATAAAAAC
>JBBSVZ010000040.1:0-8527 GCA_038046545.1 Nanobdellota archaeon | reverse complement strand
GCATTTAAAAAAATTTCTTTGCGGAAGGCCCTGAAAGCGTTTGTCAAATCATTTACTTTAACACCATGTAATAACCTGCTGCATAAAGAAAAAATTCTGCTCAAGAAAGCTTTGTAGGGTGTGATGTCACCGCTTGACCCTCCTTTCACGAATCTTGATCCGAAAATCATATCATATCTGTTGGATTTTATTCCTTCAATCATCCTGCCGTAAGCATTCACGTCATCACTTAAGTCTGCCATTGTCCACAGAATTAACTCCCCTCTTGCTGCTTTCGTGCCTTCAATTAATGAATAGCCCATGCCGTTATTTCCCTTAACCCTATCAATTCTAAATATCTGCTTATTTTTTTTTTTAAGTGACTGTATGACTTTTTTAGTGGCATCTTTGCTATTGTCATTTACAACGATTATTTCAAAATTTTTCCATTTTTCTTTTTTGGAAATTTTTATTATATTTTTTAATAGTTTTCCAATATTTTTTTCTTCGTTATATGCTGGAATAACGATAGAGAATAAAATTCTGCCTTTCATTTCTTTAAAATTTTATTATTTGATTAAAAACTTATTGATTCCCTTCCTATTTTTATCAAAAAAGACCATAAGTTTAAAAACAATTATGAGAACTCTATCATAATGGAAGATTTGAAACTGATGTATAGGAGAAGATTCAATGGTGATGAAAAGTTCAGGAAGGAAATGTATGCTGTTATCTGCAAGGATTTTCTTCAAAAATTTGTTGCCAAAAATAGCGTTGTTTTAGATGTTGCAGCAGGTCATTGCGAATTCATAAATGCAATTGAAGCTAAACAAAAGATTGCTTTAGACTTAAACCCTGATGTCAGATTATATGCGAGTAAGGATGTAAAATGTATTGTATCAAGCTCTTCAGTTATGAATGGCATAAAAACAAATAGTGTTGATGTGGTTTATTGTAGCAATTTTTTTGAGCATATTTCTAAAGCTGAAATAACAAAAACTATCAAACGAATGCATAAAGTTCTTAAAAAAAATGGTCAGGTTTTGATAATACAACCTAACATAAGGTATTGTTATAAGGATTATTGGATGTTTTTTGATCATATTACACCGTTAGATGATAGAAGCACTTCTGAAGCGCTTGAATTGAATGGATTTTCAATCATTAAAGTAATTCCTCAATTTCTCCCATATACAACTAAGAGCATTCTTCCAAAATCCGCTTTGTTGGTTAGTATTTATTTGAAAATCCCTCTATTATGGAAAATTTTTGGTGGACAAGCTTTTATTATCGCAAAAAAAGTTTAATTTTTTTTTAAACATGGAAAGAATCCAAAAAATCATCGCAAATGCCGGAATTTGCTCAAGACGGAAAGCGGAGGGGCTTATTATTGAGGGAAAAGTAATCGTTAATGGAAAGAAAGCTAAAATCGGTCAGTCAGCAGATGCAGATAAGGATTCAATTCTTGTTGAAGGCAAGTTGCTTCAAAAGCAATCCAAGAAATATTATCTTCTGAATAAGCCCAAAGGGTATGAAACAACGATGAAAACAACTGCAGGTCTGCCAACAGTTGCTTCTCTGATGAAGTCGAATGTTCGTGTAGTTCCAGCAGGAAGGCTCGATGTTGATAGCAGAGGTCTTTTGATAATGACCAACGATGGGGAATTATGTCACAGGATAATGCATCCGAGCTACGAGATAGACAAAGTGTATGAAATTAAAGTAAATGGAAGCATTCCTGATGAAAAAATAAATATGCTCAGAAAGGGTGTTAAACTTGATGACGGAAAAACCAGGCCATGCAAGGTTGAGTTAATTGAAAGGAAAAAAGGTCTTACTCTGCTAAGAATGACGCTCCATGAAGGGAGGAAGCGACAAATTAGGAGAATGTTAAAAGCAATAAACTTCCATGCAGATGATCTTGTAAGAGTTAAAATCGGGAATCTTACGATAGGAGAATTTAAGGAAGGCACTTACAAAGAGTTGACTCCTGGAGAAGTTATTCAATTAAAGAAAATATTAGGGATGTAGCTTATTGTGTTGCTAACATAAGAAGATACTCAAACGCTTTGGTATAACTCACCTGTTTGATAATCGCAAATTCTGTTTCAATTCTTCCATCTGGAAAAATATCAAAGCCTGCCGTCTCTTCAAGAATGTTTCTCTCTCCAGGGGGCTCATAACTTACAGTTAACATTGACTCATTAGGCTCCACTTGGTCATCAAATATCACGACTACTTTTCCTCTAGTAGTTCCTTCAACAGCATAAGAAAGATATGCCGAGGAGGTGTTCAACGAATCTCTTATTGAGTCAGCTTCATCAGTGTATTTTGGGTCACTCTCTTCCTCAAGTGCATGAAGATAATTTTCTCTAACAATTCTTCCTAGGCTTTTCCAATAGGCATATTTCTTTATAACGTCCTTTTCAAGTATTAATTCAAGACCTTGGGCTTTTGCAGTCCTCTGAAGTCCCTGAATTATTCCATGATACTGGCTATATGCAGTTGTATCTTCCACCATATCGAACATGAAAAATAGCAGATATTTAATTCTTCTTAACTTCATGCCCGCCGAACTCATTGCGCATCGCTGCACAGAGCTTCATCGCGAACGAGTCGTCCTGCCTTGACCTGAATCTTGCATAAAGTGCGTAAGTTGTCATTAAAAATGGAACATCTTTTTTTATTGCGGCTTCAATTGCCCATCTTCCTTCACCACTGTCTTCAACGTAACCCTTTATTTCTGACAAGTCATCGTCTTTCTTGAATGCGCTCTGGCATAATTCAAGAAGCCAAGACCTTACAACGCTTCCATGGTTCCAAAGGTTTGCTATCTTTTCAAAGTCTAGCTCGTACCCACTTTTTTTCAGCAATTCAAAGCCTTCTCCATAAGACTGCATTATCGCGTATTCTATGGCGTTATGGACCATCTTTACATAATGTCCAGAACCACTTGGTCCGGTATGAAGATAGCCTTCAGGAGCAGCTAAAGCCTCGAATATAGGTTGGCATTTTGAGAAAGCGTTTTTGTCGCCTCCAATCATGAGGCAGTACCCATTCTGCAATCCCCATATTCCTCCAGATGTGCCACTGTCAAGAAATTGGATTCCTTTATCTACAGCTTTTTTTGCTCTTCTAACTGAATCATTGTAATTCGAATTACCACCTTCAATTATGATATCACCTGGCTTCAAAACTCCTAAGAGTTCATCTAAGTGCTCTTCTGTGACGTCTCCAGCCGGAAGCATCAGCCAGACAATCTTTGGGGTTGGTAGCTTTTGTACCAGTTCCTGCAGTGATTTCGCTCCTTCAGCTCCTTCTTTCTCAACTTCTTGAACTTTTTCGTAACTTCTATTGTAAGCAATAACGTGATGTCCTTTTCTCACAAGTCTTATTGCAATGTTTTTACCCATTCGACCTAAACCGACTACACCGAGTTTCATCTTTTTTCAAGACCTCAAGTAGTATAAAAGAATTTTGTTAGCTAAATTCACCAAATTGTTACTACTATAATAAAGTAACTGAGAGAAAGATTTATTAAATGTTCAGGACTTCTATCTTGAAATGTCACTTGAAGAATTTGTTGCAGACACAGACAAAATTGTCCTGAAATTCGGGACTAATTCTCTGACAAAGGGAACTGGAAACACTCTGAATATGGCAACTTTAGCTTCAATAGCAAGATTTACAGATTACCTTTACACAGAAGGGAAAAAACCTTTGATAGTGACGTCTGGAGCAGTTGCTTCAGGGATGGAACTCTACGGACTTACAGAACGCCCTACAGATCCAACAGAACTGCAAGATTTGTCAGCTGAAGGTTTTAGAGAATTATGGAATGCGTACGCAAATGCCTTTTCTCAATATGGAATAAATACAGTTTACCTACCTGTTACAAGCCATAGCTTTAGAACGCATGAAGAAATCACTAATATCAGACAAATAATTGAACGTTCATGGCAAAACAAAAGGATAACGCTTTGGAATACAAATGATGCTCTGACTAATGAGGAACTTGTTAAAAAAGCACAAATTTCCGGAGGCTACTCCGATAATGACCCACTTGCCAAAGATCTTGCAATCTGTATTTTAGCAGACGGATTGGCGTTCTTCACTGATGAAGGCATTCATGGAACGGGTGGTGGTTATTCAAAAAAAACTGCCATTGACGGAGCAAGAGAAAGAGGTATTTCTGTTGCAGTTTTCAGTATTGATGAGGTCACAACCTTTAAATAAACTCTTTTTGACCATTAAAATATGGGGGATTTGTCAGAAGAAGAAGAAAAAGTTTTGTCGCCTTTTGTTACGAGCACAGAAAGGAATGTGTTTGTTCTTACAAACCTTCCAGAAGTCATTAAGGGTGCTCTTTTTTCAAGGTACAGCAGGTCAACAAAGAGCCTTAGACGGTTATTAATTGATGAATTCCTTAAAGACCCGCAATCAGGGCTCTCTCATCTTTCTACTGATGCTTCAAACTCAGAGACGTTAAGAGCTTCAATCAAGAAAGCGCAGGACTTCTATGACCGAGTTCTTGACGGCTATGGCGATGATTCAGTTGGCGAGCTTGGAGGCGCTCATGTCGCTATAGAGAATGTTTCTATTCTTGCAACTAAGCTAATTCAGGATGCAAGGCTAGGTGGCTCACCTCTCGAGAAGTCAACTCGTTACGTCTGGTTCGACCAAAAAGTCGATGGTGACTATTTGTTTTACACGGATCCAAAGATAATGTCTTCAAAGCACATGGAACTTTATCTTTCAATAAACAGGAAACTGTTCCAGACTTATGCAGATCTTGTTTCCCCAATAACAGAATTCGTCAAGAAAAATTATCCTTTAGATGACTTTGCATTCTTTGACTCCCATTTGAAGAAAGAGATTCCTTATTCAGAAATATCTGACGAAAAAGCCAAGAAAAGGGCACAAATTGCCTACAATGCAACAGTCAGGGCGAAGGCTTGCGACATGCTAAGAGGACTTTTGCCTGCAAGCACCTTAACGAACATGGGTTATTATGGTAACGGAAGGTTCTTCCAAGGACTTCTATCACGGCTTTACACAAATCAGCTTTCAGAATCCCAGATTATTGGAAATGAAATGAAAGAAGAGCTTGACAAGGTAATACCTTCTTTTGTAAGGCGAGCAGCAAAATATGATTATGTTGAAAAGTCAGATATGCAAGCTGAAAAGTTTGCTAAGGAATTAACAGGTTCAATAAAACCTTTGGCAGTTAAGCCTGTTGTTCTTGTTAATTACGACAAGAATTCGGAAGATGAATTGATATCAGCAATTATTTACCCGCACTCAAAATTATCTTTGATGCAACTCAATGTGCTGGTTCAATCAATGTCAACAAATGAGAAAGTACAGCTGATAGAAGATTATATTGGAGACAGAAAGTTCAGGAGAGACAAGCCAGGTAGGGCTTTCGAGCACATCTATTACACATTTGATATTCTGGCGGACTTCGGCTTGTTCAGAGACCTGCACAGGCACCGCGTTCTGACGCAACAACGGCAGTTCCTTAGTACAGACCACGGCTTTGAAACGCCTCAGGAAATAATTGACGCTGGATTCAAGGATGTTTATGACGAAGCGATGAACTCGGCAAAGGAGGCTTATGAAATAATCGTCAAGGACTTCCCGCTCGAGGCGCAGTATGTTGTTCCACTTGCATACAAAATTAGGTGGTATATGAAGTTTAATTTAAGGGAAGCCTTCCACCTGATAGAGCTGAGAAGTACACCGCAGGGGCATGCAGGCTACCGGAAAGTTGTCCAGCTGATGTTCAAGGAAATTGAGAAAGTGCATCCTGTCTTTGCGAAAGCTATGAAATTTGTAGATTTGAAAGATTATCCTTTGGGAAGATTAAAGTCAGAGATGAGAAAGGAAGAGAAACGGGCTAATTTGACTAAATAAATTTATAAAAAACATCTGAATCTAATGACACAGGTGGTTTGATGGAATCTTATACTCCGGTTGTTAACGTTGAAGACGGATTTGTGTCAATAGTTGGTTTACCTGACGGTGTCAGAGTACGAAAATTGCTTGTAGACACGACGAGCACATATTACTTAATTATGCGACCCGATACTGATGTGTCTTGGCAGTTCATCGACTCGGCAGATGTTTTTATCGGGGCAGCCGGTAAACCGATGAGGCAAGCAATGGATGTAAAACTAACCCAGGTAGGTAATGATGATACTCTTGTTTTTATGTATGAAGCTAAAAAATATGATTTACATTCTGGTGGCCCTAGAAGAACATTTGGATTGTATGCAGGTTTCATCAAAGTAGAAGATAATGTAAGAAGATCATTAGAGTTACTCTTGATAAACGAAAGTTAAGAAACTATCTTCAGCGCTTCCATCACTTCCGCAAGCGTCGGATGTATGTGAATAGTATCCCTTATTACATCAACTGTCGGCGAGGCGCTGTTCATCAGGACAACAAATTCATGTATTAAATCATCTGCGTTCGGCCCAATAATAAAAGCGCCAACTATCTTGTCTGTTTTCTTGTCATAAACAACCTTCACAAATCCGCGGGTGTCGCCAATTATCGTTGCTCTCCCTGCTCTTTTGAATTCTGCTTTCAGAATGCCAACATCATAGCCTTTGTCTTTCGCCTGCTGCTCTCCAAGCCCAACGCCAGCAATCGGAGGGTCTGTGAAGACTGCATAAGGCATTAAATCGTAATTGATTGTCATGCTTTCCCCACCGAATAAGTGTTCAAGGCAGACTTTGGATTGCCGCTTGGCGCCATGCGCGAACGGACCTTTCCCATTCACATCTCCAATTGCATAAATATTAGGATTCGATGTCAGCATGAACTGGTTGACTTCAATGTATTTCCTGCCATCAAGCTTCACTCCTGCAGCTTCAAGATTGAGACCATCAGTATTTGGCGACCTTCCAACAGACAACAACAATTTATCTGCTTTGTAAGTTGATTTCTTTGATTTTGCATCCCGTACGTCATTAGTTTCAATGACAACCTTTCCTTTTTGTTTCTTTATCTGCAATATGTTGACATTTGTGTGAATTTCAACTCCTTCTTCCTCATATCCTTTTGTCAGGTAATCTGTTATGTCTTGATCCAGAACCGCAAGACAGCGAGGCAGCCTTTCTAGAATAGTGACTTTACATCCCAGCCCATTAAAGAATGTCGCAAGTTCCATTGAAATGTAGCCGCCACCTATAATTAGCAATGATTTTGGCAGCTTTTCAAGTTTCAGAACATCATCGCTAGTCATGAATCCAGATTCTTTTAGGCCTGGAATAGGGAATACAGTTGATTTCGAGCCGGTTGCAATCACTATCTTGTCAGCATAATAAACATCATTGCCTGCCTGAATAGTGTTGGAAGAAAGGAACTTTGCTGACTTCCTAACAACAGTTAAGTTTGGATTTTTCAGGCTCCCCTTGATATGGTCTTGGCCATCTTGCACAATATCCTTCATTCGCTTCATTATGCCTTTGAAACTGAAGGACACCTTTCCCGTATTCACTCCGAATTCTTTAGCGTTCAATACTGAATGATAGATATGGACAGATTGTAATAATGCCTTTGTCGGGATGCACCCAAAATTTAGGCATGTTCCGCCGATAGTGCCAGGCTCAATCATTACTGTTTTTTTACCATGGCTTGCGGCATACAAAGCAGTTCTTAAACCACCAGTTCCACCACCTATCACCATTAATTCAAACGATTGTACCATGCAATAATTACAGTCATAACTGTATTTAATCCTATTGTTAACACTTTAAAATGGCAGTCCATAACATTTAAATACTATATCAAGGAGTATTAAATCCATGTTCGGCCAAAAAAAGGATAAAACTGAAAAGAAGACAGAAGAGAAGAAGAAAGTCAACCACGAAGACAACGAAGGTTGCCCTTTCTGCTGAAGTCATGCGTGTTGCAGTAATTGAAGTATTTTATATTTCAATCATTAGTTCCTTAACTTTGACATCATGAAAAAGACTGTGATAAAGCGTAAAGGAAGTGAAGAGGAATATGAAGAGAAGAAAATCTATGCTTCTTGTTATGCTGCAGCATTGGACGCTCATTATTCTGAAAAAGAAGCCGAAAAACTGGCCTTAGAGGTCACAGATAAAATTAACGCTTGGATTAAATCAAAAAAACAAGTTACTTCAAGCGAAATAAGGCATCAGATGATCATAACTATTCCTGACTCGGCTGTAGCATTGCTGTATAAGCATCACCTTGATGCGAATTAGATTTCTGAAGTGTCACGCTCGTAAAAAAGGCTTATTGTCCAGTCATAGGCGACGCGTATCTTTTTTCTCAGGCTTCTCATTTTAAATAAGTATATCGTTCTCCAGGCAAACCAGGCTGGAAAACCTGAAAATCTTAACCCCAAAAGGCTAGCGACTCCATCAAATTTCCCAATAGATACCAAAAATCCCTGCTCTTTGTATTCAAAAGGAATTGAGCTGTTTTGGCATAGCAGCTTGGCAAGGTGGAGTGCTTCCTTTTCAGCAACTTGAGCAGCCATAAGCAGCGGTTTTTTAGTTTGAGGGTCAAT
>JBBSVZ010000039.1:0-5325 GCA_038046545.1 Nanobdellota archaeon | reverse complement strand
ATTGCTCGATTCTTCCGCAAAACAGCCTCGAGTCCAATGTATTTTTGACCGGCAGGAACTGTAACATCAAGCCTAATGGGTGCTACTCGCAATAGATAAGATTCGAGATTAGAATCTCTCTGTTCACCACTAAATCTTATCTCAAGTTGCTCACCAGTTTGGGAGTTGTACGCTTCCATAATCCCAAAAATCTTTCAAGAATATAAATATCTTTGCGCTCAATCGCCGCGCATATCGCCGAGCAAGCTCGGCGGATTTGGAAACTAAGTTTCCAAGGGCTATTTAATCAAGTCTGTCCGGTGTGTGAGGACAAATTATTTAGTAGTAATTTCCACCACCTTTCTTTTAGGAAACATTTATAAACAAATTTCGGCTTAATTTCCCTAACTGGTGATAGAATGCACAGAGTACCTCTACCGGGATCGACCATGCTCGTTGGCATGTTTGGATTTATGATTTCAGCTTACTACACAGGTTTAGGTCAACTAGACAAGACATGGGGCTTCACATTCATACTTTTCTTCCTGATACTGTTCATAGCATCTGTGGTCTCAATTACTCCTTCTCTAACAAAGGAGACTTAGACTTATGAAGATTTGCGGAGTGGAGGAAGCTGGAAGAGGGCCAGTAATAGGACCTTTGGTAATGTGCGGCCTGCTAATTGATGATTCGAAAGAACACGAGCTGAAAACCATAGGCGCTAAAGATTCTAAGCTCTTGACACCTTCCCAAAGGGAAGGATTATATGGAAAAATACTCAAATTGACAGAAAAGCACAAGATAATTATTCTCCAGCCAGACACGATTGATGATGCAGTGCAATCAAAAACAAACAACCTCAACTGGCTTGAAGCTGAAACATCAGCAGAAATAATAAACGAACTTTCTCCTGATGTCGCTTACATCGACTGCCCAAGCCCAAACATACCCGCTTACACAAAGAGACTGCAAAGCATGGTAAAAGGAAAAGTAAAGCTGATTGCAGAGCATAAGGCAGATGTGAATTATCCGATAGTAAGCGCAGCATCAATCATAGCTAAAGTTACGAGGGATAGGGAAATCGAAAAGCTAAAGGCAAAGGTAGGAATTAATTTCGGCTCAGGCTACCCAGCAGACCCTATAACCAAAGAGTTCTTAAAGAAATATCATAACAAATTCCCCGGCCTTTTCAGGAAAAGCTGGGCGCCATTCAAGAAAGCATTAAGTAACAAAAAGCAATCATCACTCGAAAAATGGTAGACATACTAGGTTACTTCATCAATCCAATAGGACTAGTTGCTTTAGCAGCACTTATTCCGTTCATCATAGTTTACCTTATCCGGCCTAAACCAATAGACAAGCCAATTCCCTCATTGATGTTCCTGCTCAAGGATTCTAAAATCTCGAACCAACGTTCACTCTTTCGGACATTCATGCGCAATCTTCTTTTTCTATTGCAGCTCCTTGTACTTCTGGGGCTCGCATTCGCAATAGCCCAGCCGTTCCTCTCACTTCCAGGAAAAGGCAATGCAGAGCACACAGTAATTGTTCTTGACTCTTCTGCGAGCATGAAAACAAATGACGGAACAGGTTCAAGATTCGACACAGCAAAAAGCAAGGCGATGTCAGATCTCTCCGGAAAAATAACATTAATAGTCGCTGAAAACGCTCCATTCGTGCTTCTCAATAAAGGCAGCAAGGGAGAAGCTGAAAAAATACTCGCAAAGCTAACTGCACATGACACTCAATCCGCTATTGGGGATGCAATTCTTCTTTCAGGAGATTACAGCCAGGAAGGAACAAGAATAATAGTCTACTCTGACTTCGCTTACACTCACGGCACAGAGCCTATTATCGCAGCACAAACGCTACGAGCAAGAGGGATACCTGTCGAGCTCAAAAGCATTGGCAGCGCAACTGGAAATTTGGGATTCGTAAACTTAATTCTTGACAAAGAAATAACGAAGGCCTATGTCAAAAATTTCCAAAATGAAAAAAAAGCAGTGAAGGTGATATATTACACGGGTACGAAGAAAATTACTGAGCAGTCAAAAGAACTTCTGCCAAATTCTTTAGAGATTTATGAATTCCCAACAACACAAGGAATCAACAAACTCCAGATAGAGACAAGCGACTCGAACGACGCTGACAACCTTCTTTATACAAGTGTTCCCGACCTAAAAACAGTCAAGGTCCTACTAATAAGCAACATCGATGCGGAAAAACAAAATGGTGTCAAGACTTGCACCCAGCTGAACACTCGCCTAAACCAGCTTAAGCGCGAAAAAAAAATCAACGAGCAATATTCAATGGTCAAGCTGCTTGCAGCATTGTCATCGACAAATAGAATTACTTGCGACTACACTTATCCTCCCATACTCCCAAATGATGAGCAACTTAAGGCATATGATATAATTTTTCTTTACAAATTTAACGAGAGAGAAATAACACCAGTTTCCTTCAGGGACATCACAAATGCAGTAAAGTCAGGGGCACACCTGGTAATAACTGCAGACAGAACTGTAACAAACGGCGACTTGACTCAATTAATGCCGGTGGATCCAGGAAGCATGCAAACTATCAACACAACAGTTACTTCCAACAGAGTGGCAATAACAAAAAATGTGAATTTTGACAGCGTTGATATCAAGCGGATAATAAGCGCAAAACTGAAGAATGGCTCAGAGGAAATAGCCAACGCAGCTGGCAATCCAGTCATAGCAAGAACGAAAATCGGAAACGGAACTTCAGTTTATTACGGTCTTCTTGATGATTACAGTGACTTCCACACTCTTCCGGACTACGTCATCTTTTGGGGCCAGCTGATTACTGAGCTAACTGCATCTGTAGACCTTAATGAGTTTAATTTCCACACTGGTGCTTACGCTGTTGAAGAAAGTGAGAAGAAACTCCTCGAAGAAATTGGAACTTATCAAGTTGGAGCCAAAACAGTTGCGGCAAACCTGCTTAGTGAGCAGGAATCTGACACAACAAACCTGCCCCAAGTTAATTCAGAATCTGCCTCCTCAGAATCATCGAAGATCTCAGAAAATCATATTTTACTTTTTGAATATTATCTAATAATCTGCGCGCTTGTCTTCCTCCTATTCGAATTTATCTATACAAAAATGAGGGGAGAGATTTGACAACAATATATTTTGAGAGGCCGTGGGCACTTTTCATAATAGCTCCAGTATTGGTTCTCATAATAATCCTATCCTTCAAGAATCTTCTAAAATTCAGAGACCAGTTCGAAAGAATAAATTACATTAAAAAACGCAGATTAAGGCGATTTTTTCTCACTTTCTCGAGAATACTGATAACTGGCGCATTGCTAATTGCCCTTTCTGCCCCGACAACAATAGAGGAAAAAAGGGAGCAAGGCGAATTGAGGATGAAAATATTTGTCGACGATTCCCGTTCCATGGAATTATTCGACAAAGAAACAGCCCAGCGCTTAAAAGAAGCGATAGGCAATTCTTTTCCAATCACTCTGGTAGGCACTTCAGAAATAGAGTCAAGCAGCATTGGCGACTTTCTTATCAGAAATATGGACAAAAACGACCATATCTTGCTGATTTCCGACGGACAGGTTACGAAAGGAAAGGAACTAGCAGACGTCCTGCTGCTCGCACACAACCTCAATGCATCAATTAACACAATCAGCCTCTCCCAAACCAAAGGAGATGCTTGGGTGACGATAAGCTCGCCCGAACTCTCGAGCGCAGGAACAGACACGCCAATACTCATAACGGTCAGGAAATCGGGAAGTGTTCCAACAGTAAAACTGACAGTAAGTTTAGATGGAACAGAATGGATTTCTCAGGATGCAGAATTCAACAATCAGGGTGTTTATTCACTTCCGCTGACAAAAAACCTTCCTGAAGGAAGCCATCAAATTATTGCAAAAATTGAAACAAAAGACTATTTTGCACAGAACAATGTTTACAGAGCCGTGATAAAAGTTGAGCCTAAGCCAAATGTGCTTTTGCTCACAACCTCGAGCAATCCGCCAATAATAAATCTTCTCAATAAGGTGTTTGACCTAGATGTGAAGTCAACTTTGCCATCAGACTTGAAGGGCTATTCTTCCATAATAATTGACAATATGAAAGTGCAGGACCTGCCTCCGGTCGACCGCCTCACCAAGTTTGTAACTGACGGAAGAGGCCTGTTTGTAATTGGCGGACCATCAGCACTTGATAGAGGGGATTACAAAGGCACTCAGTTTGAAAATGTCCTCCCCATATCTGTAGGAATCCCAAAAAAGGAAAAGAACCAGACTCCAAGCATAGTATTTGCAATAGATATTTCAGGCAGTTCTGGAGCACAGTTCAGTTCGAGCAGCCAGCGCATTGTTGGTGATGTTCAGGAAGACCTCGCGATCTCTATTTTGAGAGGGCTGAAAAATGATACGAAAGTTGGGGTTGTTGCATTCAACACAAAGCCTTACATTGTTGCAGAAGTCCAAGAAAAGGGAAAGCAACCAGACCTTGAGGAAAAGATTTCATCGCTTCAGACATTCGGTGGAACCCTTATTGGAGAAGGAATTCAGCAAGCGCTTTACATGATATCCAAAGAATCAGGCAGCAAAAGCATCATACTAATATCTGATGGAAACACACAGCTCACTGGTGATGCAAGAGCAACTGTGAATGCAGCAGCGGCGAACAACATCAGAGTATTCACAGTTGGAGTTGGAGAGGGAACAAACGAAATGTTCATGAAGACGCTCGCCGAGCTCGGCAAGGGCTCTTACTATAGACCCAAAGAAACTGACAGGATACAAATCGTGCTTGGTGCACCGCAGGATTCCAGCAAAAATGGATCAACTGCCCTGCAAATAGTTGACTTCAACGACTTCATCACAAAAAATCTTCTGCTATTAGGGAAGGTGACTGGATTCAACAATGTCATTCCCAAAAGCTCATCAAAAGTTCTTGTAACGCTTAATGATGGAAGGCCTATTCTCACAACGTGGCGCTATGGACTTGGAAGGGTAGCAGTGCTATCAACAGATGACGGCTCAGCATGGGCAGGCGCAATCCTTAATCAAGACAATTCGCCATTGATAAGCAGGACAATATTTTGGACTGTCGGTGATCCAAGACAAGCTAAAGACTCTGATGTACTGACAACAAGAGGCACTGTAAGCGAGCCAATACAAGTTCTTGTCAAATCAAACCAATTGCCAAAAGAAGAAGGCATAAGCTTCATTAAGGTCGATGCTGACATCTATAGAACAAGCCTTGTTTCAAGAGAGCCTGGGTTCATAAAGGTCCTTGGCCAAAGCATAGCAGTAAATTATCCTGAAGAGCTTTCCAAGCTCGGCGTAAGCCAAGATTT
>JBBSVZ010000038.1:32050-58368 GCA_038046545.1 Nanobdellota archaeon | reverse complement strand
TGGCTGGAATAACCATACCGCTGAGGTAATCAGAAGGTGTTTCTGAGCTCACGCTGAACTGGAGGGTATCAATAAAAAACCTGAAAGTATCACCTTGCTCTTCGTTGTTAAGGATAGTAAATTCCACTCGCGCATCTTCGCCAAGCTTAACCTCAGGTTTGATATCAGTAAGATAAGCATCCCAAGGGGTAAAAGACTGCGCATGCACCGAATGCGCAGCTAAAAGTACGAAAAGCAAGACTAGCCCGCCAAATCTTCCCATGTGGGAAATCATATACTTGTATATTTAAATAGTTTTCGTAGCTGTGAGAGGAAAGGATTAAATATGTCGAATAATTTTTCAGCAGAATGGTAGAAGATTACGACCCAAAACTAAAGGATGTTTTACCAGAAATACTCCGCGGAGGAATTGCAACAATTCCAAGAGAGGGTATAAAATTAGGGAAAAAAAGCATCTCGCCCTTGAGCACAGCGATTAGGGAAGTACGAGATTTCAGCCTTGGTTTAGGAGGATCATTTGCATCATGGACCATGTCTCCATACATGTTGCCTACTGCGTATAGAAAATCATCGGAAAATGGGATTTTAAGCAACGGCTACGAACAACCTGAGAATTTTGGGGCAGTTCTCGGATCCTTGGCGGGGATGGTAGCAGACGTTGGTCAATTCTTGTTCTACCTCGAATACCCGTTACTTGGCCACCCAGAAGTTTTGGCAATTCCAGCAGCAACAAACGCAGTATCAGCCGCTTACGAAGTTGGAAGGAATGCATATATTCACGCAAAAGACAGAGTTATGGAACGACATCAGAGCAGGGGATTGGAAGACAGTCTTTAATTTTATAAGCTTCTTATCGAATTATCTCGAGGCCGCCCTTTCCTTGCTTCTGCAATCTGACTTTAAACGACCCATTTATGCCATAGATTATGCTGCCTTCCCCGAATAGGTGTGTAGTCCTTACGTAGGATGTAAATTTATTTAGTCTGCCCGAATCAACCCATGTAGCTTGGTTTTTCATTGGAAATATCGCTGGATTTTGTACTTAAAATACTTTGTTGTTTTTCATAAAATTTCTGGAAAAAGTCTTCACTGCCGAATTTCCCAAATTCTTTTTCCAGTGAGGTTATAGTTTTCAAGTTAAATATTAGAAAATCTTTGAATTGCGAAGCATTCAGGATAATTGTTGCATGCTCTCTGACAATAAAACTTTTCGTCTTCCCATCTGGAGTTACTCTTGGTGAAGAACGCTGGAAATCCATGTGCATATCCCGCCCCAGAAGAGTGCAGAAAACATCATTTGCATAAAAAGAGCTGTTTTCCAGAATTATCGTTCCTTTCTCATCCTTCAGAACCATGTAAACGTAAATGATTAATGGATTAATATGTCTTTACCTTGAATTTCCGGAAAATTTCCGAGCAATCCCAGAAGGGTTTCGGGTTTTTTGTTATCACTTTTTAATAGAAATATTTTTAATAGATATTAGAAAACTGAGGTTCATGTCATTGGAAAAAATAGAAGCGCGAGGGAAAGTTCATTTTCATTATACGAGGGATTCAAACTATCCAATTTATTCATCAAAACAGATTATTGATGATATCTCAACTTTATTGAGCAGCTCAGGAATAACCTTTAATAGAGTGCGCGAACAACAAAAAGGAGAGATTATTCAGCGACCTGCTGAATTATTTTCTGCAGGTGGAGGATTAGAGCTCACTATATATTCGTTAAGTGGGTCTAATGAAGCAGTTTTAAGGATAGGATACAAAGCCCAAACCATAGAAGGTCTCAAACGAGCAGCTAACATTATAGAAGAAGTATCTAAATACCAACCAAATCCATCGATGCTTGATAAAAAAGAATAATAAATTTTTTAGTTCTCTATCATTTCAATCTCAATATTCAATCCTTCTGGAATAGGTACTCTCATGACCAGTCTTAATGCCCTTTCATCCAGGCCCAAATCAATCAGGCGCTTGTGGATTCGCATTTCGTATCTGTCAAAGGTTGCCTTGCCATTGCCGCAGGGGCCTTTTCGCGTGGTAACTTTTAATTTCTGCGTAGGAAGAGGTATTGGCCCGCGAAGGTCTACGCCAGTTTTTTCAGCGATATCTCGGATATAATCGCATGTCTGGTTTATCTTTCCGATATCGGTGCTGGCAAGTTTTATGCGGGCCTTTGGCATATTTATGCCAACTTCTTTTCTACCAAGTCAATGCAGATGCCAGCAGCAACTGTTGCTCCGGAATCTCGCACTGCAAAGCGCGCAAGCTGGGGAATGTCCTTCAGCTTCTCGATCACTAATGGGACTGTTGGCTTGACCCTGATAACAGCAGAGTCGCCGTTCTTGATGAAGTCAGGCTTCTCAGCAACTGTTTCCCCGGTTGCCGGATTAATCTTTTTCACAATTTCAAGAATTGTGCATGCAACCTGGGCTGTGTGAATGTGGAACACAGGTGTGTAACCAGCAGTTACAACAGTTGGGTGGTTGATGACAACAATCTGGGCAGTGAATTCGGTTGCGACAGTAGGAGCCTTGTCAGGATGGCCTGCAACGTCTCCTCTCGCGATGTCCTTCTTGCCTATGCCTCTCACGTTAAAGCCGACGTTGTCGCCAGGCTCAGCTCGGTCTAGCTGCTCGTGATGCATTTCTATTGTCTTAACTTCGCCATGTACGCCCTTGCCTTCTCGGCCTGGGACGAACACAATCTTGTCGTTAAGCTTCATAATACCAGTTTCAATTCTTCCAACCGGCACAACTCCTATTCCGGTGATGTTGTATACATCCTGAACAGGCAGCCTAAGTGGCAAGTCAATTGGCTTTTCTGGCGGGTTTAGCAAATCAATTGATTCAAGCAAAGTTGGTCCTTTGTACCAGGGCATCTTGTCAGATTTCTTTACGATGTTGTCTCCTGGGTAAGATGCTTGAGCAACGAAAGTTATCTTGCTTGGGTCAAATCCTACTGTTTTGAGAAGTTTGCCGACTTCTTCGACGACTTCTTTGTATCTTGCTTCTTCATAGTTTGACATGTCCATCTTATTGACACCGACTATCAATTGCTTGACTCCAAGAGTTTTTGCAAGGAATATGTGCTCTCTTGTCTGAGCTTGGACGCCATCTCCTTTGTTTGCAGAAACTACGAGAACTGCAGCATCAGCTTGTGATGCGCCAGTAATCATGTTCTTGATGAAGTCCCTGTGGCCAGGTGCATCAATTATTGTGAAGTAATATTTTGGTGTCTCGAATTTCTTGTGGGAAAGGTCAATTGTGACTCCTCTCTCTTGCTCTTCCTTGAGGTTGTCCATGACAAAAGCAAATTCGAAACCTGCTTTACCTAATTCCTTTGCCTTTTCCTTAAGCTTTCTCATGGTCTGCTCGTCGACAGTTCCAGAATCATATAATAGTCGTCCGACAGTCGTTGACTTGCCGTGGTCGACGTGACCGATGAATACTAGGTTGATATGTGGTTTCTCTCGTGCCATTTATGGTTCCTCCTCAGTCCTTTATAAAGGAAAGTGTACTGTTAGGGTTTCAAGATAATATATAAATTTTGTTCTTTGAAACGGTTAAGAAATTCTCTGTTCCAATGGCTTATCCAACGCAAATAATGAAACAGACATATATGCATTAGGAGGGAAAACAACATTTCCCTGCATTGGTGTTAGCTGGTTGGGTTGTATAACGACTGGAGCTCCTACTTGATTTTCAAAATTAGACGCTTCTTCAACAATACTTTGTAAGCTGTGGGGTCCTCTTGAGGTAGGCAATTCTTTTTTTGTTCCCATTGTAGCTGCTGGGCTTTTTCCTGGAATGTATCCTCTTTCAACCCTGAAAACTCCGTTTTCTTCTGAGATGACTGCCATAGTTTGTCCGATGGGTAGGGCCTTTTGTCTCGCTCTTGTTGATTCTATATCCGAAAATGGATCTGCATAAAATGTGGTTAATGAGCGATAAACACTCGAAAGATCCCTTTCTGATGAGTAATACCTATCAAAAACATCAAAGATATTTTTTTCTAATTTTATTTCCGTAGTCGAGCGATTTTCGATAAATACTTTCTCAATAATTTGGTTCAAGGGATCAGGCTCTTTTTTGACCCAAGGTAACAAAACGAGTTTATCTCTTGTCTGAAGACTTGATAAGTATCTTGCATCAATTGGACTAGCAACTAAAAAATAGGCTGCACCATGCTCTCTTGCAACCATATCCCCCCAGAATGTTTTGGCCATGATTATCTTTTCTTGATTTTTTATAAGGATTAAATCAAGGGTTTATAAATCTTTTCATTTTTACTACTTTAAAGGGGCTATTTTTGAGAAGGTTTGAAATTCAGGTTCTTCGTCTTTGCCTATTAGTTCGGTTAAGACTGTTGAGGGACAGGCTCTGAGGAGTACAAAAGCGACTTCTCCTCGTTGGCAAGTTTTATTCTTTCGTAAGGCTGCCCTTTTGGAGGCGGCAACATTCCACTTGTCAATGACTGATCTGCACTACTCGACCGAAGGATAACTTCCGCTTTATCAAGGATACCATAACTAACATTAAATCTGAAAGAACCATAATGATCTTGTGAAACGGCAACATACGCATGAGTCGCCCAACCTGGTGCGTTTAAATTAACAACTCGAGGTAATCTCCGTCTCACATCCAATCTCAAATCTGACTTTAATTGTTCATCTATCTGTCCATCATGCTGCTCCTGCAATAGAGAATCATCAACGATTATCTCAAGCTGCACATCTGGAGCTCTTCTACCCATAAACACAGGAATTGACGAATAAATAAATATGTTTCTAAAAAATTTGCGCTCAAACGCCGCGCGGGCTTTTTCGCAGCATGATTTTACAGCAAAAAAAGGAATCTGAGCATGGCCTGCATGGCCAGGAGGGCTTTATTGAAATTTTTCCGGATAATCAAGTCGAAAGTTGACCTTTTTCCGGGACATACGAAAATCTTGCGAATTTTCCTTACAAACGCATAATAAGAAGTTACGCCGAACAAAAGTTGTGCCGGCGTAAGGCGTAGATTGGTACCGCCACCGAGCTGACTCCTCGGTATCCGTAAGGAACCCGGGGTTCAAATAGCTTTCGGTCAAGGCCGTAAGCCTGAATCTCCCCGCGCCGGCGCGACCTTATTAGAAACCTTTATTAAGAAACTCGCCCATGAATAATTAAAAAGAGGTTGATAGATGGCACACAAAACAAAATCTTCTTCGAACGCCACACAAAAAGCTGTTTTCAGCACACCGTTGACTGGAACACATACGCATTTCAAAAATCCACCAAAACTAAAAAAAAGGCTGACCTCAGAAGAGGAATTTGATATCCTCAAGCTAGTTCTTGATAAAATTCTCTGGCTTGGATTCGGTATAATGGCCTTAGGCCTTTATGAGATTTACAAGCAGGTAAACAATCCTTTCCTGCTTATGTTTGCAGGAGCATCCATTCTCGTGCTTTTCATCGTCATCATGGTGAGAGAGTACGAAATAGTCAGGAATTAGCAATAAAATTAAAAACCGCTTTCCTTTTCTTCGTTTATGAGGACTTCGAAGTGGATAGAACGAGCGAAGAGGTTCGTGGCCGATGACAAGTTGGGCGACTTAATTCTCGCAGAAGACAGGACAAGGGTCAGGAAAGCAATAGGTGAGATTGAGGAAACCGGCAAAGGAACACCGGACCAATGGGTGTCAATTCGATATGGAACTGGACGATATGAGAGGCTGCTGGAAATCCCGGATACAACAATTGTTCCCCACATGGGAGTTTTTAGGGACTACATGTCAACAATGATTAAGACTGCAGAACTGTTTCAATTATGCCAACAGAGAGTCATCGAGGAGTATGGCGACCGTACGCTGACTTTGTTTAACGATCCGAACATTGACACAATCGTAGATGATGCCAGGACAATTAAAACTCATCTTGATTCAGGGGGATATCATGCCCCAGCATTTGACAGGGTCGCTTCTGCCTTGAATTCCAGGCTGGAGAAGATGATGGAAGTTTCGAATCAGCAAACCCGGGAAAGACTGGATAGTTGGGGTAGTGGGGGTTATACTCCGTTATCAAATATGGTTCACAATTATGGAGGTTTTTAATTCTCTTTCTCAGAACCCAGAAACCAAATCTCTGATTGCTTTTTCAGGATCGTTTGATTTTGTAACTCCTGAAGCAACAAGAATCCCTTTTGCCCCAAGCTCAATTGCTTTTTTTACATCTTGAGCATTTTTGATGCCTGCGCCGCACAAGACTGGAATTTGTGCTTCCGCTCTTACATTATGAACAGACTCAGTGATTATCTCAGGTTGGGCAGTTGAAACAGATATTTCACCGCCAATTAACTCAGGTGGCTCAATTGCAACGTAGTCGGGCTTAAATTTGGCGACTTCCCCAGCTTTCGAGGGAGTGTCAGCACATATGACTATCGATAAACCTGCTTTTCTGCATAGAGAAACTGTTGTTTCGAGCACATCAAGAGGCATTTGATGTTCAGAATGGTTAAGCAATGTGCCTTTAGCGCCCATTTCTTTAAGCATCATTGGAGGCAACCAGCCAGTATACGCTCCATAAAGCACTGGGTCAGCGTGCTGGCACAGAACTGGAATACTTACGGCTGATACAATATTTCTGATATCAGTTGGATGAACAGCTATCCAAATCTCTTTGCCTGTTTCTTTTGCAACCTTTTCGCATATAAGAGCGAGTTCTACTCCTTTAACTCCTGTTGATTCCTCATAGGTCTTGAAATTGATTATTGCGACTGGTTTATCGCCAAAAAGAGACATGGAAGCATGAGTGTTCCAAGTTATTTATATATTTGGCGATAATAATTTTATACTAGATAGCAATGTGGGAGATTTATGTTGTATAAGCTTAAAGACGCGAAAAAGGTTGAAAGACAGGGTTTTACTGCCTTCAAATACAACTCCAAAGCAGATCTGCCAGAGATGAACGCTATTTTTGTGGACTGCCACGACAGCCATGAAAAATGTTCTGTGAAAAATAGTTTTAGGCTTTACTTTGTTATTGACGGAACTGGAGAGTTTTTGGTCGGCGAGGAGAAATTCAGCGTTGAGAAAAATGATGTGGTCATTATCCCGCCAAAAACAGCCTATGCATATAAAGGCAAAATGAAGCTTTTCGAGGCAAATGCGCCAGCAACGAGTTCTGAGGACGAAATCAAGCTTTAAGACAACTTTATCATCTAGGAATGAAAACATTTAAATATTTGCAGGTCGCTAAAACAACTATCAATTTTGGCTGGAGGAGATTCGATGGCTGGTTTTTTCGGAAAATTCAAGGATATGCTAGGCGGAAAGGAGCAGGAAGAGACTGCAGAAGATGACACTAGTTATGTGGAGCTTGAAGGTGGCGAGCACGAGCAGCGCGGTACCGTTGTTGTAAGACCCTTCGTGATAGAAGACTTTGCGGACATCAAGCAGATACTGGAAGCTCTCAGAGAGGGCAACACTATCGGCTTGATCAATATCCGTCCGCTAAAGGACAAGGACATGATTGAGCTCAAGAGGGCAATCGGCAAAATCAAAAAGACAACCGATGCAATCGAGGGCGACATAGCAGGCTTCGGCGAGGATTACATCATTGTAACGCCTTCTTTCGCAAAAGTGTACAGGGCAAAAGGCAGCCCTGCTGAGAAAGTCGAGCAAGTTGCGAAGGAATAATTTTTAATTTGTTTTTTCTTAACCCTTTATTTAATTCTAATAAAATAGGGTACTAACAAAAAGCTAGTTAACAGGACAAATATGTGTCAAAATTGTATAAACGATCAGCCAACTTTTACTCGAGAGTAGTGATTTACGAAAAGTTTAAGAAGTTGTTGCAATGACCTATTTGTATGCCATTAGACCATGAAATTAGCAAAACAAATAAAGGAATCAACGATATCCGAAAAAAACTCGACGAGATTAATGATCGCATTCCAGGGCTTGGTTTATATATAATTGTGGGAGTAGCAATGATCGCAGCTATTAGATCATGCAATCGAACGGGGGATATAAAAGAAACTCTTCAGTCCCAAGTTCAATATCAAGATGTAATTGGTCAAGAAGCACCAGAAAGATTTTATGAGATTAATGGTCAAAGGATTTACCTGGAAGTTGACGGCAAACCTGTTGAGGAATATTTCAGATAATCGCGTGTAATTATTTTAACTCCGATTCTTCCCAGCAAGTTAAATTTCTCCTAATTATTTTTGCGCTCAAGCGCCGCGCGGGCTTTATTGCAACACTTATTATTTATCGGAAAACTTCCGTTCGATTTAAATATCTGGCGTAATATTTTCTTTATCGTCGGAAATCTTGCGGTTTTTTCTACCAAAAGTTTATGAATAAGTTAATAATAATAAATCTCGGCGGCGTATGGATAACCAGGTATTCCGCTGAGCTAAGCCCTCAGTGTGTGTATACACTTCGGGGTTCAAAAAGCTTGCGGTTACGGCCGTATGCTTGGAATTCCCCGCGCCGCCGCACAATTCCAATAATTGAGCCGCCATAGCCAAGCTTGATAAGACAGTTAGCATCTGCAAAGGTTTGCCGGTTCAAATCCTTGGCGCTCAAAAATTCGGAAGTTCGCGTGTCTTTCAAACCCACTTTTTTCTCTTGAAATAAATGAGCATGACAACGGTAATAGCTGCCATGAGCGCAAGGACAGAAAAGTAACCGTATCGCCATTCGAGCTCAGGCAGATACCTGAAATTCATACCATATATACTCGCGATGAAGGTTATCGGCATGAAAATCGTCGAGATGACTGTCAGAACCCTAATGACTTCATTTAGCTTATTGCTTTGAGCTGACAAATAAATATCGACCATCTCTGACATCATGTCGCGAAAAGTGTCGATGTTGTCTATCATTGATACCGCATGATCATAAACGTCACGGAAATAAACTTCAGTCCCTTTTTTTATCAAAGAAGAATCTCCCTTCTCAACTTTGCCGATAATTTCCCTTAACGGAAAAATTGCCTTTCGCAAGGTTGTGACCTCTCGCTTAAGGCCGAAAAGTTTTTTGAGATCGCTTTGCTGCGGATTCTTGGCAAGCTCATCCTCTAGCTGTTCGATCGCTTCTCCCAAATTTTCGAGAATCCCGAAATAATTATCGATGATAGCATCAATCAGCGAATAAGCAAGAAAATCAGGCCCATGCCTGCGGATTCGCGCCTTTCCTGAACGAATCCTGTCTCGGACTGGATCGAAGACATCGCTATCGCTTTCCTGAAAAGAGATGACATAGGTCTTTCCAAGAACAAGGCAGACCTGCTTTGCCTCAACTTTGTTAGCTTTCTCATTAAAGGAGAGCATCTTCAAAACAAAAAATAAGTAATCCCCATAATCCTCAACCTTGGGGCGCTGCTGGGTGTTAACAACATCCTCGAGAAGCAATGGGTGCAAGTCAAAATGCTTGCCGACTTTTTCGATTATGTCAACCTGATGTATCCCATAAATGTTGGTCCAGCTGACTGTCGGGGTAGATTTTGAGGGAAAAGCCTCTTCTATATTCTGGAGTTCTTTCTCTTCAAGCTTGTGCTCGTCATAATCTATGAATGTTATTTTAACTTTCTCAGTTTTCTGCTCACCTATGTAGACTAGCGAACCCGGTTCCATTCCTGCTTTTTTAGAACGTGTAGGCTTCATTTTTGTTTTTTATCGCCCTTGTACAGATTCAATGCCACGACCACAGATGCTATTATAAGTGTTAGATGGAAGGAATAATCTATCAGCAGCAAGCCCGTAGTGTTGAGCCCGTTATTTATATGAAAATTATCGTGCGGCCACCACGAAACAAGAAGCCAAGAAATAGCAGCATATAATGCTGTTGGCTTTCTATTTTTCCAATTAAACCACATAAATGCAATGCCAAATCCAAATAAAGCCGCCTCAAATGCTGCGAGCAAAACAAAAAATGGAATTTGCCAATTCTCAGGATTAACATCAGACGAGCGCGGCCATATTAGGGGGCCGAGCGCAAGTGCAGGTAACCCAATAATAATAGTAACTATCAAGTATTTTTGCCATAATTTCATATTCCCAACTCCTTGTCAATTGTTTGCGCAACGTCTCTTAAATCGTCGAAAGCGCGCTGCATATCTCTCTGAAGCTCGTCAACTAAAACTTTCAGGTTGTCGACGCGAATTGCGTACTGATTTCTTTGCGCCATCACAATTCCAGCTTCCATAAGTCTGTTAAGATGATGAACTACTGTACCACGGCTAAGGCCCAACTTCAAAGCTAACTCGTCAGATGACATCGCTTTACCCTGCCGAGTGCTCTTTAAAAGCTCTACGAAAACGCGATAGCAAGACTTATCCCTGTCGCGAATGCCAAATAATCCCAAGCTTCTTCCAAACCATTTCAAGTCCTCATTTAGAGTGTGCTGAGAAGGGCGCTGCATTCTTATTATTGTAATTCGCTGATAATTGAACTGAACCATGGTTGACTTAAAGTCGACGGGTTATTTAAATGTTTAGAATTAAATTTTTAATATTTTTACAAATCAACCAATATATCACTAATTAAAGCGCGGAATTGAAATAACCCAAGTCAGGACCATAATAATCAGATAAATAATCGCTCCACCGCTTAATCCGTCCGGAACCAATTTTTTAATTTTTAAAATGTATAAAGTCATCAAGGAAGGCAAAATAGAGGACAAAACAAAAATTGCGACCATTTCATAATAAACAAATCGTTCATTAACAATTCGATAATCGCCCTTTGAATTTTCAAAAAAGGAAACTGCAGAAACACTCAAAAAAAGGATTACGCCAATTACGAAAAGAAGCGATAAAATTCTGACAGACTTTGAAGAAACATACATGATGAAAGCCGTCAGGCTAAATAAAAAACTAAACAGCAATAAAAACAATACCGAAAAAATGAGCTGAATAATGCCGAATAATACACTTACAAATGAGCCATTACTGTTTGGATACAGAGCTAAACGCAGGACAATGAGAGTTCCAATAATAGCCAACACAGACCAAAAAGAAGAGATTAATACGAGTTGTTTAAAAAAAAATTTATTTTGAGATTCATTAATTTGCAGTTTACGCACAGAAGAATGTTTTTTCATTTGGATAATTTAGAAATATCATTTACCCGATTTATAAATATTGGTTAAAAATTCGCGAAATCCAGTAAATGCCGCTGCATCCTGATAATAGTGATTTACTGGTAATTGAATTGAGCAGGGTTAATCTACGTCTCCACCAACTCTTGCGCCTGGAGGAAGTGCGAAGTCATAATCTTGTCTGATTAAATCGGCAAATACGGCCTTTCCCTTCTCAGTTGAATGGATGTATTTGGTATATCCATGCCTTCCTTCATAAGGACCAACCCATTCAACTAAACCCAAATCTTCAGCAGATTGGAATGCGCTACGATAATCTCTTATCCAATAATGACCTTTAGAATTTCTCCACTCATCTTTAATTACTTCCCTTAGATTATAAAGCGCTCTTCTGACATTTTCATCGACTAGGCTTACAACATCCGGAGATGTTAAGCCTTCATCAAAAGCGTCAATAAATGCTTGAGGCATTCCAGCAATTTTATCGTCAATAGTGTTAACCATCATATCACCACTCCTCAGGAATCAACACACATATTAAAAGTTTTTGTCGTACCAAGAGTTAATCAACCCATATTCTCCACTATCTAATACTTTATATATTAGTTAACTAAACACAATTCAGTTGAGTTCAGGTCAACAGAATATGGACAAGGACAACAAAGAACCGCAGGAACAACCACCGCAAGAAATCAACCAGAAAGCGGAGGAATACAAGGATATGCTCCAAAGGCTCCAGGCAGACTTTGAAAACTACAAGAAAAGAGTTGAAAAGGAAATTAAGGACGCAAAGGATGCCTCAAAAATAGAAGTGCTTAGGAAATTCCTACCAGTGCTTGATAGCTTTGAACAAGCAATGAAAACCCTGACAAAGCAACCAACAATCGAATCATTGCAAAAGGAAAATGAAAGTCTTAGAAAAGGATTCGAATTAGTTTACAAACAAATCAAGACTGCGTTCGACTCCGAAGGAGTCAGAGCAATAACAGACAAGCATTTCGACCCGTACAAACATGAAGTACTAATTCAAGAAGAAAGCGACAGCCAGCAAGGAACAATCTTACAAGAATACCAGAAAGGATACAAGAGAGGAGATGCGATAGTAAGGCATTCAAAAGTCAAGATAAGCTCCGGAAAGGTGAAACAAGATGCAAACCCAGCAAAGGACAATCTACCTAACGCCTGAAAATCTGCTACGCTATTTGGCAGAAAAAGACGATAATCTTGACACTTTGATAACCTGCAAAGGAACTGAAGTCAGCCTTGCAACTTATGACCAGGACATTTACGAAGCAATCGGAAGCATGCGGCCTGAAGATGAGCTTAAGACGCACAGGCTTTTGAAACTGCTTGAAGTTGTCGATATATTGCCATTTCGAAGAGCATCTGGAAAAAACAAGAGAATACTGACAAATGAAAGGATTGACGAATTAAGAACAAAAGGTGAATTACAATGACAAAAATAATCGGAATAGATTTGGGAACGAGCAACAGCGCAGCTGCCTACCTCGAAGCAGGCAAGCCAAAAATCATACCAAGCGCAGAAGGGCAGACAGCCTACGGGAAATCATTCCCCTCAGTTGTTGCCATCGATAAAGACGGCAAACTGCTAGTCGGAGAGCCTGCAAGAAGGCAGACTGTCAGCAATCCAGAAAATACAGTAATGGCAGCAAAGCGCAAGATGGGATCAAGTTTCAAGTACACAATTCAGGGAAAACAATACACTCCCCAACAGATTTCTGCCTTCATCCTGCAAAAAATCAAGAAAGATGCTGAAGATTTTCTCGGACAAAAAGTCGAGAAAGCAGTAATAACAGTTCCAGCCTACTTTGACGACAACCAAAGGCAAGCGACAAAAGACGCAGGAACAATTGCAGGCCTTGAAGTTATCAGGATAATCAACGAGCCGACAGCCGCAGCACTAGCCTTCGGCTTGGACAAAGCCAACAAGGAAATGAAAATAATGGTTTATGATTTTGGCGGCGGAACCCTTGACGTAACAATAATGGAGCTGGGTGAAGGAGTCTTTGAAGTTAAATCAACCTCAGGAGACACTCAACTTGGCGGAACAGACATGGACAATGTCATCATAGAATACATTGCTTCAGAATTCAAGAAACAAGAAGGCGCTGACATAAAAAAAGACAAGATGGCGTTCCAGCGAGTAAGAGAGGCAGCAGAAAAAGCAAAAATTGAGCTCTCAACCGTAATGGAAACTGACATCAACCTCCCATATATTACAGCCACCCCTGAAGGGCCTAAGCACTTGACAATGAAAATAACAAGGTCAAAACTCGAAGAGCTCGTCATGCCAATAATAGAGCGCACAAAAGCACCAATGCAGCAGGCACTCAACGATGCAAAGCTAACCCATGATGACATCGAAAAAGTAATTCTTGTCGGCGGACCGACTAGAATGCCCGCAGTTATTCGCTTCCTCGAAGCATTTGCAGGAAAGAAAATAGAACGCGGAGTCGACCCAATGGAATGCGTAGCAATGGGCGCAGCAATCCAGGCAGGAATTCTCGGCGGAGAAGTCAAGGACGTATTGTTGCTTGATGTTACCCCTCTCTCGCTTGGAATCGAGACTCTCGGCGGAATCTTCACAAAGCTAATTGACAGGAATACAACGATTCCTACGAAAAAATCGCAGACCTTCTCAACAGCATCAGATAGCCAGACTGCTGTAACGATTAGAATAGGGCAAGGAGAGCGGCAGATGTATGCTGACAACAAAACACTGGGCCAGTTTGACCTAGTCGGAATACCTCCAGCACCAAGAGGAATACCACAGATTGATGTGACTTTCGACATCGACGCCAACGGAATAGTCCATGTGACTGCAAAAGACCTGGGAACAGGAAAAGAGCAGTCAATAAAGATAACTGCCAGCCAAAAGCTCGACAATGCAGAAATCGAAAAAATGAAAAAAGAAGCAGAAGCGCACGCAGAAGAGGATAAGTTGCGCAAGGAACAGGTCGAAACAATTAACGAGGCAGAAACAATTGTTTACTCGACCGAAAAGCTTCTCAAGGAATTTGAAGGCAAAGTCGATGCAGCCAAGATTTCAGCAATAAAGGACAAAACAGACGAGCTCAAGAAACTGCTTGAAACAAAAGAAAGGGATCATGCAGCCATAAAATCAAAGCTTGACGACTTGAATAAAACCGTGCAGGAAGCATCGGTTGAGCTTTACAAAAAAGCAGCAGAGGAAAAGCAAAGCCACGAGGCAAAGCCCGATGACACGGGCGAGAAAGTTGTCGATGCCGAATTCGAAGTTAAAGACGGAAAAAAGAAGGATAAAAACTAAGAGGGAAAAAAATGACACAAAACTACCAACCAATCTTTATTTTGCCCGAGGGGTCGGAGCGAACTTATGGAAAAGACGCTCAGAGAACGAACATTGCAGCTGCAAAAGCAGTCGCAGAGACAGTTAGGACAACACTTGGCCCCAAAGGGATGGACAAAATGCTTGTCAACTCGATGGGAGATGTCATAATAACCAATGATGGTTACACAATTCTTGATGAGATGGAAATTGAACATCCATCAGCAAAGATGATTGTGGAAATCGCAAAGACCCAGCAGGATGAAGTTGGCGATGGAACAACCACAGCAGTCGTGTTTGCAGGAGAGCTCCTGAAAAACGCAGAAAACCTGCTTTCGCAGGACGTCCACCCAACATTAATCGCAAGAGGCTACAGGATGGCTGGCGAACATGCGATTGCTACAATCGAAAAGCTCGCTGAACCAATTGGCAAAGAGGACACAAAAACTCTCACAAAAATTGCCATGACTGCAATGACTGGCAAAGCAGCAGAGATGGCACGCGAACAGCTCGCAGAGCTGATAGTCAGAGCTGCAATCCTGACATTTGAAGACAACGGAAAACTTGACATCGACAATATCAAGCTTGAAAAGAAAGTCGGCTTCGGAGTCGAAGACTCGGAATTGATCGAAGGGATATTGCTTGACAAGGACAAGTGTCATCCAGGAATGCCCACATCAATCAAGAATGCAAAGATTGCGCTTATTGACAAGGAACTCGAAATAAAGAAAACAGAAATTGACGCCAACATCGAGATAAAAGATCCATCGCAAATGCAAGCTTTCATTGAGATGGAAGAAAAAATGCTGCGCGACATGGTTGAAAACGTCGCGAAGTCAGGCGCAAATGTCTTGTTTGTGCAAAAAGGAATTGACGACCTTGCAAAGCACTTCCTTTCAAAAAAAGGAATTTTTGCAATCGAGCGAGTTTCTGACGACAACATGCAGAAGCTTGCAAAAGCAACTGGTGCAAAAATAACAAACAGCCTTCGCGATCTTGCAGCAACTGACCTAGGATTTGCAGGACTTGTGGAAGAGAAAAAGCTCGGCGACGAAACTTACACATTCATTGGTAAGTGCAAGAACCCTCGCTCAGTAACGCTTCTGATAAGAGGCGGAACCCAGCACGTAGTCGACGAACTTGAAAGAGCTGTATCTGATGCAGTTGGCGACATATCAGCAACGCTTTCAAACGGTAAAGCTGTTGGCGGTGCCGGTTCGTCTGAAATTGAAATAGCAAAAGCTGTAAAAAAGTATGCGACCTCGCTTTCAGGAAGAGAGCAGCTCGCAGTGCAGGCATTTGGCGAAGCGCTGGAAGTAATTCCAAGAACACTTGCCGAAAATGCTGGCCTAGACCCAATCGATGTTTTGACAGAACTAAAGGCAGCACACGAAAAAGGACAGAAATGGGCAGGCATAGATGTTTTCTCAGGCAAGGTAATGGACGCCTGGAAGCAGGGCGTTATCGAACCGCTGAAAATTAAAACGCAGGCAATCAAGTCAGCGACTGAAGTCACTGAACTTATCCTCAGGATAGACGATGTGATCGCAGCCAGCAAAAAAAGCATGCCTTCAATGCCCGGCGGAATGGGTGGAATGGGCATGTAAATGCCTCCATTACATTTATTATTTAGAAGTAATGCAAACTTAACAAAAGCTCTTAACATGGGCGTGAGGCAGATGAAATTGAATGGCTAAGGACTATTACGAAACTCTTGGCGTCCCGCGCGGTGCAAACCAGGACGAGATAAAAAAAGCTTACAAGAAGCTTGCCAAGACGCATCACCCAGACTTGAATAAAGAAGCAGGAGCTACAGAAAAGTTCAAGGAATTAAATGAAGCCGCTTCTGTTCTCCTCGATGATAAGAAACGTGCGCAGTATGACAAATACGGCACAACAGCTGAAGGTTTCGGAGGAGGAGCGCAAGGCTTCGACTTTGGCGGCACGGAATTTGACTTTGATGATATTTTTAGCACCTTTTTCGGTAACCAAACAGGTGGGAGAAGGAGACAGAGGCAGACACGAGGCCACGATCTTAGATACGATCTTGACCTAACTCTCGAAGAAGCAGCAAAGGGAATTAAAAAAGAACTCAGAATTCCAAGGCTTGAAGCCTGCGAAACTTGTAAAGGGTCTGGTGCCGAAAATCCTGATGATGTAGTTATTTGCCAAGCTTGCAGCGGTTCTGGCGTTGAAAGAAAAAGCCAGCGAACACCATTTGGTTATTTCACAACAAGCGCAACCTGCTCATCATGCCGAGGAGCTGGCAAGACAGTCCGAAAAAAATGCAGGGACTGCAACGGGCAAGGCCGAGCTCAGAAAACCAGAAAAATAATCGTATCTATTCCAGCAGGAGTCGATTCAGGCTCAAGGCTCAGAATCGCTGGTGAAGGGGAAGCGGGCCAAGGAGGCTCACCAGGAGACCTTTATGTCGTGATAGAAGTTTCACCACATGAATTATTCGAGAGGCGAGGAAATGATGTTTATATCGAAGCTTCGATTCCTTTCACAACCGCAAGCATGGGAGGAGAATTAGAAGTACCTAGGCTAGATGGGAAGGCAACGCTTAAAATTCCGGCTGGCACTCAAAGCAATACGTTTTTTAGAATGCGCGGTCATGGGATTCCCGACCTTAGTTCAGGCGATCCCGGCTCTGAATATGTAAGAGTTGTCATCGAAGTGCCCAAGAACCTGACGAAAAAACAGAAGGAACTGCTGCAGCAGTTTGCAAAGGAAGACACTAACAAAAGCTTGTTCTCGAAGATAAAAGATGTATTTGAGTGAGGAAAAGGAATCAATTATTGACTATTCCGCATTAAAAGCTAAAAAAAGATAATTGCACTCAAATCCTGCGCGGGCTCCAGCAGACAGAAACACTTTAATAATGCATAAACTGCGGCAGAGGAATGCAAAAACTTACAGTAAAAAACTTCGACCTTGCACAAACTCTTGAGTCAGGTCAGATTTTCCTTTACACCAAAATTAACGGCTGGTACCTCATCACTGCAAAAAACAAGCTGTTCAAGATTAGGCAAAACGGCAATAAAATGGAATTTGACGGCGCTGACAAGAAATTTATCACTAACTTCTTTGCGCTCGACGAGCCATACGAAAAAATACTATCAGCAATTGACAAGGATGAAATAATAAGCGCAGCGATAGAAAACCATTATGGCCTAAGAATAATGCGGCAGGACCCGTGGGAATGCGCCGTTTCCTTTGTACTTTCACAGAACTCAAACATACCGAGAATAACCAAGAATATCAGCTCTCTTTGCAATGAGCACGGGAAAGAACTGAGGCTTGGCAACCAAACTGCTTACGCCATTCCATTGCCGAAAGAAATTGCGAACAGCAGGAAACTTTCAAGCATGAGTCTTGGTTATCGGGAATCGTATTTAAGAGAACTCGCAAAAAAAACCAATACTGAAAAACTCAGAAAACTGGAAAAACTTTCTTTTGAACAGGCACTGGAAAAAATAACTGAATTGCCCGGCATCGGCGACAAAGTCGGCCAATGTATCCTCTTGTTTTCGCTTGGGCAACACAGCGCTTTTCCAGTCGACGTCTGGATAGAAAGAGCGATGAAGCAGTTTTATAATCTAGATTCTGGTCTAACATCAAAACACATACAAACATTAGGCAGGACATATTATGGCAAGTATGCAGGATATGCGCAGCAGTTCATCTATCATTATTCGCGAAATAATAAACATTTATTTTCTGAAGAACCCGAAGTCTCAATAGTTTAGTTTTGATCTGCCGTAAAAAAAGGCACAGAAAGGTTTTTAATGATATTTTAATTCCTCCATAATATGGGAAAAGAAGTCATCAGCGGAATTGTGACTAAAGTTGAAAACCTTAGCCAACACCTTTCTTTTGTGACTCTTGAACCTATTGCTGAAACTGGATGGTCTGAAATGAAAACTCCGGTTTATATGGAATTAGACGAGGATTATATAGGACGGATTGTCGACATAGTTACAACTAGAAACGGACTATTTGGTGGCAGGTTTCACCAATCAATTGAAACAGCAAATTCATCAAATTCAATGGATTGCCCTTACCATCTAATAAAAAAATTGTGGGATAATTACGAAGATTAAGTGATATAATGTGGCTAAATGTCAATCTCGGTTGTTTAAAACAAAATAGTTTTATATATCCCCTGAAAAGTTTATTTTTAGGATGATTAACCAAATAACCCCAGAAAAGCTGAAGCACTCATTTGAAATAACGGAAAAAGCGCTTGCGACTGTCGAGATAGCTTTGCCTGCCAAAACACACCTGGAAAAAACAGCAATCGACTTTCTTGAGATGGCAACGAATTACATCGAAGATGCCAAGCACTTCGAGAAGAAAGGCGATTTTGTGAATGCCTTTGGCGCGCTGTATTACGCGCATGCGTGGCTTGATGCAGGCGCAAGATTAGGGTTATTTGATGTGAAGCATGACTCGGATTTGTTTACGGTGGATTGATAAATAAGGGTATCCCTGCTTGGCTCGCGCGGCCTTGAGTGCTAACAAAATAGTTAGGAAAAAAACTAATTAATAATAAAGCACTCAATCGCCGTGCCGGCTTAATTGCATCACAATTCTCCACAATATTTATAATACCTTACTCTAAAAAAGCCAATATGGCAAAGAAAACCCTCAATTCAGACGAAATGATGACCGCAATCCTTTCCTATTTGGGCATACTACTGCTCATTCCACTTTTGGTAGTTAAGAAAAAAGATGAGTTCATCAAGTTCCATTTAAGACAAGGCATTGTTTTACTAATTGTAGAAGTTATATTCGCAATTGCCGCTCAATTCTTTGGATTCTTGTTTTTCTTGGGCTGGATAATCTGGCCGTTGGTTTCGCTCTGCTGGCTCGCAATATTAATTGTCAGCATAGTTGCAATAATTAAGGCTATACAGGGCGAGATGTGGAAGATTCCTGTGATTAGCAATTATACTAGCATGATTAAGATTTAGATAGGGTATAATCGCATCATTGCGCTACCTTTGTAATCTATCCCGTCTTGTCTTAATAGATTATTTGCCGCATGTTCCTGTTCTGGGTTCGCTAATGGATAAGGCGGAAGACTGCTATCATTTGAAAGCACAAGCACGTCAACTTTACCCCCTGGCCCTCTCGATTCTCTGCCTTCGGTTAATTTTTGGGTAACCTGATGGATTGCTCCAACTTCATCAGGAGCATATGTTATAAACGTCTGGATGCGGCTTAAATATCCCGAAAATATCCTTGCAGAGTTCCTCAGGAGAGTTTCGACTAAGCGCTGGTTTGGCCCCAAGCTCTTATCCCATATTTTTTCCCTTTTCATGATGTCACCGAATTCCATAAAATAACCATATGTTTGTTTAAGCTTTCGCTCAACTCCATCAGCTATAGCAGTATTATGGAATAACAGGATATCGACAACACGCTGATTATAATCAGTTTGGTCCGCGGCGATACGCGGAATATCCAAACTTGCCTCTCCTTGGTCAACTTTTCTTGCCATATATGCAAGTGCAACTTCCGGGCTTAAAGGCGCATCTCCATTTACCATAATAGTCTCAAGTGCTGGATAAAACAGGTTAGCACCAGGTACCGCATATTTTGAACTTACAACATCATTAACTATTTCTACAAGCAATTGTCGTGTATTAACCGACTCAACGCTCTTAATTCCATCGATGCCAATCATCGGGCAATCACTTCCAAGCCTGAAATCATCGAATTCCCATTAATTGACGCGAGCTCGATGTTAAGTTCTCCATCATTGACTTTCACAAAGGCAGTTTTTATTAGAGCTTTTTTGCTCCCAATGTCCGCAAAAACATCCATATCAGCAATAAGAATCCCTTCAGCAGTTACATTGAAAACTCTTTTTCCATTTCTTGAGTTGCTTGGGGAAAGCTCTGCGAAATGTAAATTTATCTCATATTCGCCCGGAGGAACTTGAACATTTGCCAACAGATTCTCTGATTCATTGGTCTGCCGAAAAGACTGGTAGAGCTCATCATTTACTGTACCTGCAATTGGCGTTTTAAGCGAGTAGCGCCTACCACTAATAATTCCGTAGTCAGTTTCCCATTGATTGCTAAAACTATCGTTGAAAGAATCTCCGCCAGCGTTTATTCTGATATGATTCCTTGTTTTTGCCTTGTCATCATAAGTGTAAACCATTCCATTGCTCTTCCCGCTTGGTGTTGTCACAGTTATGCAAACTGTTCCATTGCCCGAAGGAGCAATTACCTGGATTTTTGTTGAGTCAATCACCCTGATTTCTTTCGCAGAAATATTTCCGAAAGTTACAGCAGTTTTTGAAATATCAAAACCGAAACCATGAATTGTTACTGTATTCCCGCCTTTTGCTGGACCGGCATAGCCATTAATTTCATTGATATAAGGCTTCAGTATTCGAGTATTGTGCATAAATGCCTGTTCAGGAATAATTGAGCGGCTTCCTGAAGGAGTTTTCCACTCGAGAATAAGGCCTGCCATGCCCGTTTTTTCAAAGTAGCCAATAGATACGTTATGAACTCCCTTGCCCAAATTCAGCACACCATTTTTTGTTCGCATTCCATGAGTGTTGTCATTATTAATAGTTTCGTTTCCATCAATAAAAAGCTGAGAACCATCGTCGCTAGAAAGATAAAACTCATAAGTTCCGTCTTCATCAATAGTCAACAAGCCATTGAACTGAACTGCAAAATTATCTTTGAATGGCGCCCCAAAGAATCCCGAATCAGTCGGACTTAAATCAATTGTTCCAGCGGCTGCAGTCCAGCTAGCATTAAAATCCTTAAAATTAGGCAATAAACGAATATTTTTTTCCAGTTTGTAAACCTTCGCGATTAACCCTGGAGAAAATTGGCTTTTAACTACCTTCTCAGAGGAAGCGATTAATTTGATTACATGAGGAGAATATGGGTCATCACTTTGGATTCTTATTAAGCCTTCAGCCGCGCCTCCTTTTGAGGGCACATATTCGACGTCAAAAGTAATGCCGCTATCTGGAGGGATAATGTAAGGCGGTCTGGCGGTAATAGTGAACTGTCCTTCAACAGCTATGTTTCGCACAGTCATTGCCCTACCACCGAGATTTCTTATCACCACTTGCTTTTGCTGGCTTGAGTTTCCCACATTTGTTTCATCAAAAATGATTTCAGTTTCCGACAAGCCCAATGCAGGCTCCCCATTTGACGCGATTATTTCTATTCCCGATATTTTCGGCTCACCAATTTTTCTTACGAATACAATGTGCAGGTTAGAATCATTAACAGCCACTTGGAAAATTTTTATAAGAGCTCCCCGAGATTGGGCTTCATTGTAAATGCTTATATTTCTTAAAACGGTTTTGTTCTCAGCCAAGACATCAAATATTCTGCTTTTGAGGAAAGGATCTCCGCTGAAAGTTTCAGAAAAATGAAGTATAACTTCGTAATTTCCATTTGCAATTGGAAAATTGTAGATGAGATTACTGCTTTGGGAGTATCTATTTGTCTGATACAATTTGTCAATATCTGTCTTCCTTATCGCAACTTCTGCAGAATTAGATTTTCCAGCTGCAAAATATCCAGTATCTGGCCTCCAATGGTTTCCGTAAATATCAACGAAAGCCGGTCCTCCAGCATTTATCCTGTAAATAGCTATTTCCTGGGCATTAACAGTGATAGATGTGACTAGGAAAAGCAGCATTATGTTGAATAGCATTGAAACTGGTCGCATACAGAGGATAGATGGAAAGACACTTATAAATGTTTCGTTACTGGACAGTAGTTATAAGTGGCATTGGCCAGGAACCGATAAGCCCAGATCAGCACAATGATTATCGATTAATGCAAAGAATATACTATCTTCTATTCCCGAAATGACCCTGAGAAGTGCGGTGATAGCTTCGGCCATGGCTTGCCGGTCCCCTGAATGGGCCTCTTGAAAAACCTGCTCTTTGAGTGTTTCGCTCAAACCTGACTTTTTCGAACTGCGGAGCCTGTTCGAGCTGCACCTGGATTTGCCTGTCGGATAGTACATTCCTGAAATTGTCGTGGTCACTTTCTGAGAGTATTGTTATTGCCTCGCCTTTCTTGCCCGCCCTTGCAGTCCTGCCAATGCGATGCGTGTATTCGCTTGAATTCTTCGGAGAATCATAGTTATAAATGTGAGAAATGTTGTTTATGTCAAGACCTCTCGCAGCAACATCTGTTGCGACAAGCACTTGAATCTTCTCGTGTTTCAGAGAACTGACAGCACTTGTCCTCTGGCTCTGGCTTAATCCGCCATGAACAGCCATAACATGTATGCCCTGCAGCTTGAGGTTTTTAGTGACTACGTCAACCTCTCGCCTTGTCAAGCAGAAAACGATTGCAAGTCCGGGTGTTTTGTGCTTCAGCAAATGAACAAGCAACGAAAACTTTTCGTCTTGCTTAACATCAAAATACACCTGCTTTAAAAGGCTACTATCAACATGTATTTTCTCAGTAATTATTTTAGGGCTCTTGAGATATCTCGTGATAAGGTGATGGACTTCAGCAGGCATTGTTGCGCTGAAAAGAAGAGTCTGCCTTGTTGCTGGCAAATACCTGATTATTTCTTTTACATCGTCAATGAAGCCCATTTCGAACATCTTGTCAGCTTCGTCAATCACAAGAAATTCTACTTTGTCAAGCTTGATTGTATTTCGGCTTATATGGTCAAGCATCCTTCCAGGGGTTGCCACAACGATGTCAGTCCTTCTTAATGAGTCAATCTGAGGCTGGATCCCAACGCCTCCATAAACTGTAGTAACATGTAAGCCTCTAAACTGTGACAGGACTGAAAGAGTCTCTCTTACCTGAAGCGCCAGCTCCCTTGTTGGTGCAAGAACTAAAGCCTTGATGCCGCCGCCTGGCGTGAGTTTCTCGACTATAGGTATTCCGAATGCCGCTGTTTTGCCTGAACCAGTTAATGACTGCCCAACAACATCCTTCCCTGCCTTAATTTCAGGGATGCATCTACTTTGAATCGGTGTTGGCTCCACAAATCCGCTTCTCTTGAGCGACTTGAGAATGTCAGGGTGTAATTTTAGTTCTTCAAAACCCACGGTAAGAGGAGGTATCTTGAGCAGACTTATAAACCATTGCTTTTGACACATGCTCAATTAAGCCTTATAAAACCATTAGTTTTTTAAATAAAGAGGTATTCTTATAGTAAAACATAATCGAAATTTAATTTCTTTTATGTAGTATAGGAGGATAAAAAAAATGGGAGATTTCAATAGAGGAGGCGGCGGATTTAGAAATAACTTTGGGCCGCGAGAGATGCATAAGGCGACTTGTTCCGAATGTGGAAAGGACTGCGAAGTTCCGTTCAAGCCATCAGAAGGCAAGCCAGTTTACTGCAGAGATTGCTACGCAAAAAGGAAAAAGTTCTAAGTAACCTTCCAATTTTCGTAAATTAATTATTTTTTTATTATTAATTTTTTTATGGGCTAGATTGAGTTCTTTTAGTTTTGAATAAGTTTTAATATAAAAACAAAATTCGAATCATAAATGGAACCAGAATACGATAATCTGCAACTGTCGCGGGATTATATTAGAGTAACTGCGCAACATGTTTCAAACACTGAGCTCAAATTGCTTGTAAAAATTCAGGCGGACATAAGGGGCGCCGATGTTGATATTCCAGCGCGCTATACTGCCAATGGCGACCTTCACGGATTATTGATTAATGGACATCGACTAACAGACCCAACAACCAGAGCATTAGAGCTTATTCTCGAATTAGGCGTAGAGAAAGTAGAAAAAATAGTGGAAGCAGACAAAGTAGACGAAATCAGGAAGTATCAACATGAAGGAGCTTATTGGGCTCACCCAATCAAAAAGAAGGGTGTTGACGGTGGCTCAAATCCGTCTTGGGAAAATGTTGTTAGATTAAGTGAAGAATAGAATGCTAAAATATTATTATCCCTGATATCCGCCAGCATAACAACCCTTAAAAACAGAACTTTCATTCTTTGCAAAATGTTAGAGGTCATCCAGCAATTCCTAAGCAGCATCTACAACATCGAAGGCCTAATTGCCTGGGGCGGACTTCTTGCAATCTGTATTATCATTTTTGTTGAAACCGGCTTATTTGTTGGTTTTTTCCTTCCTGGCGACTCATTATTGATAACTGCAGGCATATTGGCAGCTGCGAATGTGCTTAACGTCTGGTACCTCTTGATTTTCGCAACCATAGCAGCCATAATCGGAGACCAAACAGGCTACTTCATCGGTCATCATATGGGCAAGATTCTTTTCAGAAAAAAGGATTCCAGATTATTCCGCCATGAGCACATCGAGAAAGCCAGGGCGTTTTATGATAAGCACGGGCCAAAAACAATCGTACTTGCCAGATTCATTCCGTTAATACGCACATTTGTCCCGCCAGTTGCAGGCGCAGCGAACATGAAGTACAAAACATTTGTAACGTACAACATTGCAGGTGGCACGCTTTGGGTCTTCAGCACAGTTTTAGGAGGCTATTTCCTCGGCCGCCTTATACCAAACCTTGGAAAATACCTCCACGTAGTCATTGCAATCGTAATCATAGTTTCATTCATTCCTGTCGGGCTAGAATACTGGAAGCACAGGAGGGAAAAGAAGCACGAGATTATTCCGCCGCCTTAAGAACAGTAAATAATTTTTTTAACAATACTACTCACTTTTTCTTCCAATAATGGCTGCTCTTAAGTAATCAATTTGGATACATAATTTATCCTGTGCACTAAGTTTTATCTTTCTATTTGCTTGCTGAGCAACACTCAAACCAACCAAATCTTCCAACGAATCCAATAAAATTTCCCGAAGCTGTTCACTGATTTCAGTTGAGCTTTGATAATGTGCAAGTACTCGTTCGGTGCGTGACAAAGCGTAATCAATTAAATTTCCATAGACTGCATTTAAGACTGGTTCTGACATTGGGTACGTCAAGAAAACATCTAATCTATCGTTTGGGTTCATTTGCTCGGAGTTCATTGAACAATTTAAAAATTTTTCTTTTTAAGAGTAGTAACAAAATGAGTTCAAATAAACTTCTCTAAAGTCTGTTCTTTCTTTTCTTCGCCCATATCTTCAACTGCCTGCGGAATCAGCTCTTTCAGGAAGGCAGTCCTTGCCCTTTTGGAAAGTATCTTTGTTGCCAAAAGTTTAGCGAATTTCTCTGATGAGGCAAGAGATGAACCCTGAAGTATATCTATTAGAAGTTGTTCAGAATTTTTACCTCTGAGAATTGATTTTGCTTGCTCAGAAGACAAAAGTTCTGCAATGACCTTACTTCTGTAGCCTCGCCTTGACTTCTTTCCTTCCTTCATCTTCCCAATCACAGATTTTAGCATCGATGGTTTCCTCAGCAAAACGTACTTCACAAGCTGCAATGTGCGCAAACTGTCATCCCTGTAATTCTGCCTGTCAAGACTTGAAATAACATCCAGAAGAACGTCTTCGAACTTTACAACACTAACATCTGGAATTGAAACATTATCGATTGAAGAAACAATTACTTTCTTTGGCTCGGCCTCACTGCCTAGAAACTCCTGAACTGTCTTTTTGACTGAGGAAACAACCTGAGGGTTCTCAAACCGTTGAACAAGGTCCATGCGCTCGCGATCAGTCAGCTGCGGTGAAACAAGTGAAACGTAAACCTCAACGTGCCAGACCTCTTCGAGCTTTTTTTCCTGCTGTTTTATAGCAATGACATCAACAATCCTGTTCCTGCCAGCATTAATATTGTTTATAGTAAAGAAGCCCTGTCTGTTAAGCCAAAGATTGACAATTTCTTTCTCCGGATTCATGGAAACCCCCTATGAAGACCCCCTACCAATGAACTATAAAAATGTGACGCACACAACTTTTTTAAATTGTCGCCATTTACCAGTGGTCATGAAACCAGTATT